>JBDSDC010000082.1:0-15310 GCA_039920725.1 Croceibacterium sp. | reverse complement strand
AAATCAAGGAAGGCGACAGCGTCAAGCGCACCGGCACGATCGTCGACGTGCCGGTCGGCAAGGGCCTGCTCGGCCGGGTGGTCGACGCGCTCGGCAACCCGATCGACGGCAAGGGGCCGATCGTGGCCGACAAGCGGATGCGGGTCGAAAAGAAGGCCCCGGGGATCATCCCGCGCAAATCGGTGCATGAGCCGGTGCAGACCGGGCTCAAGGCCATCGACGCACTCGTCCCGATTGGCCGCGGCCAGCGCGAGCTGATCATCGGCGACCGCCAGACCGGCAAGTCGGCCGTCGCGCTCGACACCTTCATCAACCAGAAGGGGATCAACGCCGGCACCGACGAGAGCAAGAAGCTGTACTGCATCTATGTCGCGGTCGGGCAAAAGCGCTCGACGGTGGCGCAGATCGTCCGCGCGCTCGAGGAAAACGGGGCGATGGAATACTCGATCGTGGTCGCCGCGACCGCGTCGGAGCCCGCCCCGCTGCAGTACCTGGCGCCTTACACCGGGTGCACGATGGGCGAATTCTTCCGCGACAACGGGATGCACGCGGTGATCGTCTATGACGATTTGTCCAAGCAGGCGGTCGCTTATCGCCAGATGAGCCTGCTGCTGCGCCGCCCGCCGGGCCGCGAGGCCTATCCGGGCGACGTGTTCTATCTCCACTCTCGCTTGCTCGAGCGGGCGGCCAAGATGAACGATGCCGAAGGTGCCGGCTCGCTGACCGCGCTGCCGATCATCGAGACCCAGGCGGGCGACGTGTCAGCCTATATCCCGACCAACGTGATCTCGATCACCGATGGGCAGATCTTCCTCGAGACCGGGTTGTTCTTCCAGGGCATCCGCCCGGCGATCAACGTCGGCCTGTCGGTCAGCCGCGTCGGCGGCGCGGCGCAGACCAAGGCGATGAAGAAGGTCGCCGGCTCGATCAAGCTGGAGCTGGCGCAGTACCGCGAGATGGCCGCGTTCGCGCAGTTCGGCTCGGACCTCGACGCCGCCACCCAGCGGCTCCTCAACCGCGGCGCGCGGCTGACCGAGCTGCTCAAGCAGGCGCAATATTCGCCGATGCCGTTCGAGGAACAGACGGTGTCGATCTTCGCCGGGACCAACGGGTTCCTCGACCCCGTGCCGGTGGGCCGGGTGACCGATTACGAAGCCGCGATGCTCGCCTATATGCGCGCCGAGCACGCCGAGGTATTGACGCTGATCCGCGACACCAAGGACTTCGGCGACGAGGCCAAGGACAAGACGGTCAAGGCGCTCGAAGCGTTCGCCAAGCAGTTCGCGTAAGGAACCCCCGTGGCCTCGCTGAAGGAACTCAAAGGGCGGATCAACTCGGTCAAGTCGACCCAGAAGATCACCAAGGCCAAGCAGATGGTCGCCGCCGCCAAGCTGCGCAAGGCGCAGGCCGCGGCCGAGGCCGGGCGGCCTTATGCCCAGCGGCTGGCCGCGGTGATGGCCAGCCTCGCGTCCAAAGTCGCGGGCCAAGACGGCGCGCCCAAGCTGTTTGCCGGCACCGGGTCGGACCAGCGCCACCTGCTGGTGGTCGCCAACAGCGACAAGGGCCTGGCGGGCGCGTTCAATTCCAATATCGTGCGCGCCGCGCTGGCCAAGGCCCGTTCGCTCGAGGCGGCGGGCAAGAAGGTCGAGTTCTACCTGATCGGACGCAAGGGCCGCCCGGTGATCCGCCGCGCCTATCCCGCGGGCGTGACCGTCGAGTTCGACACCACCCACGTGCGCGCGCCGGGTTTTGCCGAAGCGACGAGCGTCGCCGCGGAGCTGGTGGCGCTGTACGAGGCGGGCAAGTTCGATGTCGCGAACTTGTTCTATTCGCGCTTCCAGTCGGCGCTGGTGCAAGTCCCGACCGAAGTGCAGATCATCCCCGTCCCCGCGCCCACCGAGGCGGTGGTGTCCGACGGCGCCGCGGTCGAATACGAGCCCGACGAGGAGGAAATCCTCGCCGAGCTGCTGCCGCGCTACCTCAAGACCCAGCTGTTCGGCGCGCTGCTCGAGAACCAGGCCAGCGAGCAAGGCGCGTCGATGACCGCGATGGACAACGCCACCCGCAACGCCGGCGAGTTGATCCAGAAGCTGACCATCCAGTACAACCGCAGCCGCCAGGCCGCGATCACGACCGAATTGATTGAGATCATCGCCGGCGCGGAAGCGCTGTAACACCATGAAATTTCCTGGGTCCGAGTAACTTTAGCAACCGACCCCGACCCGGCGCGTTTGCGCTGAAACCCACGATTACACGGAGCTTACGCTGTGAAGAACCTGGCTGCCCTTACCGCCCTCGTCCTGCTCGCTGCCTGCGGCAATGAGCAGCCCGCGCCGCAGCCGACGGTCGCCGCGGTCGCGACGCCGACCACGCCGGTGTTGCCCGCGCCCGACGACAAGGTCTTCGCAGCCGCCTTCGCGAAGGCCTGCCCCAAGGCCGACAAAGTCAACACCTCGCTGTGCAAGTCCGGCGGCATGGGCTCGCCCGATTTCATCTGCCAGTACGGCCTCGGCAAGGACACTTATCTGCGTAACACCGTCACGCTGACCCAGGCGGACCAGGCGTGGGTGGTCAAGGACGCCGACAAGGCCTGCGCCCAGGGCGCCAAGTAATCCATCCGCGCCGACGCGCTCCGATTTTCGAAGACAAGGAATCTTTAATGGCCACCGCCGCCAAGACCGCTCGCAAGCCCAACCAGACCGCTCCCAATCAGAATCAGGGCGGCACGATCGCCCAGGTCATCGGCGCCGTCGTCGACGTCGCGTTCGAAGGCGAGCTGCCGGCGATCCTGACCGCGCTGGAAACCGACAACAACGGCAACCGGCTGGTGCTCGAAGTCGCCCAGCACCTCGGTGAGAACACCGTCCGCACGATTGCGATGGACGCAACCGAGGGGCTCACTCGCGGCCAGGTGGTGACCAGCACCGGCCAGCAGATCACCGTCCCGGTCGGTCCGATGACGCTGGGCCGGATCGTCAACGTGATCGGTGAGCCGATCGACGAGCGCGGCCCGGTGAATGCCGCCAAGCGCAACCCGATCCACGCCGAGGCCCCGCTGTTCGTCGACCAGTCGACCGAGAGCAGCATCCTGGTCACAGGAATCAAGGTCATCGATTTGCTCGCGCCTTACGCGCGCGGCGGCAAGATCGGCCTATTCGGCGGCGCCGGCGTGGGCAAAACGGTGCTGATCCAAGAACTGATCAACAACATCGCCAAAGGCCACGGCGGCGTTTCGGTGTTCGCCGGCGTGGGCGAGCGCACCCGCGAAGGCAACGACCTGTACCACGAATTCCTCGACGCCGGGGTCATCGCCAAGGATGCGGACGGCAACCCGACCCCCGAAGGCTCCAAGGTCGCGTTGGTGTTCGGCCAGATGAACGAGCCCCCGGGCGCCCGTGCCCGCGTCGCGCTATCGGGCCTGACGATGGCCGAATACTTCCGCGACGAGGAAGGCCAGGACGTGCTGTTCTTCGTCGACAACATCTTCCGCTTCACCCAGGCGGGTTCGGAAGTGTCGGCGCTGCTCGGGCGGATCCCCTCGGCGGTCGGCTACCAGCCGACGCTGGCGACCGACATGGGCAACCTGCAGGAACGGATCACCTCGACCAACAAGGGCTCGATCACTTCGGTCCAGGCGATCTACGTTCCGGCGGACGATCTGACCGATCCGGCCCCGGCGACCAGCTTCGCGCACCTTGACGCGACCACCACGCTCAACCGCGCGATTTCCGAGCTGGGCATCTACCCGGCGGTGGACCCGCTCGATTCGACCAGCCGGGTGCTGACCCCGGCCGTCGTCGGTCAGGAGCACTACGATGTCGCCCGCCGGGTCCAGGAAACGCTGCAGAAGTACAAGAGCCTGCAGGACATCATCGCAATTCTAGGCATGGACGAGCTGAGCGAAGAAGATAAGCTGACCGTCCAGCGTGCGCGCAAGATCCAGCGCTTCCTCAGCCAGCCGTTCCACGTCGCCGAAGTGTTCACCAACATCCCGGGCAAGTTCGTGCAGGTCGAAGACACCGTGAAGAGCTTCAAGGCCGTGGTCGAAGGCGAATACGACCATCTGCCCGAACAGGCGTTCTACATGGTCGGCGGGATCGAGGAAGCGGTCGACAAGGCCAAGAAGATGGCCGACGAGGCCTAAGGCGATGGCACTGCACTTCGAACTGGTCACCCCCGCCCGGCTGGTCCGGTCCGAGGATGTCTACATGGTCGTAGTCCCCGGCACTGAAGGCGAGTTCGGCGTGCTCGAGGGCCACGCCCCGGTCATGGCGACGATCAAGGAACCGGGCACCGTGCAAGTCTACCGCACCGAAGGCGCCGCGCCGGAGGCCATCGAAGTCCGCGGCGGCTTCGCCGAAGTGGGGGCTAATGGCCTGACCGTGCTCGCCGAACAGGTCGAAGGCTGATCTATTTGGCGGCTGCACTCGGCGCGGAACCGTTCGTCGATTGCGTGGCCGCGCTTTCTTCGGCGGCGAGGTCTGCGGCGTGCTTTGAAAGCATCGCCGGGCTTGACCCGCCGCTCCACGGCTTCATCGCCACGCAATAACCACTGTGATCGCCGCACTGGCGCACTTCGCCGGTGATGCTGTCAACTACGACAATGACGTGTTCGTCGTCGGCAATGGTCGCAGCTGCAGGATCTGACGGCGCGGGCACGCCCTTCATGAGTCCCCATAGGCGGCCCGCATCGAACGTACCTATCCCAGCATAGCGACCGTCGCCCTTGCCAGGCACTGACACCTCCGCCCCTTGATTGCATCCAGCTAACAGTCCGAACGAGATGAGTACCAAGATTAGTTTTCGCACGGATCCCCCTCGCCGACCTTGTTGGGATGACGGCTTGTCCCGACTTCGAGACAGGATGAGGCCCGCCACGGATCGCGTCAACAAAATCGGCTCTGCCCCAACCGCTCGCCTCACGGCGCTCGCCGAACATGTCGAAGGCTGATCCACCGGTATTGCCGGTCCGATCCCTCCGTGACAGTAGATCGCGGAGGAGCACAGTGATGATCACCGGACTGTTGGCACTGGCACTTGGTGCCGCATTTTGCGGTGCCGCAAGTTACATCAACATCGCCGAGCATCCGGCCCGGATGCTCCTCGACGATCGGGCCGCACTTGCGCAATGGGGGCCCAGCTACGACCGTGCGTTCAACTATCAGGCCGGACTTGCAGCAGTCAGCGGTCTGGCCGGGCTTGCGGAAGGATGGCTGTCAGGCGACTGGCGGTGGATGATCGGTGCCGTGCTGATGCTGGCGAACTGGCCTTATACCTTGACGGTAATCCTGCCGCTCAACCACCGCCTGAAGGCCATTGTCCCGGAGGATGCCGGCCCGCGATCACGCGACATGCTAACCCGGTGGAACCATTTGCATCGCAACCGGTCAATTCTGTCTGGGCTGGCGGTCATTGCCTATCTTTGGGCGGCGGTCGGCTGATCGCTCAGTCGGCCTTTGCCGGCTCGGGCGCGCGGCCGCGCCACCACAGGAACAGCCCCGCGCCGATGATCACCGCCGCGCCCACCAGCGCCGCCGCGTCGGGCTTGTCCGCGAAAAACAGGTAACCGAGCACGGTCGCCATCAGCAGCTGGCCGTACGTCATCGGCGCGATCGTGCCCGCGCCCGCCTTGACCGTGCCCATGAAGATCAGCCACTGCGCCGCGGTCGCGGTGAGCCCGATGAACGCGCACCGCGCGACCACGCTCCAGTGTGGCATGTGAAGCCGGAAATTGTCCGGGCCGGCCCAGTGCGCCACCAGCGTCGCGGCGATCAGGAACAGCAGCGCGGTGACCGACATATAGTACTGCATCGCCAGCACGCTTGCCCGCCCGCTCGCCTTGCGGTTGGCGATGATTGTCACCGCCATGCCGCTCGCGCCGAGCAGCGGGAACAGCACGCCCCACCCGGCGGTGGCGAAATTGGGCCGCAGCACCACGAACACCCCGGCGAAGGCCACCAGCGTCGCGATCCAGGTCGACAGCCGGGCCCGCTCTCCGAGCAGCAGCGCGGCGAGCACCGCGGTGATCATCGGCTGGGTGAAGGCGATCGTCGTCGCTTCGGCCAGCGGCATGACCCACACGGCGAGGAACATGCCCAAGGCCGACAAACTGATCGCGACGCCGCGGACCCACTGGATCGGCTGCCGCGGCAGCGCCAGCGCGCCCAGCCCTTCGTGCCGCGCCAGCAGCGCCGCCAGCACCAGGGTTCCGACCAGATAGCGCGTCGCCGCGATCGCGGGCGCCGGCCACTCGCCCGCCATGCCTTTGACAATCGCATCGCCGAGCGACAGCGTGCAGAACCCAGCGAGCGCAAACAGCAGCCCGGCGCGGTCCGAGCCGGGCGGTGGAAGGGCGCTCGCCATGCCGTTCCTTGTCGCAACGGGCGGTCCGCGCCAAGTGCTTTGCGGCGATCACCGCCCGGGCATTAAAGTTTGCTCAAAGTTTTCCCCTTATTCACCATTTTTGCCCGAACGCCGAACACCCGTTCGCGCGCTGCAGCGGGGCTGCAGGGGTAGCAGAGGCAGTGGCATGAGCGCGTTCGGACGCAAAAACGGAGTTGGCGGAATGCAGGCGGGCGCCCGCCCGTCGTTTGGCGTCGCCAAGCCGATGAAAGGCGCGATCATCCCCGGTGGGGGAGTTCCCCCGCCAGCCGCGCCGCGCTCCGGAGGCGACCAGTTTCCGCCCTTGCCGGGCGATATGCCGTTTGCCGAGCCGGACTTGTCCGGCAACGCCCGGAACCAGGGCGACGCGATGACGCGGCTGGCCGATCGGGCCGCGTCCAATTCCGGCGAAGTCAATTCCGAAGTCGGCGGGTTCGAAGCCTCGGTTCACAAGATCAAGGAACAAGTCCTCCCGCGCCTGCTCGAGCGGGTCGATCCCGAAGCGGCCGCGACGCTGAGCAAGGAGGAGCTGTCCGAAGAATTCCGCCCGATCATCATGGAAGTGCTGACCGAGCTCAAGATCACGCTCAACCGCCGCGAGCAATTCGCGCTCGAAAAAGTGCTGATCGACGAGCTGCTCGGCTTCGGCCCGCTCGAAGAGCTGCTCAACGATCCCGACATCTCGGACATCATGGTCAACGGAGCGGACCAGACTTACATCGAAAAGAACGGCAAGCTGCAGCTCGCGCCGATCCGCTTTCGCGACGAGCAGCATTTGTTCCAGATCGCCCAGCGGATCGTCAACATGGTCGGCCGCCGCGTCGACCAGACCACCCCCCTGGCCGATGCGCGGCTCAAGGACGGCAGCCGCGTCAATGTGATCGTGCCGCCCTTGAGCTTGCGCGGGACCGCGATCTCGATCCGTAAGTTCTCCGAAAAGCCGATCACCCTCGACATGCTGCGCGACTTCGGGTCGATGAGCGACAAGATGGCGACCGCGCTCAAGATCGCCGGCGCGTGCCGGATGAACGTGGTCATTTCGGGCGGTACCGGCTCGGGCAAGACGACCATGCTCAACGCCTTGTCGAAGATGATCGACCCGGGCGAGCGCGTGCTGACGATCGAAGACGCGGCCGAGCTTCGCCTCCAGCAACCGCACTGGCTGCCGCTCGAAACCCGCCCGCCGAACCTCGAAGGCCAGGGCGCGATCACCATCGGCGATCTGGTCAAGAACGCGCTGCGGATGCGGCCGGACCGGATCATCCTGGGTGAAATCCGCGGCGCCGAGGCGTTCGATCTGCTCGCGGCCATGAACACCGGCCATGACGGCTCGATGTGCACGCTTCATGCCAACAGCCCGCGCGAGTGCCTAGGCCGTATGGAAAACATGATCCTGATGGGCGACATCAAGATCCCCAAGGAAGCGATTTCGCGCCAGATAGCCGAATCGGTCGATTTGATTGTCCAAGTCAAGCGCCTGCGCGACGGTTCGCGGCGCACCACCAACGTCACCGAAGTGATCGGCATGGAGGGCGACGTGATCGTCACCCAGGAATTGTTCAACTTCGAGTATCTCGAAGAGGGCGAAGATGGCAAGATCATCGGCGAGTTCCGCTCGTCCGGCCTGCGCCCCTACACGCTCGAAAAGGCGCGCCAGTTCGGGTTCGACCAGGCCTATCTGGAAGCGTGCCTGTAGTTCCTGACGCCATTGCCATCGACCGGCATTGAGCGCAGCATCGCTTCGCCCGCCATAAGCGGGCGGCGAGGGGAGTCCTTTTTCATGAAGCCCTTTGGCACGGCGGCCGCCATCCTGCTCGGCATCGTCGCTCTGGCGCACCTCTACCGGCTGATCCGGCCATTCGATGTTGCGGTGGGCGGCCAATCGGTTCCGCAATGGGTGAGCGTGATTGGCGTGATCGTAGCCGGCGGGATTTCGCTGATGCTGTGGCGGGAATCGCGCACCGCGCCCTAGCGCCCCGCCAACCCCTTCAGCGCCACCGACACCAGCACCACACCGCAGAACAACGCCAGGAACGACAGCGTGGTCCATGGCATCCACCCGACCGCGTCGATCCGCGCGCGGCGGTAGCGGCGGCGGTCGGCGATCCCCGCCACCAGCGCTATCGCCAGGCACACCGCGCCCGCCAGGCCGGCCCACACCGCATCGCTCGCGAACAACAGGGCGGCGGGCAAGTGCATAGCGCGCAGATGGGCTTGCCGGACGCGGCCCGCAACCTATGGCGATGGCCATGGAGGCCCCGCGCCATCGCCCGCTCCTCGCGCTGCTGATCCGCCTCGGCGCGATTGCCGCGCTCGCAACGATGTCGGCGCTGATCAAGCTCGCCTCCGCGCGCGGCATCCACTTGCTCGAGATCATGTTCTGGCGGCAGTTCGTCACGCTGCCGATCCTGCTGACGTGGTTGCTGGCGACCACCGGCGGGGTCGGCGCGTTGAGGACCGGCCGGCCCGGCACCCACTTCCTGCGCGGGCTTTACGGCACCATCGGCATGCTGCTCAATTTCGGCGCGGTGATCTTGCTGCCGCTGGCCGAGGCGACCACGCTCAACTTCACCAGCCCGATCTGGGCCACGATCCTGGCGATGGTGCTGCTGAAGGACCACGTCGGGGTGTGGCGCTGGTCGGCGATCGTGCTCGGGTTCCTCGGCGTGCTGGTGATCGCACAGCCCGGCGCCGGTCACTTTCCGCTCTACGGCGCGCTGGTCGGGCTCGGCGGGGCGTTCATGGTGGCGCTGATCTCGATCCAGATCGCCGATCTGAACAAGACCGACCGGCCGCTCACGATCGTGTTCTACTTCGCCGCATTCAGCACCCCGATAACCGCGCTGGCGCTGCCGTTCGTGGCCCATGCGCACGATGCCCAAGGGTGGTGGCTGCTGCTCGGGATCGGCATTGCCGGGTCGATCGGGCAGCTGCTGCTGACCGCCGCGCTGCGCTTCGGCTCGGTCGCGAGCGTGATCGTGATGGATTATTCGGCCCTGTTCTGGGCCACGCTTTACGGCTGGCTGCTGTTCGCGGTGCTGCCGCCGCCGAGCACCTGGCTCGGCGTGCCGCTGGTGGTCGGCGCCGGACTGGTGATTGCGTGGCGCGAACATCGCCTAAGCCGGCCGACCGTCGCCAGCCTGGCCGAGCCAGGGGGAACCTAACTTGCAGCGGGCGGTTTCTCCCTCGACCACTCAATCGAAAGTCGGAAGGATTCGACCCATGCTGCGCAAATTCATGTTGGCCCTCGGGATTACGACGATGGCGCTGAGCGCCACCGCCTGCAAGACCGTCAAGGGCGTCGGCGGCGACATTTCCTCGGTCGGTCAGGCCGGCAGCGACGCCATCCACAAATAAGTCGCGACCCCATTGCAGGGTCGCAAGGTGCCCGTCGGACCTCGTCCGGCGGGCGCCTTTTTATTGGCGACGGTAAACCAGCGCGAGGTTGTTGGCCGGCAGTGCGACCCGCCGGCACCGGGCGAGCCCGTGAAGTTTCGCGAGGTCATCGAGCCACGCCACCTCGCGCAACCCCCAGCGCGGATCGCGCGCCCTGAGATCGGCATCGAACGCCAGGTTGCTTGGCGCGGTGGCAGTACCGGCTTCGATAAACGGCCCGTAGAGCACCAGGGGCGCGCCGGCGCCCAGCAGGCCCCCGGCCCCTGCAAACAGCCCTTCGGCCGCCGCCACCGGGCTGATGTGGATCATGTTGATGCATATGATCGCAGAGATGGGCCCCGGCGGCCATTCGCCGGCCGCCGCATCGAGCGCGATCGGCGCCAGCAGGTTGGCGAGCGCCGCTTCGGCGCGCCACGCCGCGATCGAGGCCCGCGCGGCCGCGTCGGCATCGCTCGGCTGCCACTGGAGATATGGAAAGGCGCGAGCGAAGTGGACCGCGTGCTCGCCGGTGCCGCTAGCGACTTCGAGCACCAGCCCGGCGTCGGGCAGCTCTTCGCTCAGGACCGCGGCGAGCGGCTCGCGGTTGCGCGCGGTGGCGGGCGCGTGACGTTTCACGCGCGCCCGTCCAGCCGCCGTGCCAGCCGCAAGATCGCATCGTGATCGTGAACGAAGCGCCCTTGGGCCTTTTCGCCCGCGGCCTGGAGCGCGGCGGCGGCGACGAGGGCGGCATCGATCGAGTGGTACTTCCGGCGCGGACCCCGCGAGGCCAGGTCGGTGAGCGGGCTGGCGATGATCCCGATCCGCTCGAGCAGGCGGCGGTCATTGCCCCGGCTGCCGCGCAGCAGGCCCGGACGCAGGATGTCGAGCCGGCGCAGCCGCAGCTTGGCCAGCGCGGCCTCGGTCTCGCCCTTGACGCGCAAGTAGAACGCTTTGGCGAACGCATCCGCCCCGGCCGACGAGACGAGCACGAAATTGCCCGCCACCGCCGCTTTGGCCGCTCGGCCGAGCGCCAGCACGAGATCGTAATCGACCGCGCGGAATGCGTTCTCGTTGCGGTCGGCCTTGCGCCAGGTGGTCCCGATCGCGCAGATCACCGCATCGGGCGCGATGGCCGCCACCGCCTCGCCCCACCCGGCGGGATCGGCGACCATCTGCTCCATCGGCACCCCGCGCGGCATCGCCGCCTCGCGCCGCGTCAGCGCGACGATCCGCACCCCAGGGTGCTTGCCTGCCAGCTCCATCACCAGCCCGCCGACCAGCCCGGTGGCGCCTGCAAGCAGAATGCGGCGCGGAGGAAGCTCGCCCTTAGACATTCGACAGTCCCTCCGGCACCTCGCCGAAGATGTCGCGGTAGCGCTGGATTGCGTAGCGGTCGGTCATCCCGGCGATGAAGTCGGCGATGTGGCGGCTCAGCTCGGGTTCCTCGCGCGGCAAGTCGCGGTACCATGCCGCCCCCATCAGCGCCGGTTGCTGATGGTACGCCGCGAACAGGCGGGCGATAACCTCACGCGCGCGTTCCGCGGTGATCCGCTGGTCTGGGTGATAGTAGAGCCGCTGATAGAGAAACGCCTTCAGCGCGCGCTCGTGCGCGGCCATCGGCGCCGACAGCCCGGCGAGCGGGCGGCCCGCGCCGCGGACTTCGCCAACCGACCCCAGCCCCGTCACCCGCCCGATAGTCGTCTCCAGCAAGTCGTTGACCATCGCCCCGATCTGCCCGCGCACCAGCTCGCGCAGCAGCGCCTCGCGCGGGGCGGCGGGGAAGCGCCGTTCGACCTCGCGCCACTGCTCGGCGACGAAATCGAGCGTCAGCAGCTCCTCGAGCGAGAGGAAGCCCGCACGCACCCCGTCATCGATGTCGTGGTTGTCATAGGCGATGTCGTCGGCCAGCGCGGCGACTTGCGCCTCGAGCGACGGCCACTCCGCCAGTGCCAGCGGAAACGCGGCGTCGAGCTCGGCCAGCGCCCAGCCGGGCGCGGTCACCGGGCCATTGTGCTTGGCCAGACCTTCGAGCACGTCCCACGACAGATTGAGCCCGGGAAACCCGCAGTAGGGGCTGTCGAGCCGCATCACCCGGCGCAGCGCGTGCTCGTTGTGATCGAACCCGCCGCGAGCCTGCAGCGCGCCGTCCAGCGCGGCTTCGCCGGCGTGCCCGAACGGCGGGTGGCCGATGTCGTGCGCCAGGCACAGCGCCTCGGTCAGATCCTCGTCGAGGCCAAGCACGCGCGCCACCACGCGGCCGATCTGCGCCACTTCCAGACTGTGCGTCAGGCGCACCCGGTAATGATCGCCGTCGGGCGCGATGAACACCTGGGTCTTGCCCGCCAGGCGGCGAAACGCGATCGAATGGACCACGCGGTCGCGGTCGCGCTGGAATTCGCTGCGCGGGCCCCGGTTGCCGCCCTGTTCGGCTGCGAACTCGCGCCCGCGCGAGCGCGCCGGATCGGCAGCATAGGGCGCGCGGGACATGGCGAGCGGGCTAGAACGTGGCTGGGGGGTTTACAACGTGAACACAGGGCGAACGCGGGACGTTAGTCGCGGCCCTGCACCCATTCCGCCGCCTTGCGCGCGTGAATCCGCGAGCTGTCGTAGATCGGCAGGACGTTGGCATCGACATCGACCACCAGCTCCAGCTCGGTGCACGCCAGGACGACGGCCTGGATGCCGCGCTTGTCGATCTCGGTGATCATCGTCTTGAGCGCGCGTTCGGCATCGCGGGTGACCTTATTGGCCATCAACTGGTCATAAATGATCCGGTCGAGCGTTTCGGCATAGTCCATGTCGGGCGGCGACAGATCGACCCCATGCGCGACAAGCCGGCGGCGATAGAAGCTTTCGGTCATCACGTTGCGCGTGCCGAGCAGCGCGGCCGACTTGACCCCGTCGGCGGCCATCTGCGCGCCGACACATTCGGCGATGTGGAGGATCGGGACCGAGACCGCCGCGGCGACCGTGTCATAGACCCGGTGCATCGAGTTGGCGGCAATCACCAGCGCGCCCGCCCCGGCCTGCTCAAGCCGCCGGGCGGACTCGCTCAGGATCCCGGCCGCGCGCTGCCAGTCGGCCTCGTCCTGCAGGCGGTAGAGCTCGGCGAAGTCGAGGCTCTCGATCAGCAGCGGCGCGCTCGCGTACGGATCGGCGCGCTGCACGATGCGATTGATGCGGTCGTAATAGGAGCGGGTCGAAACCCAGCTCATCCCGCCGATTAGGCCCAGCTTGCGCAACCCATGTCCCCCCGATGTCCGCGCCAGCCGAGTGCGGGGCGATTGGTGAATGTGAGGTTAGCGGACGTGGTTTATGCGGTGAGCGATTTGTTGATGTCCTCGACCATCTTCTTGGCGTCGGCCAGCAGCATCATCGTCTGGTCCATGTAGAACACCTCGTTGTCGACCCCGGCATAGCCGACCCCGCCCATGCTGCGCTTGATGAACATGACCGTCTTGGCCTTGTCGACATCGAACACCGGCATCCCGTAAATCGGCGATGTCTTGTCGGTTTTGGCGGCCGGATTGACCACGTCGTTGGCGCCGATGATGAAGGCCACGTCGGTCTGGGCGAACTCGCTGTTGATGTCCTCCAGCTCGAACACTTCGTCATAGGGCACCTGGGCTTCGGCCAGCAGCACGTTCATGTGCCCCGGCATCCGGCCTGCGACCGGGTGGATCGCGTACTTGACCCCGACCCCTTCCTTCTTGAGCAGGTCGCCCATCTCGCGCAGCGCGTGCTGCGCCTGCGCCACCGCCATGCCGTAGCCGGGGATGATGATCACGCTCTCGGCCTGCTTGAGCATGAACGCGGCGTCTTCCGCGCTGCCGCGCTTGTACGGGCGCTGTTCCTTGGCCGGGCCGCCGGCCGCGCTCGCCTCGGCGCCGAACCCGCCCGCGATCACCGAGATGAAGCTGCGGTTCATCGCCCGGCACATGATGTAGCTGAGGATCGCGCCCGAACTGCCGACCAGCGCGCCGGTCACGATCATCGCGGTGTTGTGCAGCGTGAAACCCATCGCCGCCGCCGCCCACCCCGAATAGGAGTTCAGCATCGAGATCACCACCGGCATGTCCGCCCCGCCGATCGGGATGATCAGCAGGAACCCGATGATGAAGGCGAGCGCGGTCATCGTCGCGATGATCCACAGCGCCTCGTCCTGGGTGAAGAACCCGACGAGCCCGAGGATGCCGACGAGCGTGCCGAGGTTGATCACGTGCCGCGCGGGCAGCATGATCGGCGCGCCCGACATCTTGCCGGCGAGCTTGAGGAACGCGATCACCGAGCCCGAGAAGGTGATCGCGCCGATGGCGATGCCGAGGCCCATCTCGACCCTGCTCTGCGCTTCGATCAGCCCGTCCGGCCCGGTGATCCCGAATGCTTGCGGGTTGAGGTAGGCCGCCCACCCGACCAGCACCGCGGCGAGGCCCACCAGCGAATGGAACGCCGCGACCAGCTGGGGCATGTCGGTCATCTTGATGCGCCGGGCGATGACCAGGCCGACCGCGCCGCCCACCGCCATAGCCCCGGCAATCGCGGGCAAGCTGGCGATCTGGTGCGTGATCAGCGTGGTGACAACGGCAATGCCCATGCCGATCATGCCGAAGCGATTGCCGCGCTGGCTGGTCGCGGGTGATGACAACCCGCGTAACGCGAAGATGAAGCACACCCCCGCGACCAGATAAGCCAGCGCGATTAGCGGATCGTTGTGCGCCGCGCCGCTCACTTGGCGTCCACCTTGGGTGCGGGGCGGTCCTTCTTCTTGTACATCGCCAGCATCCGCGCGGTCACCGCGAAGCCGCCGAATATGTTGACGCTGGCGAGCGCGACCGCGAGCAGGCCGAGCCACTTGGCCGACGGGCTACCCCCCGCCGCCGCCGCGATCAGCGCGCCGACCACGATCACCGAGGAAATCGCATTGGTCACCGCCATCAGCGGCGTGTGCAGCGCCGGGGTGACCGACCACACGACGTAATACCCGACGAAACAGGCGAGGACGAACACCGACAGGATCGAGACGAAGTCCATCAGATTGCCTCCCCGGCCGCAGCGATTATCGATTCGGCCGTGCGGTCCGGATCGGCCAGCACGTCCGTGGCGGGAATGTGGACCACGCGGAAGCCCTGGGGCTGGAAATGCGCGTCGCGCTGGCGGTCTTTGTCCGGTTTCTCCCCCATGTCGTGGGCTATGCCATCGACTTCGATGATCAGCTTCGCCTCGTGGCAGTAGAAATCGAGCACGAAATTGCCCGCAGGATGTTGCCGGCGGAACTTGAGGCCATTTGGGCGGCCTTTGAGGCGCTGCCACAGCAACATTTCGGGCAAGGTCATTTCCCAGCGCAGTCTCGCTGCCGCGCGTTTGCCGCGCTCATTGCCGTGCAGCACTCAGCTCCTCCCCTGGCCAGGGGAGGTGGCAGCCCGCAGGGCTGACGGAGGGGTGTAACCACCAGCGGGGACGCCCCTCCACCACACTTCGTGTGGTCCCCCTCCCCCTCCGGGGGAGGATCTCGGTCCCGCATCGAACACGGTCCTCCCCTGAAAGGGGAGGTGGC
>JBDSDC010000081.1:0-6298 GCA_039920725.1 Croceibacterium sp. | reverse complement strand
GCTGTGGGTCAGCCCGCGCTCGCGCTCCGGCGCGGCGCGCGCGAGCGCCTCGTCGATGGTGCGCCCGAAAACGAACTGGCCGCCAAGGATCTTCATCGCCTGCAAGGTCGCCTGGCGGATCACCGGCTCGCCCAGCCGCCCGACCGTGCGCCGCAAAGTGTTCGCCAGCCCGGCTTCGGCCCGCGCCCCGCCGCGCAGCACTTGCCCGGTCAGCATCAGCGAGAAGGTCGCCGCGTTGACGAACGTCGAGCTCGATTCGCCCAAGTGCTCCGACCAGTCGATCCCCGCCAGCTTGTCGTGGATCAAGGCGTCGGCGGTCTCCGCATCGGGCACCCGCAGCAGCGCTTCGGCCAGGCACATCAGCGCGATGCCTTCCTCGGTGCCGAGGCCGTAGCTGGCGAGGAACGCGTCGAGCCCGCTGGCCTTGCGCGCGCGGGCGCCTTCGATCACCCGGCCGGCGAGCGCGGCGGCTTCGCCGTGCACGGCCGAGGCGCGCCTGGCCTGCTTGAGCCGTTCGGCGACGCAGGCCTCTTCGTCCTGCCGGTAAGCGGCGCGCAGCGCGGTGCGGTCGATCATCGCGCGGGCCTTGAACCCGGTTTCAGGTGTTATCAATCCACTCGTAGCGAAAGGCGTCGCCGTCGCGCTTGACGTAGCCGGCGCTGGTGCGGCGGAAGTGCGCCGGGAAGCACAGCGTGTCGCTGTCCGCCACCCGCTCCATCGTCGCCTTGCGCACCTGGCACGCGGCGGCGCCGTCGGCGTCGAACGCGAACGGCAAGTCGTGGCGGATCAACTGCACCGGGTGGTGGATCACGTCGCCCCAGAACATCCCCGGCGCGCCGTCCGCTTGCGCGTTAACCGTACAATTTCCGGGCGAATGGCCGAACGCCGGCTCGAGCCACACCCCGTCGCCGATCTCGCGGTGCGCGATCAGGTGCTCATCGACCAGGTCGGCCTGGCCCGCTTCCATGATGGGCACGATCGAATCGAGGAACGCTTCGTGGTGCAGCTCCTCGCCTTGTGGATTGGCCTGGAAATATTCGAAATCGCGCTTGCCGAACACATAGCGGGCGTTGGGAAAGGTCGGCACCCACTTGCCGCCCGCGAGCCGGGTGTTCCACCCGACGTGGTCGAAGTGGAGGTGGGTGCACATCACGGTGTCGATGTCCTCGGGCGCGAACCCGGCGGCGCGCAAGTTGTCCAAGTAGCGGGTATCGAGCTGGCTCACTTCGGGCAGCGAGCGGGTCTTGTGATTGCCGCAGCAGGTATCGATCAGGATCCGCCGCCCGTCGATCTCGATCACCCAGCTGTGGACCGAAAAGGTCATCAGGCTGGCCCCCGGATCGGCGCTGATCTCGTCGGGCTGGTCGTACCATGTCATCAGCCGGCGCAGATCGTCGGCGGTGGTTTCGGGAAGCTGGCCCAGCAGCGGCACCGGGCTGTCCATCTCGTGGATCTTGTGGACGCGTATCCGGCCCAACTCGATCGGTTGCATTGGCCTCTCCCCGGCTCTAGCGGCTGTCCGGGCTTTTTGGGGGATACGATGCGGCACGGCAATGGCGTACTCTGGGGCGATGCGGACTTTGCGGTGCACCCCAACGGCACGGTCGCCGATGCGATCGCAGCGGTGCTCAAGCGCGAGGGCGTCGATGTCGTGTTCGGCTATCCGCGCAATCAGATCCTCGAGGCGGCGGCGCGGATCGATATCCGCACGGTCATCGTGCGGCAGGAGCGCACCGGGCTACACATGGCCGACGCGCTCAGCCGGATGAGCAAGGGCGCGCGGATGGGCGTGTTCGTGATGCAGCAGGGACCGGGGGCGGAGAACGCGTTTGGCGGGGTCGCGCAGGCCTTTGCCGAAAGCGTGCCGGTGCTGGTGATCCCGCAGGGCTACGCGCAGGGCCAGGCTTACACGCCGTACAACTTCAACTCGGTGCGCTCGATGGCGAGCGTCGCCAAGCACGCCGAGCCGCTGACCGCGCCCGGCGACGTCGCCGCGGTGCTGCGCCGCGCGTTTGCGATGCTGCGCAACGGCCGGCCGCAACCGGTGGTGATCGAAGTGCCTTACGACGTGATGGCGCTGCCGTTTGCCGGACCGCTCGATTACGCGCCAGGCAAGGTGGTCACCTCGCGCCCCGCGCAAGCGGATATCGAGGCCGCAGCGGACTTGCTGGTCGCCGCGAAGAACCCCGCGATCTACGCCGGGCAGGGCGTGCATTGGGCCGAGGCCTATGACGAGCTGCGCGCGCTCGCCGAGCATCTGGCGATTCCGGTCATGACCAGCCTGCCGGGCAAGAGCGCGTTCGACGAGACGCACCCGCTCGCGCTCGGTTCGGGCGGCAACGGCATCAACGGCGGGGTGGCGAAGTGGCTTGCCGAATGTGACTTGTTGTTCGGGATCGGCTGCAGCTTTACCGCCACCTCGTTCGGGCTCGCGATCCCGCCCGGCAAGCGGGTGATCCACGCCACGCTCGACCCGCTCGACATCGACAAGTCGGTGCCGTGCGAGGCGGCCCTGGTGGGCGATGCAAAGCTCACGTTGGCGGCCTTGCTGGAGGCGGTGAAGGCGCTCGAGCCGAAACCGCGTGACGCCACTCATGTTGCGCGGCAAATCGTTGAAACAGAACGAGAATGGTTCGCCAAGTGGCAGGCCAAGTGCACCCAGGAAACGAGCCCGCTGTCACCCTACCGCGTGCTGTGGGACTTGCAGCATACGGTCGATGTCGCGAACACGATCATCACTCACGACGCCGGGTCTCCGCGCGACCAGCTGGTGCCGTTCTGGAAAAGCCGCTCACCCCACGGCTACATCGGCTGGGGCAAGTCGACCCAGCTCGGCTACGGCCTCGGCCTGGCGATGGGCGCCAAGCTCGCGTGCCCCGACAAGCTGTGCATCAACGTATGGGGCGATGCGGCGATTGGGTTCACTGGAACCGACCTCGAGACGGCCGCGCGTGAGCGGCTGCCGATCCTGTCGATCCTGCTTAACAATCACGCGATGGCGATCGAGCTGCCGGTGATGCCGGTGGCGACCGAGAAGTACCGCGCGACCGACATTTCGGGCGACTACGCGGCGTTTGCCCGCTCGCTCGGGTGCCACGGCGAGCGAGTGACCGAAGCGGGCGAGATCGTCCCCGCGCTGCGCCGCGCGCTTGCCGCGATCGACGCGGGCCAGCCGGCGCTGGTCGAGTTCATCACCGAGCAGGAAACCCAGTTTCCACGCGGGTGAGTTTTCGCGTGGGTGGCAATCGCGCCGGATACGCGCTCAACCGACCGCCACAGCCACCCCTTTGACGAACTCCCGCTCCGCCAAATACCGTTCGGCGTCGAGCGCGGCCATGCACCCGGTCCCCGCGGCGGTGACCGCCTGGCGGTAGACCGGGTCCATCACGTCGCCGCATGCGAACACCCCGGGGCGGCCCGTCTTGGGAGTGCCGGGCTCAACCTTGATGTAGCCGCCCTCGTCCATCGCCAGCTGGCCCGCGAACAGCTCGGTCGCGGGCGCGTGGCCGATCGCGACGAACGCGCCGTCGGTCGCGATGGTGCTTGGCTCGCCGGTCACCGTGTCGGTCAGCGCCACGCCGGTGAGGCCGCCGGCGAGCGGATCGCCGAGGAACCGGTCGACCCGCTTGTTCCACACCACGCCGATCTTCGGGTGAGCGAACAGCCGGTCCTGGAGGATCTTTTCGGCGCGCAGCTCGCCGCGGCGGTGGATCAGCGTCACCGCGGGCGAATGGTGCGTCAGGTAGAGCGCTTCCTCGACCGCGGTGTTGCCGCCACCGATCACGACCACTGTCTTGCCGCGATAGAAGAACCCGTCACACGTCGCGCAGGCGCTGACGCCCTTGCCGCCCAGTTCCTGTTCGCCGGGAACCCCGAGCCATTTGGCCTGCGCCCCGGTGGCGATCACCAGCACGTCGCCCAGGTATTCGTCGCCGCTGTCGCCGATCGCGCGGTACGGCGATCCGGTCGAGAGATCGACGCTGACAATAGTGTCCCACAGCACCCGCGTGCCGACATGCTCGGCTTGGGCCTGCATTTCCTCCATCAGCCACGGGCCCTGGATCACGTCGCGGAAGCCGGGATAATTCTCGACATCGGTGGTGATGGTCAGCTGGCCGCCCGGCTGGATGCCCTGGACCACGATCGGCTCCATCCCGGCGCGCGCGCCGTAGATCGCGGCCGAGAAGCCCGCCGGGCCGGAGCCGACGATCAGCATGCGGGTGGTATGGACGGTCATGTCTAAGCGGCGAGTCCCAACGATTCCCTCGGGCGTTAGGTAGGAAGCAGCGAAGGAGGGCGCAATCGGCCGGGCGCGTCAGTCCCCCGCACGCTGGCCGTTGGCACTCTCCAGGCGGTCGAGAACGGTCTCGAAGAAGGCCGTCAGGTGAGCCAGCTCGGCGGCCGGAATTCCCGCCAAAAGACGCTTGCGCAGGGGATCCATCACCGCAAAAATGGTCGCCAACGTTGAGTCTCCCTTGGCAGTGAGCACCAGATGTTTGGTGCGCCGATCGCCGGGAGCCGGGCGTCGCTCCACCAACCCGTCGGCGGTCAGCGAATCGATCATTCGCGTCATCGTTGGCCCTTCGATCTTAAGCCGCTTGGCGATGTCGATCTGGCTTGACGGATCGGGCGAATTGATGATCGCCGATAGCGCCTCCATGCGAGCCGCGCTCTGGCCCAGGGGACGCAGCTTCTCGTCAAGCTGGGCGCGCCACCGCCGCGCCGCCAGCACCATCAGGCGGGTCAACAGCATTTCGGCCGTGGTGCCCTTGGCGCGGTATATTTCGTAGCTGGAGCGTGGATCGTCCGCAGGGGCCGGCACCAAGTAATCCATCATCGACCCGCCTCGTCCGCGGCGATCATCGCCGCTGCCCTTTCGCCGATCATAATCGATGCGGCATTGGTATTTCCGCCCACGATTCGTGACATGACCGAGGCGTCGGCGATCCGCAAGCCCGCCACTCCGCGAACCCGCAACTCCGTGTCGCACACCGCTTCCTCGCCGGTGCCCATTGCGCAGCTCCCGGCGGCGTGCATCGCGGTGCGCACGTTGGCGCGAACCCAGGTGTCGATGTCGTTGTTGGAAGCGATGCCCGGCCCTGGCATGAGCTCGCTTTTGACCACCTGGGCCAGTGGCGCGGTCTCCAGGATCTCGCGCATTTGCGGCACCACGCGGCGGAAGAACGCGCGGTCGTTGTCGGTCGCCAGCACGTTGGTCAGGATACGCGGCGGTTGCGCGGGGTCGGCGCTCGCCAGTTTGACCCACCCGCGCCCCTCGGGCCGCAATTGCACGCAGGCCATCGCGACCACGTCGGCTTCGGGCTTGCGCACGCCCGGAAACCACGGCCGGGCGAGGATGCTGGTCGGCTGGAACAGGCACTGCGCGTCGGGCCGCTCGAGGTCGGGGCGGGTCTTGATGAAGCCGTTGGCGGTGACCGGCATGTTGGCGATGCGGCCCTTGCCGGTCGCCAGCCATTCGAGCACCGACAGCGTCAGCCGGTCGAACCGCAAGTCGCCCGTCAGGGTGACCTCGCGCTCGGCGCCCCAGACCATCGCGATCGAGGGGTGATCCTGCAAGTTGCGGCCGACGCCGGGCAGATCGTGCGTGACGGCGATGCCCAACTCGCGCAGCTGATCGGCCGGGCCGATGCCGGAGAGAAGCATCAGCTGCGGGGTGTTGTAGGCCCCGCCCGAGAGGATGATCTCGCGCTCGGCCTGGAGGCGATGGTTCTGCCCCTCCTTCCGGTAATGCAGCGCCACCGCGCGGCCGTTCTGCACTTCGACTTTGGTCGCCAGCGCGCCGGTGATCACGGTCAGGTTGGGCCGCTTCATCGCCGGGAACAGGAACCGCGCGGCGGTGCTGCCGCGCCGGCCGTGGTGAATCGAAATGTCGGGCGATCCCCAGCCTTCCTGATCGGCGCCATGATGATCGGTCTGGGTCTTGTAGCCGAGCTTGCGGACAGTCTCGAGAAGGCGCGGGAACAGCGCTTTGTCGGGCACATGCTTGGTCACCGACAGCGGGCCGCCCTTCGCGTGGTATTCGTCGGCTTCGCCCCAGTGGTTCTCGCTCTTCTTGAAGAACGGCAGCACGTCGGCGTAACTCCACCCGTCGAGGCCGAGCTGGCGCCATTCGTCGTAGTCGCGCGGATGGCCGCGGGCATAAAGCATGCCGTTGATCAGCGACGAGCCGCCGAGCCCCTTGCCGCGCGGCTGGCGCAGCCGGCGCCCGTCGGCATGCGGCTCGGGCTCGCCTTCGTAATTCCAGTTGTACCGGGCGTTGTTCATGACGACCGGGAAC
>JBDSDC010000080.1:0-10176 GCA_039920725.1 Croceibacterium sp. | reverse complement strand
GCCGCGGCCAATCTTGCCGCGTCTTTCGATTCACCGGGCCGCGCCGCCCCCACGCCGCCCGCGCCCCAGGCCGACGAGACGTTCGGCTCACGCGTGAAGCAGTTGCGGCACGCGCATGGGCTGTCGCTCGACGAGCTCGCCGGCCAAGTCGGTGTCAGCAAGCCGGCATTGTGGAAATGGGAACGGGGCGAAGCGCGGCCGCGCGCCGCCGCGCTCGAGCGGCTCGCCCAAGTCCTCGGCCGCACACCCGGCGCCCTGCTGTTCGGCGGCGAACCAGCCACCTCCACCGAACTCGCGCCGGCCGCGCAGGGAACGCTTCAGCCGATCCTCGACGCGGCGCGCGACCAGGTCGCCGATGCGCTGGGCATGGACACGGCGGCGATCGAGCTCTCGGTCACGATCCACGCCCACGCGCGCCAGGGTCGGGGCTGACCGCTCAGCCGCCGAAGCGGACCCGCGCACCTATCTTGAAGGCCCGCCCGACCGGGTCGAACAGCACCTGGTTGGTCCCCAGGTTGCCCGAGGGGAGCGCCGGCGGATCGGTATCGAACAGGTTGTTGACCGCGCCGAACAGCTCGGCCTCGCGCCCACTGCCGACGGCGAACTTCTGGGTGAACGCGAAGTCGAGGTAGAACCGGCTCGGGACCGTATTGTCCGTCACGGTATTCGCCAACGTGATCGCATATTTGGGATTGTCCGGCCCGATGAAGGCGACGTTGAACAGGCCCTTGGGAATGTAGCGCCCGTGGAAGGTCAGCGTCGTGTCTTGGTGCGTCAGGCTGGCGACGCCATCGATGGTGTAGTCCGGCACGCCCAGCACGTTTCCCGCGCGCGATCCGGTCTGCCCGGCGCGCTCGGTGGCCCCGGCGGTGTCGACCGTGATCAGGTCGGCGGTGTAAGTGCCCAACAGGCGCAAGTTGAGCTCGGTCCGTTCAGCCAGCGGCTGGCGATAGGCGAGCTCGACTTCGACGCCCTTGGTCTTGACCGAGTTGGCGTTGACCAGCACGTCGTTGACCTGGATCACGTTCTGGCTGGCGTCGCGGAACACCAACGGACAGAACTCCGTCGCCCCCGCGAAGCACCGATCGACGAGCGTCTGGGCGCCCAGCACGCCGATCGCCTGGTTGACCTTGATGTTGAAGTAATCGGCCGAGAGCCGCAGATGCGACAGGAACCCGCCAACCGGGGCCAGGACCACGCCGGCGGTGAAGCTGTCGGCCTTTTCCGGGAGAAGCGCCGGGTTGGAGCCCCTGATCACAATCGGGTTGGACTGGCCCTTTATGGGATCGTTCAGCCCGGTCGTGCTCTTCTGCTGCGGGCCGAACAATTCGCTAACGTTGGGCGCGCGGATGTCGCGTGAGCGGGTGGCCCGGAATCGAATGCCGGTGATCGGCTCGTACACGCCGCCGACTTTCCACGTCACCACCGAGCCACTGGTGCTGTAATCGGTGTAGCGAACCGCGCCGCTCAGCTCCAGATTCTCGAAGAATGGCCGGTGGTTAAGCAGCGGCACGAGCAATTCGCCGTAGGCTTCCTTGACTTCCTGCGAGCCTGTCACCGCCTGGCCGTTGATGACGAAGAAGCCCAGCCCGGCGGAAATCGGATCGGTCGTGCCCTTGATCTTGTTCTTGCGATATTCCGCGCCGACGGAAATCGACACCGGGCGATCGGTGATCGAGAACAAGTCGCCGCCGACGTTGACTGCCGCGACGTCCTGGGTCGAAGTGGTCTTCTGGAAGCCTTCGCCGATCACGTAGTCGAGTGCCTCGGCGCTAAAACGGCCTTCGCCGAACAGGTTGATCGGCCGGCACGCCGGGTCGTCGTTGGTAGTGATCGCATCGGCATTGACCCGGCACACAATGGTGTTGCCGACCTGAACCGCGTCTACCGCCTTGCGCAAATTGGCGTTGATCACG
This sequence comes from Croceibacterium sp., assembly GCA_039920725.1. GTDB lineage: Bacteria > Pseudomonadota > Alphaproteobacteria > Sphingomonadales > Sphingomonadaceae > Croceibacterium_A. The sequence goes on along the minus strand of JBDSDC010000080.1, from coordinate 8,260 downwards.
TCATTGGTGACTGTCTGGTAGAATTCGTTCTTGCCGTGCTGGTAATAGGCGTCCCACGTCCACCCGCCGCCGAACTGGCCCCGCAGTCCGATAACGCCGCGATATGTCGCATCGGTCGAAACCGCTTTGGGACTGCCGAAGTCGAAGGCCGAGCGGCCCAACGTGAAGCTGGCCACGCCCGCCGCCAGCGCGCGGGTGCGCACGCTGGCTGGAATGTACGGATTGTCGATCTTGATGTTGCCCATGATCGAGCCATTGAAATCACGGAACGTCGAGGACAGTACCGTCCCCTTTACATGGCCGTAAGACAGATCGGCGAACGCCTTGATCGAGTCGGTCAGGTCGTAATCGAAGCTCGCGTAAGTGCTGTAGCGCTCGACCGGAACTTTCAGCAGTATGCTGGACAGGAAAGCGTTCGTTCCGTGCCCGTCGCCGCCGATCTGGAACAGCGCACCGGCGAATTGGCCGTACTGGAACGCCGCCGGGGTACCGTCGGACAGGAACTTGGTGCCGCGCAACGGATCAGTGGCACTGGTGCCGATGGGGGCGCCCGCGGCGTTGAACGAGCGGTTGATCAACCCCCCCGGGAACAGCGTCGAGTTGTGGACGTCGGAAGTGATGATGTTGGCCGGCTGGCCGCCGGTGCCGGGGGGCGAATTGCCAACGATGGAGCGTTCCTGGGCGCAAAATGCACGCGCTTCGTAGCACCCGGCAAGGCCTTCGTTCGCTTCGTATTCGCCGGCGATGGTGAAATGGCCCCGATCGCCCAGCGGAGTGCCCCACACTGCCCCGAAGTAGCGGTTGCCGTCATCGCGACGTTGCGACAGGCCGAACTGCATCTCGGCCTTGAGCCCGTTCAGCTTGCGGTCGAGGATGAAGTTGACCACGCCGGCGACCGCATCCGAGCCATAGACGGCAGAGGCGCCGCCGGTGACCACTTCGGTCCGCTGGACCAGGATCGACGGGATCAGGTTGATGTCGACGGTTCCCTCGCTGGTGCTCGGCATGAACCGCCGGCCATCGACCAGGATCAGGGTGCGTGGTGCGCCCAGAGCGCGGAGGTCGAGGATCCTCGCGCCGACGTTGCCGCCGAAATTCTGCGCGTTGGCCGGACCGGCGCTGGCGCGGAAGCTCGGCAGCTGGTTGAGCGCGTCGGCGACGTTGCTGATCGCCAGTTCCTGCGTCCGCGCGCTGTCGAGGACGGTCACCGGCGTCGGCGCGGTGAAGCCCGAGCGGGCGATACGCGAGCCGGTGACGATGATCGCGTCGCCCGAAGCTTGTTCGTCGGGTACTTTGGTGTCGGCCGGGACCTGGTCCGCCGGTGTCGGGCTGACCACGGTCGCGGGCGCGACGGGCGCGGCGGGCGCGGCGCCCTGGGCCCAGGCGCCGCCGGGAAACAGCGACGCGGCGCCCAGCGCGGCAGCCGAAGCGCCCACGCGCAGCAGACGAATTCGATCCAGCGCCATCGCAATATCTCCCAAACTTATGGTGTTTGGCGGGGCCGTTAACGGCAAACCGTTAGCAAGGCAAGTATCGCCGCACCGGGATGTTGGCCGGGCCATATTGCGCCAGTTACCAATATTTGGTATCGCACCCCAATGCCCAGCAAGAACACCTCGATCGCCCTCGGTGACCACTTCACCGACTACGCCCGCCGCAAAGTCGCCTCGGGCGAATTCGGCTCGGTCAGCGAAGTTATCCGTGACGCGCTGCGCCGCGGCGAAGAGCGCGATGCCCGCATCGACCGCCTCCGTGATCTGGTGCGCGAAGGCGAAGAAAGCGGGCCTGCAGAGCCGTTTGACTGGGACCAGTTTATGGCCCGCAAATTTCCGAATGCTTAGAATCGTCGTGCGGCCCCGAGCCGCGGCGGACCTTGAGTACATCGGCGCCCATTCGGTAGCGGAATGGGGCGAACCTCGGGCCAAACGCTATCTCGAGGACTTGCGCCAAAAGATCGAATTCGTGGCGGAATTTCCGGGAGCGGGCAGCCCAGCGGTGGGGCTCCCCGCTCAATACCGCAAAGTCCGATCGGGCGCACACCGCGCGATCTACCGCTTCACCGAGAGCGAGCTGATCGTCGTCCGCGTGATCCACGACCGCGAAGACGTGCCGGATGAGATGTAGGGATTGAGGCAATTGCGACCCCGGAAGTTCCGGGCGGAGGGATAGGAACAGGTATGCTGTCCCCGGAATTCTCCGGTCATCCTCGGCATTGAAATGTAGTGCGCATCTCGAGGAGCTTGTCCTTTCCCAATGCCTTTGCATCGGTCGCACGCAGGCGACCTTCTTCGATTCTGACGATAAGAAATTCGCCACCGGGCTGGCGCTTGAGCGCCACATAGCCGCAATGGATCGCCAGACGCGAGGAATGACCCTCAAAATCCGCTGCCGCATATACTCCTGATGGAACGCCGGGTGGATCGATATACCAAGTCACTTTAACTATGGTTCGCTCGACGGCATTGCCAATCACTTCGGGCATTGTCCGAATCTCTCGTTCCCAATCGGCGCGATCTGTCGTTTGTCGCATTGTCGGTGAGAGCATTGCAAAGCTCGCATCGGCATTACCGGCGTCGCGTAATCCGAGAAATTTCAAAGCAACGTCGCGAACAAGGAGATTATCAGCACTTGTTGGTGTAAAGGCGGCGGTCTGACTGGTCACATCGGCAATAGGCGGTTTGACACATTGAATGTCTTGTTCGAAACGCCCCGCCTTTAAGGGCTTGCCTTTCGGTGCGCCGATCATAGCGTTCAGCGTGAAACGCCCCCATTGCGGGGTAAGCGGGCTACATAGGCGCTGAACCTCTGCCGAGATCATCGCTTGTGCGGCATTTTGATCGGTGCCCACAAAATCGATGATGGCGACTTTGTAGCCGCCAGGAACCCTCCTTTCAACGATTCGGGGTTCGCCCGCGATACTCGCAGTAGCGCCGCTTAGCGCGACGAGAATCGCCGCGATAAATAGCATCCGCATCCTCACACCCTCAATAAACCCGCTTCTTCGGTTCGATGTATTTCACATCGTCGGTCAGCGTGTACTCGTGAACCGGGCGGTAATCGATGCGGGTCTGGCCGCCCTGCCCGCCCCAGCCGTCGAACCATACCGCGGTGTGTTTCATCCAGGCGGCGTCGTTGCGGTCGGGGAAGTCTTCGCGGGCGTGGGCGCCGCGGCTTTCCGTGCGGTTGAGCGCTGAGTCCATCGTCACCGCGGCCTGCGCGATCAGGTTGTCGAGCTCGAGCGTCTCGACCAGGTCGCTGTTCCAGATCAGCGAGCGGTCGGTGACCGAGATGTCCTGCATCGAGCCGTAGATCTGCGCCAGCCGGTCCTTGCCCTCGGCGAGCAGGTCGTGGGTGCGGAACACCGCCGCGTGGTCGCTCATCGCGCGCTGCATATTCGCGCGGATCGCGGCGGTCGGCGTGGCGCCCTTGGCGTTGCGGAAATGGTCGAGCCGGCCGAGCGCGAAGTCGGCGCTGTCCTTGGCCAACTCAGGCTGCGCGGCGCCCACCTTGACCGTATCGCGCAGGCGGTGCCCGGCGGCGCGGCCGAACACCACCAGGTCGATCAGGCTGTTCGACCCGAGCCGGTTGGCCCCGTGGACCGACACGCATGCCGCTTCGCCCACCGCGAACAGCCCGGGCACCGCGGTTTCGGGGTTGCCGTCCGCGCCGATGGTCATCACCTCGCCGTGGAAGTTGGTCGGGATCCCGCCCATGTTGTAATGCACCGTCGGCACCACCGGCAGCGGCTGGCGGGTCAGGTCGACCCCGGCGAAGATCTTGCCGCTCTCGGTGATCCCCGGCAGCCGCTCGGCGAGCACATTGGGATCGATGTGGTCGAGGTGGAGGAAGATGTGGTCCTTCTTGGGCCCGACCCCGCGCCCCTCGCGGATTTCGACCGCCATCGAGCGGCTGACCACGTCGCGGCTGGCGAGGTCCTTGGCGCTGGGGGCGTAGCGTTCCATGAACCGCTCGCCTTCGGAATTGGTCAGGTAGCCGCCCTCGCCCCGCGCGCCTTCGGTGATCAGCACCCCGGCGCCGTAAATCCCGGTCGGGTGGAACTGGACGAACTCCATGTCCTGCAGCGGCAGCCCCGCGCGCAGGACCATCGCGTTGCCGTCGCCGGTGCAGGTATGCGCGCTGGTGGCGGTGAAGTAGCACCGGCCATAGCCGCCAGTCGCCAGCACCACCGATTGCGCGCGGAACCGGTGGATCGAGCCATCGTCGAGGCACAGCGCGATCACGCCGACGCATTTGCCGCCCGCCATGATCAGGTCGATGGCGAAGTATTCGATGAAGAAGTCCGCGTCGTACTTCAGGCTCTGCTGATACAGCGCGTGGAGCATCGCGTGCCCGGTGCGGTCGGCGGCGGCGGCGGTGCGCTGGACCGGCGGGCCCGCGCCCATGTTCTGCATGTGCCCGCCGAACGGGCGCTGGTAGATCGTGCCGTCGGCATTGCGGCTGAACGGCACGCCCGCGTGCTCGAGCTCATAGACCGCGTGCGGCGCCTCGCGCACCATGTACTCGATCGCGTCCTGGTCCCCCAGCCAGTCGGACCCCTTGACGGTGTCGTACATGTGCCAGGTCCAGTGGTCGGGGCTGTTGTTGCCGAGGCTCGCGGCGATCCCGCCCTGGGCCGCGACGGTGTGGCTGCGGGTCGGGAACACTTTGGTGATGCAGGCGGTCTTGAGCCCGGCCTCGGCGCTGCCCATTGTCGCTCGCAGGCCTGAGCCGCCCGCGCCGACCACGACCACGTCGTACGTATGGTCGACAATCTTGTAGGCGGGCGCGGCGGCGGCCATCAGCGCGGCGCTCCCTGACTGGCGCTCTGCATGGCCTGCTGCAGCTTCGCCACGGCGTCGTGGGCGCTTGCCTCGCTCAGCGCCGCCAGCACGATCCGCAGCACGCACACCAGCCCGAACGCGATTCCCGCCGCGACCACCAGGTTGAGCACCAGCAGCACCGCGAACTTGCGCGCGCTGTCATGGACGTAGTCTTCGATCATCACCGTCAGCCCCAGCCGCGCGTGCCAGAACACGCTCACCACCAGCAGCGCCATCAGCGTTGCCGGAAGCGGCTGCGCCAGCCACGCCCGCACCACCGCGAACGACAAGTCAGGCAGCAGCACTAGCGAGATCGCCAGGAACATCGCCGTGATCAGGTTGCCCGCGGCGGTGTAGCGCTGGAGCAGCCAGTGGTGGCTACCGTGGTGCGCCGACCCGAGCCCGCGCACTTGCGCCAGGGGAGTGCCTTTGGTCTCGCTCACTTCGTCACCAGCACGGCCCAGAACGCCGCGGTCAGGACCACGCCGCCGATTATGGTGCCGACCGACCAGCGGCTGTTGGTGTTCAGTTCATACCCCGCGCCCATATCGAGCACGAAGTGGCGGATCCCCGAGCACAAGTGATTGAAGAACGCCCAGCTCACCCCGACCAGCACCACCATGCCGAGCGGGTTGTCCGCCGCACGGGCAAACCTGGCGTAAGCCTCCGGTCCGCTGGCCAGCGCGGCCAGCCACCACAGCAGCACCGGCAGCCCGACCAGCGCCATACCGTCGCCCGATGCCCGGTGGAGGATCGAGACCAGCATCGCCGGGCTCCATTTCCAGATCGTCACGTGCGGCGAAAGCGGGCGGTCGGCCATCGGCGGGTTCCGGGATTGCAGGTGGCTACCCCTTAGCGTTTGAAGCGCCTGAGGCAAGTAACAGCCGGAGTTGGATGAGGGCCGCATTCGTTTGCGCTCGGGTCCCGCGCAGGTAAGGAATACGCGATGACCACCATCCTCTTCACCGGCAGCTCGCGCGCGATCGGCGCCGCGGCCGCGTTATGCGCGCGCGGCGCGGTGCTTGACGCCAACGGCGCCGGCTGTGTCCGCTAGCTGGAAGCTGACCGCCCGCGCGCCCAAGGCCGTGATCCAGGCTGCGCTGGTGGCGCACGAGGCGGCGGAGGAATGGGACCCCGAAATCGTCCTCGCCGGCAGCGAAGTGGCCGAGGACCGGCCCGACGACTGGGTGCTCGACGCCTACCTCGCGCACCGCCCGGGCAAGGCCGAGCGGGCGGCGGTCGCGGCGCTGTTCGCGGGCCGCGCGCCCGCGCTTACGGCCGAGAAGCTGCCCGAGACCGACTGGGTGGCGGAGACCCAGGCCCGCGTCGCCCCGATCCGCGCCGGGCGGTTCTACGTCCATACCCCCGATCATCCGGCCGATCCGGGGGCGATCGACCTGGTGGTTCCCGCCGCGCAGGCGTTCGGCACAGGCCAGCACGATACCACCGCCGGGTGCCTGACGATGCTCGGGGCGATGAAGCGACGCGGCGTCACGGTGCGCAACCTGGCCGATATCGGTACCGGCACCGGACTGCTCGCGTTCGCCGCGCTCAGACTGTGGCCGCGCGCGCGCGCCGTCGCCAGCGATATCGACGCGGTGTGCGAGCGCGTGGTGGCGGGTAATGCGCTGCTCAACCAGATCCCGCTCGGCACCGGGGCGGGCGAGCTGGCGATGCTCGTCGCCGAAGGGCTCGACCACGCCATCCTCGCGGGCCGCGCGCCCTACGACCTGGTGATCGCCAACATCCTCGCCGGCCCGCTGATCGAGCTCGCGGGCGATTTCGCCGAGGCGGTCGCGCCGCGCGGGTCGCTGCTGCTGGCAGGGCTGCTCGAGCGGCAGGAACCGGCGGTCCGCGCCGCCTACCGCGCCGCCGGCTTCCGCCTCGCCGCGCGGCTGGTGATCGGCGACTGGTCGATCCTGTGGTTGCGGCGGCGCGCTTTCTAGTCCGCGCCCTTGGCGGCGTGCTCGCCGGCCTCGCGCTGGCCATGGTGGTGTTCACGCTGACCGGGTGGATCGGCAGCGCGATCCCGCGCAATTCGAACTGGCGCGAGCCACGGCGGGGCGTCGAGATCATGGTCGAGACCAACGGCGTCCACACCGCGCTGGTGCTGCCGCTGGTCACCCCCGAGAAGGACTGGCGCGGCGAATTTCCCGACACCGACCTCGCCTTGCCGAGCGCCGAGTACACGCACTTGTCGATCAGTTGGGGCGAGCGCGAGGTGTTCCTCAACACCCCCACGTGGTGGGACTTGCGGCCCATCACGGTGCTGCGGATCATGGGGATCGGCGGCGCCGGGCTGATCCATGTCGCGCACTATGTCCGCCCGGCCCCGGCCGATGACATCCGCGCGATTCGGCTGAGCTCCGAGCAGTACCGCCGGCTGATCGCCGGGATCGAGCGCACGCTGCCGCGCCGTCACATCCGCCACCCCGGCTACGGCGCGCAGGACGCGTTCTACGACGCGCCGGGCCATTACACGGCGCGCAACACCTGCAATCAGTGGACCAGCGACCGGCTGGCCGAGGCCGGCGTGCGCACCGGGTGGTGGACGCCGTTTGCCGGAGGTGTCATGAAGTGGGTGCCGAGGCCCCGCGGGATCGGGTGAATCGGCGACACGGACGGGGTTCACCTATGCGATTGTTGCTCGGCGCCACGGCGCTGGCGGTGGCGCTGGTATCGGCCGCGCAGGCCCAGGCGCCTACCGCCGCGCAAGTGCACGAGGCCGAGCGGATGCGCTTCGGCTTCGGCGCGCTGCGCCCGGGCGCGACCAGCGATCCGGGCAAGCCCAATTCCTCGAACGCCGACGAGACCAAAGTCGCCCGGCTCGCGCTGCCGCCGCTGTTCGCCAGCTCCGCTCCGCCGACCCCCGAAGGCTGGGACCGCCGCCGCGCCGAACTCGCCCGGTTGGTCGAGGACAACTGGGTCGGGCGCATTCCCGAGGCTGTCGCCGGCTTCCGCGTGGCGTGGCGCAAGGAAGCGGTCCCCGCCCCGCGCGGCGCGGCGGCCGAGCACTGGATCGGCCAGGTCGTCACGCCTGACGGGCGCTCCGGCCCGATGGTCGATGCCACGATCACCTTTCCCGCCGCGGCCGCGGGCGCACCGGCGCTGATCGACTACAGCTACATCTGGCCCGGCGGGCGGACGCCCGACTTCGGCGGGCCGCCCGCGCCCGACAGCGTGGCTCTGGCGCTGAGCCACGGGTTCGCCCACGTCGCTTACCGCCCGCAACTGCTCCAGGGCGACAGCGCCGTCACGATGCAGGTAGGGATCATCGGCCTCGCCCGCTGGCCTCGCGAGCGGACCGACTGGGGCGCATTGCGGGCTTGGGCGTGGGGCGCCAGCCAGCTGCGCGAGGAGCTGGCGCGCGATCCGCGCATCAACGGCGCGCGGATCTCGCTGGCCGGCCACTCGCGCTTCGGCAAAGGCGTGCTGGTCGC
>JBDSDC010000079.1:0-2532 GCA_039920725.1 Croceibacterium sp. | reverse complement strand
GGTCGCGCATGATCTTGGCGCTTTCGAAGTGCGCCGCGCCATTCCTTCGCGCCAGCGGACAATGGTCGGCCCGTTCATCTTCGTCGACCAGTTCGGCCCGGCGCACCTGCCCGATGGCACCGCGATGGACGTGCGCCCGCACCCGCACATCAATCTGGCGACCGTGACGTGGTTGTTCGAGGGCGCGATCGACCACCGCGACAGCCTTGGCACGGTCTCGACCATCCGCCCGGGCACGGTCAACCTGATGACCGCCGGGCGCGGGATCGTTCATTCCGAACGCAGCCCCGGGGCCGAGCGCGCTGCTGGCCCGTCGATGTACGGGATGCAGACCTGGCTCGCGCTGCCCGATGCCAAGGAGGAAATCGATCCAGCGTTCGAGGCGATCAGCGACTTGCCGCTGATCGAGGACACCGGCGTCACGGCGCGGATCATCATGGGCTCGCTGTGGGGGCGGCGCGCCGCGACCACCTGCCATGCCGAGACGATCTACGCCGAGATCGACATCGGCCCCGCGGGCGCGATCCCGATCGAGGCGGATGCGGACGAGCGCGCGGTCATGCTAGTCGGCGGCGAAGGCGCGGTGGATGGCGAGCCGCTCGCCCTCTACACGCTCGTCCTGCTGAAGCCGGGCGCACCGATGACGCTGACCTCGCGGCGGGGCGGCAAGTTCATGCTGCTGGGCGGCGAGGCCTTCCCCGGCCCGCGCTTCGTTTACTGGAACTTCGTCAGCTCGCGCCGCGAGCGGATCGAGCAGGCCAAGGCGGACTGGCGCGCGGGCAAGTTCCCGCTCGTGCCGGGCGACAGCGCGGAGTTCATCCCCCTGCCCGCCCAGCCCACGACGGTCAGCTACCCCTAACCGAATCCGGATTTGCGCCCTGCCAGTTGATCCACGCGCCGTGCGGGTGCGCGTTGGCGAGCAGCGCGGCGTGCGCCCCACCAGGCCAGTAGCGGACCCTGAGTTCGTGGCGAAAGGTCTCGCGATTGGTCTCGAGCGCGAGCCACGCCAGCGGGCGCTCTTCCGTCGCGGCCGTGCCGGCGCGCTCGATCGCCTCGGTAATCGCAGCGCGGGTGTCCGCGGGCAAGTATTGCCAGACGATCGAGTGGTAGATCACCCGGGTGACGCCGGCTTCCTGCGGCGCGGCCAGCCGGTCGGCCACGAATGATCCCGCGTCCTGTCGCACCAGGTCGGGCGGATGATCCTTCGCCAACGCCGCCGCCGCGTCGATCCGCGCCATGCGCACAGGGGCGTCGGGCCACACGTAAGCCTTGAGCCGCAGCGCCTGCGCCGGGTCCGCCAAATCGACCGGCGCCGCGTCGCAGCCGCGGATCGCGGTGATCTCGACGCTTGCCGGCGGCGGCGGCGGCCCGCGCCAATCCGGCCGCAACTGTATCGGCGAATCCGCCGGACCGGTGCGGACCCCGCCGAGATCGTAACGATAGCGCTCGATCATCGTGTTCACCCCGGCACTCGCGCCGATTTCGTTGAGCTCGAAGCGCGGACCCAGCCGCGGCGAAAGCCATAGCAGCGCGGCCATGAAGTTCGCCGAGCGGCCTGCCTCGTTGGTCTGCGGCGGCCCGTCGAGCCACGGCACCAGCACGGCGTCGTGATCGCGCGCGACATCGGCCACGATGGCATCGACGGCGGCCTGATCGGTCACCTCGCCGCCGTACACGGGCGCCAAGCGTGGCTCGCGCCCGGCCAAGTGCAGCCAGTGCAGGCCGCCGGCGACGCGCAGCGGCATCGCGTCCTCAAGGCTCAAGCCGGGCCAATCGTTCATCCGCTGCGCCAGCATGGTATCGGTTCCGATGATCGCCAGTTGCGCCCGCACGACGCGCGCGGTGATGGGGGCGCCCGCCTGTTCGGCATGGTCGGCCTGCCATTCGATGGCGCGGTCCACTTGCGTGATCTCCATTAACCGCTCGGCCATCGCCGTTGCCCTTTTCCTGCCTACTGCCTAGAGGCGGCGCGCCATGTCCGCCACCCGCCCGCTGTTCTTCGCGGTCCCCAAGGGCCGTATCCTCGATGAGGCGCTGCCGGTAATGGCACGCGCCGGGCTAGTGCCGGAAAGCGCGTTCCACGACAAGGACAGCCGCGCGCTCAGCTTCGCCACCACCGATGGCGCTGCCACCATCATCCGCGTGCGCGCCTTCGATGTGGCGACGTTCGTGGCCTTTGGCGCAGCGCAAGCGGGGATTGTCGGGTCCGATGTGATCGCGGAATTCGACTATTCAGAGCTTTATGCCCCCGTCGACCTGGGAATCGGTCACTGCCGCCTGTCGGTCGCCGAACCCGCGCAGGCGAGCGCTTACAGCCCCGGCAACGTTAGCCACTTGCGCGTCGCCACCAAGTACCCGCACCTCGCCAGCCGGTGGTTCGAACAGCAGGGCATCCAGGCCGAATGCGTCAAGCTCAACGGCGCGATGGAGCTCGCTCCTGCGCTCGGACTTTCGCTGCGGATTGTCGATCTGGTCTCGACCGGGCGCACGCTGAAAGACAATGGGCTGGTCGAAACCGACACCATCATGCCG
>JBDSDC010000078.1:0-11354 GCA_039920725.1 Croceibacterium sp. | reverse complement strand
GCGGGCGATTTCGTCACCGCGCCCGAGATCAGCCAGATGTTCGGCGAGCTGATCGGGGTGTGGCTGGCCGACCTGTGGCACCGCGCCGGGCGGCCGGAACCGGTCCGTTACGTCGAGCTGGGGCCGGGGCGCGGGACGCTGGCGCGCGATGCCCTGCGGGCGATGGCGCACGCCGGGCTGGTGCCGCAAGTCCATTTCGTCGAAGGCTCGCCCGCGCTCGCCCGGCTCCAGCGCGCGGCGGTCCCGCAGGCGCAAGTTCACGGCGATCTCGCGCAAGTGCCCGGCGGCACGCCGGTGCTGGTGGTGGCGAACGAGTTCCTCGACGCGCTGCCGGTGCGGCAATGGGTGCGGACGGCCGGCGGGTGGCGCGAGCGGATGGTCGCGACCGGCGCAGACGGCGAATTCGTGTTCGCCGCCGGTAGCCAGCCGATGGATGCGGCAGTGCCGCCGGCGCGGTCGGACGCGGCGGCCGGCACGATCATCGAGACGTGCCCCGCCGCGGCCGCGATTACCGGCGAGATTGCCACCCGCCTGGCAGCGCACGGCGGCGCGGCGCTGCTGATCGACTATGGTTATGCCGAGCCGCGCACCGGCTCCACACTGCAGGCGGTGGCGCGGCACCGCAAGGTCGATCCGTTCGCCGCGCCGGGCGAGGCCGACCTGACCGCGCACGTCGATTTTGCCGCGCTTGCCGAGGTTGCCGCGGCGCACGGCGCGCGCTGGCTCGGGACCGCGCCCCAAGGCGCATGGCTGCGTGCGCTGGGAATCGCGGCCCGCGCCGAAGCGCTGATCGCGGCCGCGCCGAGGCAGCGAGAGGCGGTGGCGCAGGCGTTCGAACGGCTTACCTCACCCGCCGAAATGGGCGAGCTGTTCAAGGTCATGGGCCTGGCCGCGCCCGGCTGGCCCGAGGGAGCAGGGTTCGCGCCATGAGCCACCGCGTGTCGCGCCGCTCGATCGTGGTTGCCGCGCTCTCGACGGTGGTCGAATGGTACGATTTCACGCTCTATCTGTACTTCGCCACCGTGCTCAGCCGCGTGTTCTTCGGCGGCGGCGCGGCCTCGCTGCTGACCACGCTGGCGGGGTTCGCGGTCGCGTACCTGATGCGCCCGGTCGGCGCGGTGGTGTTCGGCCACATCGGCGACAAGTACGGGCGCCGCCCGATGTTGCTGATCTCGATGGCCTTGATGTCGGCGGCGATGCTGGCGACGGCCATGCTGCCGACTTACGCCCAGGTCGGCGGGCTGTCGGGCGCGCTGCTGCTGCTCCTCCGCTGCGTGATGGGGTTCTCGGTCGGCGGCGAATATACCGGGGTGATCGCCTACTTGCTCGAAGGCGCGCGGCCCGAACGGCGCGGGCTGGTCGCGTCGCTGGCGGCGGCGGCGAGTGAGGTCGGCGGGCTGCTTGCGGTCGGGGTCTCGGCGCTGACCGTCGGCCTGCTGCCCGAAGCCGAGCTGCAGGGATGGGGCTGGCGGATCCCGTTCGTGGTCGGCGCGGCGCTCGCGGGCACCGTGTGGGTGGCGCGGCGTGGACTCGAGGAATCGCCCGAATTCGAGGCGCTGCGCGACGCGGGCGCACTGCCCGCCAACCCGCTCGGCCATGCGCTTACGCGCCAGCGCGCGGGAGTGGCGCGGGCCTTCGCGATCTCCGCGCTCGGCTCGATTACCTACTATGTCGGGATCTCGTACGTGCCCGCGTTCCTGACCTCGGTCGGCGCCGCGAGCGAGGGCGATGCGCTGTGGCTGTCGACCATCGCGGCCGTCGCGGTGATTGCGGTCACCCCGGTCGTCGGGCTGCTGTCCGACCGCTTCGGCCGGCGCCCGGCGCTGCTCGCGCTCGCCGGCCTGAGCGCGGTGCTGCCGATCGCGCTATTCACCGCGATGGCGGGCGGCATGGGTGGCGGAGCGCTGGTCGGCGCGGTCACGCTGGCGCTGGTCGCGGGCGGGACCAGCGCCGTCGGCGCGATCGCCACCGGCGAGCAGTTCAGCAGCGCGAGCCGCGCCAGCGGGCTGGGGCTCGGCTATACCGTGGCGACCGCGATCTTCGGCGGGCTGACGCCGTACCTCGCGCAAGTCCTGGTCGAGCGGACCGGCAATCCCGCGATGCCGGGGGTGATGATCGCGGTGGTCGCGGCCGCGGTCCTGCCGGTGTTCTGGCTGATGCGCGAGACCGCGCCGGCGCGCGCCGGCTAGCCGGTCAGCGCGGCTTTCGACAGCGTCAGCTCGCACACCAGCCCGCCGGGCTCGAACCGACGCGTCCACGTGCCGCCCAGCTGGCCGGTAACGCTGAGGTCGACCAAGCGCGAGCCGAATCCGTCCACTTGCGCCGTCTTGAGCGGCGGCGCGCCGTGCTCGGTCCAGGTCATGTGCATCGTCTCGCCGCGATCGTCGATGGTCAGCATCACCTCGCCGCCCGGCACCGACAAGGCGCCGTACTTGGCGGCATTGGTCGCCAGCTCGTGGAACACCAGCGCCAGCGGGGTCGCCGCGCGGGCGGTGATCGCGGTGTCGTCGCCGGTGACCCTGACGCACGGCTCGTCGCCCGCGCAATAAGGGCGGAACAAGTCGCTCAGCAGCCCGTGCAGGGTGTTGCTGCGAATGCGGCCGGCGGGGCGGACATAATCGTGCGCCCGGCCCAGCGCGTGGATCGTGCCGATCAGCTCCTTGCCGAAGGCCTGGTGCTCGGGATTCTTGCGGACCGACAGCGAGATGAGGCCGGAAACGACCGCGAAGATGTTCTTGATCCGGTGCGAAAGTTCCTTGGCGAGGAGATCGTTGCGCTCCGACGCGGCGTAGAGGTCATGGATGTCGACCGCGGTGCCGAACCAGCGGACGATTTTGCCGTCTGCATTCCGCACCGGCACCGCGCGGCTCATCATCCAGCGGTATTCGCCGTCGTGCCGGCACAAGCGGTGCTCGACCTCGTATGTCTCGCCCGTCGCCAGTGAATGCTGCCACGCTGCGCTCGCCTTCTTCCAGTCCTCGGGATGGAAAGCCTCGCCGTTGCCGTCGTTCGGCTTGCCGGTGAAATCCACCATCCGCTGGTTGAAGTAATCGAACCGGCCCTCGGCATCGGCCGACCACGCGATGGCGGGGATCGAATCGGCCATGGTGTGCAAGTACGATTCGCGTTCTTCCTGCTCGCGCCGGGCGGCGGTGCTGTGGCGGCGCGAGCGTAGCCGCCGCATTGTCGCCTGGGCGAGGACCGCGAGCCCTTCGCGCTGGAACTGGGTCAACCCGTCCGGCCGCGGCGTGGTGTCGATCACGCACAGCGCACCCAGCGGCGTGCCTTCTTCCGACACCAGCGGCTCCCCCGCGTAGAAGCGGATGAACGGCGCGCCGGTGACGAACGCATTACCGGCAAAGCGCGGATCGGCACGGGCGTCGGGCACCACCATGCCTTCGGTCTGGGTCATCGTGTGGACACAAAACGACGAATTGGCGGTCGGCGCCTCCGACACCGGCAAGCCTTCGTGCGCAAGGAACCGCTGGCGCTCCGCCCCGACCACATTGACCAGCGCGATGGGCGCATTGCACAGCTTCGCTGCGAATTGGGCGATCGCGCTCAGCTCGGAATCGTCCGCCAGTGAATCGAAGCCATAGGCGGCCATGACGCGCGCGCGCGCTTCGTCGTCCAGCGTGGGCGCAAGCAGCGGCGCGGAGGCCGCGGGGGTGAGAGTGGCGCTTTCCAAGTTCGGACCCGGGGCCGTGCCTAGGCCATTTCCGCCCTCGGTGAAAGCACGCAGGCTAGCGCTGCCCGCGCGGCGATTTCATTTGCAACTTGTTTGCGCGGGCAGCCGCGCTTGCTATGGCACCGGGGGAGGAGAGCACAAGCGATGCGCGCGACCCCCGATTTCGATTTCGGCCTCGGCGAACAGGCGGAGATGATCCGCGAGACGGTCGCGCGGTTCGCCGACGAGGCGGTCGCGCCGCTGGCCGAGCGGGTCGACCGCGAGGACTGGTTCCCGATCGAACTGTGGCCCGCGATGGGCGAGCTGGGCCTCCATGCGATCACCGTCGCCGAAGCCGACGGCGGGCTCGGCCTGGGCTATCTAGAGCATGTCATCGCGCTCGAGGAGATCAGCCGCGCGAGCGCCTCCGTCGGGCTCAGCTACGGCGCGCATTCCAACTTGTGCGTCAACCAGATCGCCCGCTGGGGCACGAGCGAGCAGAAGGCCCGGCTGCTGCCCGGGCTGATCAGCGGCGCGCACGTCGGCGCGCTGGCGATGAGCGAGCCCGCGGCCGGGTCCGACGTGGTCTCGATGAAGCTACGCGCCGACAAAGTTGACGGCGGGTGGAAATTGAACGGGACCAAGTTCTGGATCACCAACGGCCATTATGCGCAAGTGCTGGTGGTCTATGCCAAGACCGAACCGGCCGCAGGCAGCAAGGGAATCACCGCGTTCCTCGTCGAGAAGGACATGGCAGGGTTCGCGCCTGGGCAGAAGATCGGCAAGCTGGGGATGCGCGGCTCGCCGACCAGCGAGCTGGTGTTCGAGGACTGCGTGGTGCCCGATGGCAACGTGCTGGGAGAGATCGGGCAAGGCACCAAAGTGCTGATGAGCGGGCTCGATTATGAGCGCGCGGTGCTCGCCGGGGTCCAGCTCGGAATCATGCAGGCGTGCCTCGATGTGGTGATCCCGTATGTCCGCGAGCGCGAGCAGTTCGGCCGCCCGATCGGCCACTTCCAGCTGATCCAGGCCAAAGTCGCGGACATGTACGTCGCGCTGCAATCGGCGCGGGCTTACACATACGCAGTGGCGCGCGCGTGCAGCGCCGGGCACGCCACCCGCTTCGACGCCGCCGGGGCGATCCTACTGGCGAGCGAGAACGCCTTTCGCGTCGCGGGCGAGGCGGTCCAGGCGCTGGGCGGCGCTGGCTACACCACCGACTGGCCGGTCGAACGCTTCCTGCGCGACGCCAAGCTGCTGGACATCGGCGCCGGAACGAACGAGATCAGGCGCATGTTGATCGGCCGCGAACTGATCGGGGTCTGACCGGCGTCGGGGGGCGAAGTGCATGCGTGAAGGCGAGACGAGCGGCGATCTCGCGCTCGACCGGCTGGTGTTCTTCTCCGACGCGGTGTTCGCAATCGCGGTCACTCTGCTGGTGCTCGAAATCCACGTGCCCCACCTCGCGAAGGGCGCATCCATCGCAGCCGCCTGGCACGCCCTGACCGACCTGGTCCCGAGCTTGTTCGCCTTTGTCCTCAGCTTCCTGGTGATCGGCCGCTTCTGGATGGGTCACCACGAACGCTTCCGCGCGCTGTACCATTACGATGTGCGGCTGATGTGGCCCAACATGCTGTACCTGATGGCGATCGCGTTCATGCCGTTCGCCACCGCGTTCCTCGGCAGCAACCTCGGATTGTTCGTCCCGGCGCTGGTCTACAACCTGTCGATGTTTGCGCTCTCGCTTCTCGCGTTCTGGCTGGCGCGGGTGATCCGCCGCTTGAGCGAGGTGCCGGGCGGCTCGCTCGAAGGCCTCGACATCGTGCTGGCTTCGCTTGTTTGTATCGGGATCACGTTCGTGATCCCGGTCCTGAGCCAGTGGGGCATGATGACGATACCATTGTGGACTCGACTGGAAAATCGGCTCTACTCATCGCGACCCGTACGGGCATAACGCGCCGGGTTTTCGCGAGATTAAGACAAGATTGGATTGGAGAGGCACATGAGGAAGACGCTCGTCGCGCTGGCCGCCCTTGCTGCGCTGGTCTCGGTGCACGCGCGGGCGCAGAACATCACCGCTCCCGCCCCGCCGATCCCGGCCGGGATCAAGGTCGATTCGGTCATGGTCCACAGCCCGGCGCTGGTCGGCAACCTCGAAGGCGACAGCCCGGACCGCAACGCGAGGGTCGTGCTTCCGCCGAGCTACGCCAAGAACAAGGCCAAGCGCTATCCGGTGATCTATTACCTGCACGGCTTCGCCATCGATGGGCGCAATTTCTACAACTACATGCACGTGCCCGAAGCGGTCGCGCTCAACGCCGCCAAGGGCCGCGAATTTATCGTCGTGGTGCCCGATTCGCTGACCAAGCTCGGCGGCAGCATGTATTCCAATTCGGTCACCACCGGTGACTACACATCGTTCGTGGCGCGCGACCTGACCGCCTATATCGACAGCCATTACCGCACGATCGCCAAGCGTTCGGGCCGCGGCCTCGCCGGCCATTCGATGGGCGGCTACGGCGTGTGGACCGTGGGGATGACCCATCCCGAAGCGTTCGGCGCGATCTACGCGCAGAGCGCCTGCTGCATCAGCCCGCGGGTCGAGACCGCCGAATCGGCGCAGAAACTGGCCAGCGTGCCGCTGGCGCAAGCGGTGAAGAGCGATTTCGGCACCCGCGCCGCTCTGTCGTCGATGGTCGCGTGGTCGCCCAACCCGCAGAACCCGCCGTTCTTCGCCGATCCTCCGTTCAAAGACGGCAAGGTCGATCCGCTGGTGATGGCCAAGTGGGCCAACAACGCGCCGCTGGCGATGGTCGCCAGCCACGTGCCGGCGCTCAAAAGCTTCACCGCGATCGGCGCCGATGTCGGCACCAAGGACGGGCTGATCAAGGACGACACCGCGATCCACGAGGAGCTTGCGCGGTTCGGTATCGCGCACGACTGGGCGACTTACGAAGGCACTCACGTCGATCACATCGCCCAGCGGTTCGACGAGGTGGTGGTGCCGTTTTTCGCGGCTCACCTCGCGAGCAGATGAGCGCACCGGTTCTCGCCAGCTCGCTGGACCTGGAGGGGACCGAGGCGCGCGCGCGCGCCGCCCACAACCGCGCGCTGGCCGAGGCGCTCCGCGCCAAGGTTGCCGCGGCCGCGCTCGGCGGGCCCGAGGCGAGCCGCGAACGCCACACCGCGCGCGGCAAGCTGCTCCCGAGGGAGCGGGTCGAGCGGTTGCTCGATCCCGGTTCGCCGCTGCTCGAGATCGGCCAGCTGGCTGCCAACGGGCTCTACGATAACGAAGTTCCCGGCGCGGGGCTGATCGCTGGGATCGGGCGGGTCTCGGGCCGCCAGTGCATGATCCTTGCCAACGACGCCACGGTGAAGGGCGGGACGTACTATCCGCTGACGGTCAAGAAGCATCTCCGAGCCCAGGAAATCGCGCGCGAGAACCGCTTGCCGTGCCTTTACCTGGTCGACAGCGGCGGGGCCAACCTGCCGCACCAGGCCGAAGTGTTCCCCGACCGCGACCACTTCGGGCGGATCTTCTACAACCAGGCGCAGATGTCGGCGCTGCGGATCCCCCAGATCGCCTGCGTGATGGGCAGCTGCACCGCCGGCGGCGCCTATGTCCCGGCGATGAGCGACGAGAGCGTGATCGTGCGCGGGCAGGGCACGATCTTTCTCGCCGGCCCGCCGCTGGTGAAAGCGGCGACGGGCGAGGAGATCACCGCCGAGGATCTGGGCGGGGGCGAGCTGCACGCGAAGAAATCGGGCGTGGTCGATCACCTGGCGGAGAACGACGAGCACGCGCTGACCATCCTGCGCGATATCGTCAGCCACCTGGGGAAGAGCGCGGGTGCGACGCTCGAATTGCGCGAGCCGCGCGCGCCCAAGTTCGACGCCGAGGAGCTTTACGCGATCGTCCCCGACGACGTGCGCGCGCCTTACGATGTCCACGAAGTCATCGCCCGCCTCGTCGACGGCAGCGAGTTCCACGAATTCAAAGCGCTCTACGGCGCCACGCTGGTGTGCGGGTTCGCGCATATCTGGGGCATGCCGGTGGCGGTGCTGGCCAACAACGGCGTGCTGTTCTCCGAATCCGCGCTCAAGGGCGCGCATTTCATCGAGCTGGCGTGCCAGCGCGGCATTCCGCTGCTGTTCCTGCAGAACATCTCGGGCTTCATGGTCGGCGGCAAGTACGAGGCCGAGGGCATTGCCAAGCACGGCGCCAAGCTGGTCACCGCGGTCGCCACTGCCCAAGTGCCTAAGCTCACCGTGGTCATCGGCGGCAGCTTCGGCGCGGGCAATTACGGCATGTGCGGCCGCGCCTATGGCCCACGCTTCCTGTTCACTTGGCCCAACGCGCGGATCAGCGTGATGGGCGGCGAGCAAGCCGCCAGCGTGCTCGCCGCCGTCCACCGCGACGCCGACAGCTGGACGCCCGAGCAGGCCGAAGCGTTCAAGGCCCCGATCCGCGACAAGTACGAAACCGAAGGCAACCCCTACTACGCCACCGCGCGGCTGTGGGACGACGGGGTGATCGACCCGGCCCAGACCCGCGACGTGCTCGGCCTGGCGCTGGCCGCGTGCCTCGAAGCGCCGATTCCGGAGACACCGCGGTTCGGCGTGTTCAGGATGTGAGGAGTACCCCTCCACCCCCGCTTCGCGGCGGTCCCCCTCCCCGAGCGACCTCGGGGAGGATCTAGGCGCTTTCAATCCTCCTCGAGCTTGTCTTGGGGAGGGGGACCGGCCGGCGCAGCCGGGTGGTGGAGGGGCAGGCGGGACTTCGCTGTTGCCATGGTAGCTTCGAGGGCCGCTCCAAGGTCGCGCATGACTTCGGCGCCGGCAATCCGCAGCGTGGCGATGCCCTCGGCGGCAAACCAGGCATCGCGCACATCGTCACGCTAGGGCCTGTCTCCCATGTCATGGGCGATGCCATCCACCTCGATCGCCAGCCGGGCGTCGCTGCAAAAAAAGTCGAGAACATAATCGCCAGAGGCGTGCTGACGGCGGAACTTGAGGCCTCCCGGTCGCTTGCGAAATTCGCGCCACAGCAGCACTTCGGATAGCGTCATTTCACGTCGCAGCCGTCGTGCCTTGCGCACGGTGCCGGTCACCGCTTTCGGGGCCAGGTCTTTCAGCATCGCTTTTCCCCTCCACCATCCTGTGGATGGTCCCCCTCCCCGAGACAAGCTCGGGGAGGACTTGGGTTCTCAGCTGCCGACGTACCGCAGTTCCTGCGGAATCTGCCGCACCGGCACGGCCTTGATCCATTCTTCCAGCGCCGAGACGTCGGTCTGGCCGACGACCTTGTCGCGGGCTTTGGCGAGCACGGTGTGGCTGTCGCCGCCGTCGGCGAGGAAGCTGTTGGTGGTGACGCGGTAATTCGCGGCAGGATCGATCGGCGTGCCGTCGAGCGTGATCGCGGTGACTCGGTCACCAGGCGTGCGCGCCATGTCATACCGGTAGAGGAACCCGGTCGAGGGGGCGAGCCACATGTTGATCGAGACGTCGTCGATGCCCTGTTCGAGCACCGTCTTCAGCTCGGCGCCGGTCAGGCTCATCGTCACCAGCATGTTTTCGAACGGCTGGACTTTGTAGAGCATGCCGAAGGTGACCGCGCCGTCGGGCGCGGGGTTGAGCGCGGCGCGGATGCCGCCGACGTTCATCAGCGCGATCTGGGCGCCTTGCGCGTGGGTCGCGGCGAGCTGCGCGTCGGCGATCAGGTTGCCGAGGGTGCCGCCCATCGAGCTGTTGCCGCCCACGCCGAGATCGGCGGGGCCGCTCACTTTGCCAACCGGACGATTGGCGAAGGCCTGCGAGTCCTTGACGTAAGGCGCGACATAGCTCGCCACCGCCGGATCGGCGGCGAAGCGCGGGTATTCGGCGCGGAGCGGGACCTCGTTCGTCGCGCCGCGATAGGGTTCCGACTGGACGATCACGTTGTGCGCGGTGCGGGTGAGCACGCGCCCGCTGGCCGGGTCGATGGTCAGGCGGATGTCGGTCACCAGCTTGCCGTAGAGTCCGGCGCTGGTGACGAGGAAAGTCCTGGCCGGGTCCTTGCTCGGCCACTGGCAGACGTACTGCCAGTGGGTGTGCCCGGAGATGATCAGGTCGATCCGCGGGTCGAGCTGGGGGATGATCGGGGCCAGCTCGCCGGCGGGGGCGTTGCAGCCGTTGGGATCGGGCGGATCGAGGGTGCGCACGCCCTGGTGGAACAGCACGACGATCGCGTCGGCGCCTTGCGCCTTGAGCCGCTCGACCGCGGCGTTGATCGTCTGCGCCTCGTCGAGAAAACGGTAGCCCGCGATGCCCGAGGCCGAGACCAGCTGGTCGGTGCCCTTGAGCGTGAGGCCGATCAGGCCGACCGTCACCGCGTTGCGGCCGGCGCCGAAAGTCTTGAGCGCGGTGCCCGGGAACAGTGTCTTGCCGTCCGGCCCGACAACGTTGGCCGCGAGGTAGGTGTAATGCGCCCCGGCGAACCGTTCGAGCGCGCATGGCTGGCGGCCGGTGTACTTCGCGCACCCGCCGGTCTGCAGGCGGGTCAGCTCCTTGATCCCCCGGTCGAACTCGTGGTTGCCGACCGCGGTGTATTCGAGACCGATCCGGTTCATCACGCCCACTGCGGGCTCATCGAGATGGATCGCCGAGGCCAGTTGCGAGCCGCCCGTGAGGTCGCCCGCGGCAACGGTCAGGTGGTTGGGATATTTGGCGCGGACCTGCTCGACCGCGGTCGCCAGGTAGGCCGCGCCGCCTGCGGGCACGCCGAAGACCTTGCCGTCCGGGCCGGTGACCGAGACGCTCGTTCTCGGGGGCTCGAGCGCGCCGTGAAAGTCGTTGATCGCGACGATCCCGACTTCGACCGGCGTTGGCGGGGCGGCAGGAACGGTGGCGCAGGCAGCAAGCGCCAACGCGGCGGGCAGGGGAAGGGAGCGAAAAAGCATCGCCCCAGCCCTGCCCGGATTGCCTTACGCGTTCAAGGCGATCCTAAACGTCCAGATTGGCGACGTTGAGCGCGTTTTCCTGGATGAATTCGCGGCGCGGTTCGACCACGTCGCCCATCAGCCGGGTGAAGATCTCGTCGGTCACGTCGGCGTCCTCGACCTTGACCTGGAGCATGACCCGGTTGTCGGGATCGAGCGTGGTCTCCCACAATTGCTCGGCATTCATTTCGCCGAGGCCCTTGTAGCGCGCGATGGCGAGGCCCTTGCGGCCATTGGCGAGCACCGCGCCGAGCAGCTGGCTGGGGCGGGTGATCGCGCCGTCGGTGGCGACCGGGGCAATCGGCGCCGCGGGCGCGTTCTCGTCCTCCTCGGCGCCGTCCTCGCCGACCGGTTCGGGCTCCGGCTCGGGCGCGGCATCGGCGCTGCTGCGGGTCAGCCGCGCGGGCGCGGTGTAGGCGTCGGCCTGCTCGCCGGCGAGGCGGGCGAGCTTGCGCGCCTCGGCGCTGCCGACAAAACCCGGCTCGATCAGGTGCGCATCGGTCACCCCGCGCCACGCGCGCCTGAACACGATCGTGCCGTCGGCAGCGAGCTCGCCGCTCCACACCGCTTCGGTGTCGGCGGCTCCGAGCCAGGCCGCGGTCGCAGCGATCGCCTTGGTCTTGCCCGCGGCGTCGAGGTCGGGCTTGAGCGCGCCGTTGAGCGCGAGCGCCTCGAGCAGTGCATAATCATATTTGCGCGGTGCGTAGCGC
>JBDSDC010000077.1:0-17656 GCA_039920725.1 Croceibacterium sp. | reverse complement strand
CCCGCGTTCGGTTCGCTGACCGGCGGCATGAACGCCGCCGATCCCGCGATCCTGACCGCGCTCCAGCCCGCCCGCGCGATCGACGCGGTGCTGCCCGCGGGCGGCAGGCTGGTCCAGTTCCCGCTGTGGCGGGCTGTGGCCTAGACACGACAGCCGCTGACTAAGCCGGAAGCGTTGGTCCGCAGCCCCTAGCGCGGGTCACCGATACTGACTAAGTAGCGCGCCCGTATCAACTACTGGAGAACGCCCCATACCCCGTCCCCCCCGGCGCATGCTCGCGCCGCCGGTCAAGTCCGGCCCCAAGTTCGACGATCTCATCCAGGCCGAAAAAGTTCGCGTCATCGACGAGAATGGCGAGAATATCGGCGTCATGTACACCCGCGAAGCGATCGAACAGGCCAACGAACTTGGCCTGAATCTGGTCGAAGTATCGCCCGGGGCTGACCCGCCGGTGTGCAAGTTCCTCGATGTGGGCAAGCACCGCTACGAGGCGCAGAAGAAGGCCAACGCCGCGCGCAAGACGCAAAAGACGCAGCAGATCAAAGAGATCAAGATGCGCCCCAACATCGACGATCACGATTACGACGTGAAGATGCGCAGCGTGACCAAGTTCCTCGAAGACGGCGACAAGGTGAAGATGACCTTGCGCTTCCGCGGCCGCGAGATGGCCCACCAGGAGCTGGGCATGAACCTGCTGAACCGGGTCCGCGACGATACCGCGGTGATCGCCAAGATCGAGGCTTATCCCCGGCTCGAAGGCCGCCAGATGCTGATGGTGCTGGCACCCAAGTGAGGCGCGCGGCCGCTCTCGGCGCGGCCCTGCTGACCATGGCGGGGTGCAACCGGGCGCCGGAGCCGAACCCACCGGATTTGCCGGCGGCGCCCGCTCCCCCTCCGACACCGGCGCCGGACCCCTCGCGGTCCGCGCGCACCGCTCCGCCGATGATCGACGCCGACAAGGGTGATGCGGGCGCGAAGCGTGTGTTGCGCCAGTGGGCCCGGGCGCTCGAACTCGGCCATTACGACTCCGCGTTCGCGCAGTGGGGCGCCGACGCCGAAGCGCGCAGCGAGATGACCCGCGCCGAGCACGCCGCGTACTGGCGCCGGTTCAAGACCGTGACCATCGCGCTGCAAGACGGCACCGTCGAGGGCGCGGCGGGCTCATCGTACTACCAGGCGCCGGCCACGGTCGTCGGCAAGCAGCGCAGCGGCAAGCCTTACCGCCTCGAAGGCACGGTCACCGTGCGCCGGGTCGATCACGTCGACGGCGCGAGCGCCGATCAGCTCCACTGGCACATCGAACAAGTCGACCTGAAGCCGGTCACCTGATCGCGCGGCGGAGATTGCCGAGCGCCCGGCGGCTTGATACCTCTGCCGGAGGGATTGGGGGGCGAGCGCGATGGCGTCGAGACCGAGTTGGGGCTGATCGCCGAATACGGCGGGCTGACCCGCCCGCAGAAAACCGCGATCTGGGCGAGCTACCTCGGGTGGACGCTCGACGCGTTCGATTTCTTCCTGCTGGTGTTCATGATCAAGGCGATCGGCGACGAGTTCGGCGCCAGCACCGAGCAGGTGGCCGAGGCGCTGTTCCTGACGCTGGCCGCGCGCCCCGTCGGCGCGCTGGTGTTCGGCTGGCTCGGTGACCGATTCGGGCGGAGGCCGGTGCTGATGCTGGTGATCGGACTGTTCTCGGTCATGTCGTTCCTCTCGGGGCTCGCTGCCTCGCTGCCGCAGCTGCTGCTGATCCGCGCCTGCTTCGGCTTCGCGATGGGCGGCGAATGGGGCCTGGGTGCGAGCCTGGTGATGGAGACCATCCCGGCGCGTCTGCGCGGCCCGGTCTCCGGCCTTCTCCAGTCGGGATATCCGACCGGATACCTGATCGCGAGCCTGGTCTATTTCCTGTTCTTCGACGCGATCGGGTGGCGGGCGATGTTCTTCATCGGCCTGGCCCCGGCCCTGTTCGTGCTGTTCATCCGCAGCAAGGTGGAGGAGAGCCCGACATTCGCGGCGCGAAAACACGAACCGCGGACGGCGGTCCTGAAAGTCCTCGCGCAGCACTGGAAGCTGTCACTGTACCTGATCGTGCTGATGACGGGCATGAACTTCCTCAGCCACGGCACCGGCGATCTCTATCCCACGTTCCTGCAGAAGCAGCGCGGGCTCGACACGCACATGACCGGGCTGCTGGCGATCGTGCTCAACGTCGGCTCGATCATCGGCGCGATCGGGTTCGGGCAGATTGCCGAGCGGGTCGGGCGGCGGCGCAACCTCGCACTCGCAGCAGCGCTGGTGGTCCCGGTCATTCCGCTGTGGGCCTATTCCACCACCGTCCTCCCGCTCGCCTGCGGCGCGTTCCTGATGGGGCTGGCGGTGCAAGGCGCGTGGGGCAACATTCCGGCCTATCTCAACGAGCTGTCGCCCCCGGCGATCCGCGCGATGTTCCCCGGCCTGGTGTACCAGCTCGGCAACCTCATCGCCTCGCGCGTGTCGCCGTTCCAAGCCGGGATCGCGGCGGCGCGCGGGGGCGATTACGCCTACGCGCTGGCGGCGGTGACACTGTGTACCGCGCTGGGGATTATCGCGTGGATCTGGTTCGGGCCGGAGCGGCGTGAGGAATTCGAGTGACAGGCCGTCGATGAGGCTGCCCGTCCGCCTGCCGGCGCTGGCCGGCCCAGGCCTGGCCATTTACCGTGCGGTGTGGGCGATCACTTTCGTGCTGGCGCTGATCGCCGCGACCTTCGGTTCCGAACGCAACGCGCGCGATACCCGCGTGGCCAACACGGCGCTTTACAGCCTCGGCTTGCGAACCGCCGGCAGCAATTCGGTCCGCACCGTCGGGCCGCTGTCGCCGGCCATCGCGCAGGCCGGACTGCGGCCGGACAGCCGGATCGTTACGATTGACGGTCGCCCGTTTCCGCAACGCATGTCGTACAACGAAGCGCGCCAGCTCGAACGCGCAATCGGCGGCCGGGAGGGGACAGTCCATCGCCTGACCCTGAGCGATGCGGCGGGCCGCCCGTACATGGTGGACCTGCCGGTGCGGCGCGCAAACCTCGCCGCATTCGATCGCCAGTCCGCCCTGCCGCTCAAGACACGGCTGGCGTTCTACATCGCGGTGTCCGTCATTACTGCTGTGTTGATGATCGGGGCGGCAACGGTGCTGTTTATGCGCCGGGTGCGCGAACCGGTGGCGGCAATGCTCTCGCTCGGCATGCTCGCTTCGGTCGCCGCCGGGGCGCCGATCGTGACCGGCGTCGGCTGGTTCATCGATGTCGCCGGCAAGATCGATCCCACCTCGCTGCTGCTGGGCACTGCCCTACTGTTGTTTCCCTCGGGACGGTTCGAACCGCGGTGGACCTGGGCCGCATTGCTGCCAGTGGTCCTGTTATCGATTTCCCCGTTCCTCGTCACGGACATGGTCGCAACGATGGTCGGCCTGGCGCTGATCGCCGCCATCCTCTTCGCCAATCTGATCCGCTATCGCCGCATGCCTTCCCTTGTCGAGCGCCAGCAGGTCAAGTGGGCTACACTGGGCATCGCACTGGCGTTGGTTCTGCTCGGCATCCATAGCGTCCTGACCCTGTACCAGCCGTTAGTGACCGATCCAGTATTGGCAGTTGCGCTGTCTCTCGCAGACCGGCTGTTAGCACTGCTCATCACCGCATGCCTTGTCGGCGGGCTGCTGATCTCACTTTTGCGCTTTCGCCTCTACGATGCCGAAGCCGCGCTCAGCCGTTCGGCGCTCTACGGCGTCCTGGCGCTGGCGATGATCGCGGTGTTTGCGGGGACCGAGAAGCTGGTCGAGATCCTCGCCGAGCAATACTTCGGCGAATCAGTCGGGGCTGCCTCGGGCGCGATTGCGGCCGGTGTGGCGGCGGCGATCATCCCGTTGTTCCACCGGCGCCTGCAAAAGTGGGCCGAGCGGCGCTTCCAGGGCGCGCTGCTGGCGCTGCGCGATAATCTGCCGAGCGACTTGGGCGACTGGCGCGAGACCGCCGAACTGCCCGAACTGGCCCGCGACGCGCTGGCCCGCGTCATCGCGGCGCTGCGCTCGCACGGGGGCGCGATCGTGGCACCGGGCGCCGCGGAGCCGGTGCTGGCGTCGCGCGATTTGGCCGAGGCGGACCTGAAAGCATGGCTTTCCGGCCACGATCCGGCGAAAGCCGAATTGGACCGCGATGATCCGTATCTGCCGCTTCGTATCAACCTCGGCCCGCTTCCCGAACGCGGACCGGCTTACCTTCTGCTCGGCCCGCGTCCCGACGGCACGACGCCCGGCAAGGACGAGCGGGAAGCCGCCGCTGCGGTGGCCGATCCGCTCGCCCGCGCGCTGGTGGTCACCGCACGGCGCAATGCCCACGACCACGCGCTGCACACGGCTCTGGCCGAGTTGTCCGCGCGCATCGCCCGGCTGGAGACTCGACCAGCCTGAAGTGACCGCGATTGCCGCGCGCGCCGGCAGCGGTTACCGGTGAAACCATGCCCGATCCGATCGACCGCCCGACCCCGCGCCGCAAGCCCAAGCCCGAAGTCCACACCGTCGGCGGGCGGCGGCTCAAGCCGTCGACGCTGATGATGGGCTTCGGCTACGACCCGGCGCTGTCGGAAGGCTCGCTTAAGCCGCCGATCTTCCTCACCAGCACGTTCGTGTTCCCCAGCGCCGAGGCGGGCAAGCGCCACTTCGAAGGCATCACCGGCCAGCGCGCCGGGGGAGCCGAGGGGCTGGTCTATTCGCGCTTCAACGGCCCCAATCAGGAAATCCTCGAGGACCGCCTGAGCATCTGGGACGGGGCCGAGGACGCGCTGGTTTTCTCGAGCGGGATGACCGCGATCTGCATCCTGATGATGGCCTACTGCCAGGCCGGCGACGTGATCGTGCACTCGGGGCCTCTTTACGCCGCGAGCGAAGGGTTCGTCGCCAAAGTGCTGGCGAAATACGGCGTGACCTACGTCGATTTTGCCGCCGGCGCGACGCGTGAGGAACTGGGCGCGGTGATCGCCGCGGCCAAGGATATGGCGGCCGCGCAGGGCGGCAAAGTGGCGATGATCTATCTCGAAAGCCCGGGAAATCCGACCAACGCGCTGGTCGATATCGAAGCGGTTCAGGGTGCGCGCGACGCCGCGCTCGACCCGGCCGAGACGCCGATCGCGATCGACAACACCTTCCTCGGCCCGCTGTGGCAGAGCCCGCTGAGGCACGGCGCGGACATCGTCGTCTATTCGCTGACCAAGTATGCGGGCGGGCACTCGGACCTCGTCGCCGGGGGCATCTCGGGCGCCAAGGGGTGGATGGATCCGGTGCGGGCCCTGCGCAACACGATGGGCGGGATCTGCGATCCCAACACCGCGTGGATGCTGCTGCGGAGCCTCGAGACGCTCGAAATCCGCATGCAGCGCGCGACCGAGAACGCGGTCAAAGTGTGCGATTTCCTGAAAGATCATCCCAAGGTCGAAAGCGTCGGGTTCCTCGGCCTGCTCCGCGACGGGCGCCAGAAGGACATTTACGACCGCCACTGCACCGGCCCGGGCAGCACCTTCAGCCTGTTCATCCGCGGCGGCGAGGCGGAGAGCTTCCGCTTCCTCGACGCGCTCAAGGTCGCCAAGTTGGCGGTAAGCCTCGGCGGCACCGAAACGCTCGCCAGCCACCCGGCGGCGATGACTCACTTGTCGGTCCCGGCCGCGCGCAAGGCCGCGCTCGGCATCACCGATAACCTGGTGCGGATTTCGATCGGGATCGAGGACGCGGGCGACCTGATCGCCGATTTCGAGCAGGCCCTGGCGGCAGTGTGACGGGACCGGCGGCCGGCCGAAGCAGCGCGTTTGCGCGCCAACCCCCCTTACAACCGACGGGCGCAGTGCTTACCTAACCCGCATCGCGGGCTTTCGTTCTGGTAGGCGCCCGCGGCTGAGAGACACGGCCGTGCTCCCGCTTACGTCGTGGAGCACTGCCGGTGGTAGACCGCCAACTGATCGCCTATGGCTTGATCCTGCTGATGGCCGCTGCCATTGCGGGCGTCGTGTGGTGGCATGTCTATCACTCGCACACGCGCACTTATGTCCGGCGCAAGGCGGCTGAACGCCAGATCGAACTGCGGGTCGCGCAAGCCGCCCACGCCAAAACCGGGACACCGACTTCACGGTGATGTCCCGTCAACCAAAGGAACCTGCATGACCGACGGTATCGTCAAACCTTTCCTGATCGCCAAGGACGACGCCGGGCAGACGCGCCTGACGGTTCGCGAAACCCGCTTCAACAGCCAGGGTTATCCGTGGGTCACTGCAACGCTGGTCGAGCAGAGCTTCAAGACCCCCGCCGCGGCGCGGGTCTATGCGACGGAGAATTTCGGCGCCAAGGCGGGCGAATTCAGCAAAGTCTGACGCCGCGTCAGCCCTGCCACTCGCGCCGGTCCTCGGCCTGGCGGAGCACTTCGTAAGCCACCTGGCAGGTCTGGAAGCCGCGCGCCGCCGCGGCATCGCCCGGATTGACGTCCGGGTGGAACTGGCGGGCCTTGACGCGCCAGGCCTTCTTGACCGCTTCGAAATCGGCGTCGGGCTCCAGCTCGAGCACTTCGAGCGCGCGCATCTCGTCGGCGGTGCGTGAACCGTCACCGCTCGCCGCCCAGCCATAGTGCGAGGCTTGGGTGTAGCCCGCGTTGGTGCGTTGCTCGGCGCCCGCGCGCGCTTCGGCCTCTTCCTTCTCGAGCCCTTCGAAATAGTCCCACTTGGCATTGTACTCGGCGGCGTGGCGCTGGCAGAAATGCCACCGCTCGGGGCTGTTGGGGGCCTTGGGCGCGGGGCAATTGCCGGCTTCGTCGCAGCCGTGGCGGTCACACAGGCGTACCTTCACCGCCTCGCGCGAGCTGCCGTAGCCGCGCCAGCGGGGAAATCCCCAGTCGGTCGAACGGGCGGCCATTATCTGTATCCTGAAAAGCGCATCGCTTCGTGCCATAGGGGAGCCGGCGGCCAGGCGGAAACGAAGATCGCGCGGTGGGCGACTATTTCGCCGGGCTGATACAAAATGTCACCAATGCTGCATTGCAATATAGGCCGCGTTGCCTATCTCCGGCCGATCATGTCCAAGCAACTTGCCCTCGCCGCCGCAGTCTCCATCTTCGCCAGCTCCACGCTGGCGCTGTTCGCGCCGGGCTCTGTGCATCCCTCGGACACGTTTGCGCAAACCGGTGCGGCGAGCGCGCTCGCCGCACCCGCCTTCTCGGTCAAGCTGCCCTTCTCCCGGTAAATCGTCGCGGCGACTTAGTTGAGCAGGACCGTTACCGCCCGGCGGTTCTTGGCCCAGGCTTCCTCGTTCGAGCCGAGCGCCACTGGGCGTTCCTTGCCGTAGCTGACCACGCTGAGCCGGTCGGGCGAAATGCCCAGGCTGGCGATGTACGCCTTGGCCGCATTCGCCCGCCGTTCGCCCAGCGCGATGTTGTAGTCGCGCGTGCCGCGTTCATCGGCATGGCCTTCGACCGTGGCGCGGGCGGCGGCGTATTGCTGCAGGTACTGCGCCTGGCTGGCGAGCGCCGTCTGGTCCTCGGCATCGATGTTGTAGCGGTCGGTGTCGAAGTAGATCGTGTCGCGGCCGTTCATCGCTTGCGCGAAGTGCGCCTGGGTGCCCGGCACCGCGCCGAGCGGGCCGGTCGCCGGGCCCGTCGCGGTCGGGCCGTTGCTCGCCTGCGGGGCGGGCGGCAGTTCGGCGGGCGCCTTCTTGGAACAGCCGGATAGCGCGAGCAGGCTCGCGGCGGTGACGGCTAGGGCGAAATTGGCGTTCATGGTCGGCTCCTTGATCGTGATGGTAATCGCGCGCTGCGCAAACGGCTATGGCAGGACCGGCCCCCAGGCGGGATCGGACGCGCCGACGGGGGTCGGCAAGCGGCGTTCGTTGCGGCCGGTGAGATCGACCTGCCAGATCGAGGTGGTCCCCGAATTGCGTTCGGTGCGGAAGAACTGAACGATCCGCCCGTTGGGCGACCACGTCGGCGCTTCATCCTGCCAGCTGTCGGTCAGGTGGCGCATCCCCCCGCCCGCCGGAGTCATTACCGCGATCTGGAGATTGCCGGCGATGTGGGTGAACGCGATCTGGTCGCCGCGCGGGCTCCATTCGGGCGTCGCCGCGCGCCCGCCGAAGAAGCTGATGCGCCGCTGGTTCGACCCGTCCGCGTCCATCAGATAGACCTGCTGGCTGCCCGAGCGGTCGCTTTCGAACACGATCTGGCGGCCGTCGGGCGAATAAGAGCCGCCGACGTCGATCCCCGGACCGTCGGTCAGCTTCTGCGGGCTTCCGCCGCCGCCGGCCGCGATGCGGTAGATGTCGGTGTTGCCACCGATCGCCATCGAATAGAGGATCCACCGCCCGTCGGGCGACCAGCGCGGCGCGAACGTGGGGTTGCGGCTTTCGGTGATCAGCTTCTGCTGGCCGGTGCCGATGTCATAGACAAAGATCCGCGGGTAGCCGTTGAGGTAGCTGAGGTAGACGATCCGGGCATAGTCGGGCGAATAGCGGGGGGTCAGCGCGGTCGCCTGGCCATTGGTGATGAAGCGGTGGTTGGCGCCGTCCGAATCCATGATCGCGAGTCGCTTGACCCGGTGATCCTTGGGCCCGGTCTCGGCGATATAGGCGATCTTGCTGTCGAAGAACGGGCTCTCCCCCGAGAGGCGCGAATAGACCAGATCGGCGCACTTGTGCGCGGCGCGCCGCCAGTCAGTCGGCGCGACCACCCAGCCCGAGCGAGTCAGCTCCTTTTGCAGCGCGACGTCATAGAGGTAGCAGCCGACGGTCAGGTTACCATCGCCGTTGGTGCGCACGTAGCCTTGCACCAGCATCTCGGTGCTGCGGCCCTGCCAGGCGGCGAACGCGGGAGCGGTGATTTCGGGATAGCTCGGACGCGGCAGCGAATCCGGCCCGGTCGGCTTGAACAGCCCGTTGTTGCGCAGATCGCCGAACACCACCCGCGACAGCTCCAGCCCCAGCGCGCCGGTCCCAGCCGCGTTGGCGGGTGTCGGCTGATCGGCATTGGTCGCGAACGAGGGGATCGCGATGCCGAGGTCCTGCCACGCGCTTTCGTCGGTGACGGTGCCGCTGAGCCCGTCCTCGTTCGGCGCCGGCTGAACCGCGACGGGCGGCGCGGGCTGAGCCGCCAGCGGGGCCGCAACCGTCATCAGGGCGAGGGTGAGAAGCGCGTTACGCATGATCAAAGCTTCCTGTCGAAGCGCCACGACCGCACGCGCTTCCATTTGTCGTAGAATTCGCCGGGCAAGTCGAACGGCGCGGCCAGCTGGACCGCGCGGATCGCCCGCTCGGCGTGGAGCTTGGCCTGCGGGCGGTTGGAATCGGTAATTCCGGACTGGCTGACGACTTGCGGCGGGCCTTTGAGGCTGCCGTCGGAATTGAGCTCCCAGCTCAGCACCGTCACCAACAGCTCGGCGTCGGCGCCTTGGGGTGCGCTCCAGTGCGGCTTGAGCTGACGGTTTATGGCTTGCGACAACGAAGCCTGCTCGGCCGGGCCGAATGTGGCCGCGGGGGTGCCCTTGGCCGTAGTCCGCTCGCCGGCGCTGACCCCCGTGAGGAAATCGTCGCCCAGGCGGGTTCCGCCCGCCGCGCGTGAAGGCTGGGGTTTGGGCGGAGTCTTCGGCGGGATCTTGGCGATGGGCGGCGGCTGGCGGAGCGGTTCGACCACCGGCCTGGGCAGCGCCTTGACCGCCACGGTCGGGATCGGCTCGGGGGGCGGCGGCGCGGCGATGGGCGCCAGCACCGGGGCGATATTGGCCTGGGCTTGCGGCGCGGGGTCGGGCGCTGCCGAGGTCAGGCTGACATCGTCGGCCAGGCTGACCTCGATCCGCTCGGGCACGGGCAGCGCGCTCGACTTGTCGCGCACTTGCCACACCAGCGCCGCGACCAGCACGGCGTGCGCCGCCGCAGCGATCCCGAGGCCGATGCGCTCTTCGCGCGACAGGTTCGCCAGCGAGGCCATCAGACCGGGCTATGGAGCCGCGACTGAACCGTTGGTGACCAGCGAAATACGCTTGCACCCAGCGCGGTTGAGCTCGCCCATCACGCCCATCACGCGGCCGTAATCGAGGCCCTTGTCGGCGCGCAGCGTGACCAGCCGGTCGGCTCCCGTGCCGCACCCGATGCTCGCCACCGCTTGCGCCAACTCGCCGGCCGCCACCGGGCTTCTGTCGAGGTAGATCGTGCCGCCGCGCTCGATCGACAGCGTCACCTGGTCCGCTTCCTGGTCGAGCGCACGGGCGCGGCTGTCGGGCAGCGTCACCGGCACCCCGCTCGCCAGCATCGGCGCGGTGACCATGAAGATGATCAGCAGCACCAGCATGACATCGACCAGCGGGGTGACGTTGATCTCCGCCATCGGCGCGCGCCGCGCCGAGCGCCCGCGCGACGAGGCGTGCAGCCCCATCGCCATCAGCCGCGCTCCAACTCGCGCCCGATCTGGGCGTGGACTTTGTCGGCGAAGCGCCGCAGCCGCGCTTCGTAGGTATTCACCCGGTGGCTGAAGCGGTTGTAGGCGATCACCGCCGGGATCGCCGCGAACAGCCCCACCGCGGTGGCGAACAGCGCCTCCGAGATCCCCGGCGCGACCACCGCGAGCGACGAATTTTGCGCCTGCCCGATCTGGAAGAAGCTGTTCATGATGCCCCACACGGTCCCGAACAGCCCGACGAACGGCGCCACCGCGCCAGTGGTGGCAAGGAAATTGAGCCGCTCGGCCAGCGTGTCGGCCTCGAGCGCGGCCTGGCTTTCCATCGCCAGCGCGATCCGCTGGCGCGCGGCGTCGCGGTCGCGCAGCCCTTCTTTGGTCGACTGGCCAAGCTCGGCAAGGCCGGCCCCGGCGACCCGCGCGGAGGGATTGTCGCGCCGTTTGCCGACCACTTTGGCGGGATCGTCGGCGTCCCAGAACTCCGCCTCGAATGCGTCCGAACGGCACCGCACCCCGCCCATTTTGAGCGCGAACGAGACCACGATCGTCCACACCCACACACTCGCCAGAATCAGCCCGGCGATGACGATCTGGACGACCACGTCGGCGTGGAGAAACAGCTGCAGCGGATCGAGGTGTGTCGACGCGGCAGTCGAGGCGGCGGCAAGCGGGATCATGCGCGGTCCTTGTCGGCGATGGCGGGGTCGGCGATGCAGGGGTCGGCAAGCAAGGCGGCGAACGCTTCGCGCCAGCCGGCCGGCTGGCGGCGCGGGCGACCATCGGGCGAAACAAAGCCGATCCGCAGCACGCCCTCGGCCAGCAGGGTGCCGCCAGGCCCGGCATAGCGGACCGCGCGCTGGCGCAGGCGGACGCTGGCAGCGCCGACCTCGAGCGCTTCGGTCTCGATCACCACGTCGTCCTCGAGCCGGGCGGGCGCGGCAAAGCGCAAGGCGACATCGGCGACGGCGAAGAACCCCTCGCCCGCATCGGCCGCGGCGCGCTGGTCGACCCCGACTAGGCGCAAAAGATCGGACCGGGCGCGCTCGAACCAGCGCAAGTAGTTGGCGTGATAGACCACTCCCGACAAGTCGGTGTCCTCGTAATAGACGCGCACCGCGAACCGGTGGAGCGTGCCGTCGAGACGGCCGCTGACGGGCGCGGGAGGCAAGTTCATCGCCGGAACCCTTAGCCGCCGGGCGAGTCGCGCGGCAAGGGGAGCGGCCCGCGCTGCGGTGGAGTGGTAGCTGAGGAAGGCGATCGGCCTAGCGGAGTTCGAGCATCCGCCCGAGCTGTGCGCCGCCGAACAAGTGGACGTGGAAGTGCGGCACTTCCTGCCCGCCGTGGCGGCCGACATTGGCAAGCAGCCGATAACCGGGCGCTACCAGACCCAGGTCGCGCGCAACCGTGCCCACCGCGCGCACGAACCCGGCAATTTCCGCCTCGCTCGCGGAGCGGGCGAAATCGTCCCAACTGACGTACGCGCCCTTCGGTATCACCAGCACGTGGACCGGCGCCTGCGGGGCGATGTCGCGGAATGCCAGCGCGTGACGGTCCTCGTAAACTTTGTCGCACGGGATCTCACCGCGGAGGATCTTCGCGAAAATGTTCTGGTCGTCATAAGCCTCGGCCGCGTCGATCGGCATCAGGGCGCGCTCCGGGCGGCCTTTTCCGCCAGGCCCGAGGTGCCTTCGCGGCGGTCGAGCTCGGCGAGGACGTCGCTCAGCGGCACGTCTTTCGCGGCGAGCAGGACGAGCAGGTGGAACAGCACGTCGGCCGCCTCGCCGACCAACTCCTCGCGGCTGCCCGCGAGCGCGGCGACCAGCGCCTCGACGCTCTCCTCGCCGAGCTTGCGCGCGATCACCGGCAACCCGCGCGCGGTAAGGCTGGCGACATAGCTGGTCTCGGGCGCGGCGGAGCGGCGCTCGCGGATCACTTGTTCGAGGCGGGTCAGCGTGTCCATTGCGGCGGGCATGCGCAACCCGCCCGCGTGCGTCAAGCTAGTCGCGCTTGCGGCGGACGGTGGCGTGGAGGCCGACCAGGACCCCGGCAATGCGCCCGTCAGCCCCTCGCCGGCAGGCCCGCGGCGCGGAGGGCTGCGTGCGCTTCGGCCACGCTGTGAGTGCCGAAATGGAAGATCGAGGCGGCCAGCACCGCGCTCGCGTGGCCCTGCGTCACACCCTCCACCAGGTGCTGCAAAGTGCCCACCCCGCCGCTCGCCACAACCGGCACCGAGACCGCGTCGGCAATAGCTCTAGTGAGCTTGAGGTCGTAACCGGCCTGCGTTCCGTCGCCGTCCATCGACGTGACCAGCAGCTCGCCCGCGCCCAATTCGGCCAACTTTACAGCGTGTTCGAGGGCATTGATGCCAGTCGCTCTGCGCCCGCCGTGCGTGAAGATTTCCCACGTCTCGCCCACCCGCCGCGCGTCGACGCTGGCGACCACGCACTGGCTGCCCATCTTCGCGGCGATCTCGGCGACCACCTCGGGGCGCGTGACCGCCGCCGAATTGACCGCCACTTTGTCCGCGCCCGCCAGCAGCAGCGCCCGCGCGTCCGCGACGCTGCGGACCCCGCCGCCCACGGTCAGCGGCATGAAGCACACTTCGGCGGTGCGGCGGACCACCTCGAGCAAAGTGCCGCGCCCTTCGTGGCTGGCCGAGATGTCGAGGAAGCACAGCTCGTCCGCCCCCGCCGCATCGTAGGCGCGCGCCTGTTCGACCGGGTCGCCCGCGTCCTGGAGGTCGATGAAGTTGACGCCCTTGACCACGCGCCCATCGCGGACGTCGAGGCACGGGATGACGCGGATGCGGACGGTCATAAGTCCTCCCCCACCGGGGGAGGGCCGGGGAGGATTGATGCGCCGCCGAACATCACGTCCGCCCCGCCATCGCAATCGCCGCGGCCAGATCGAGCCGTCCGTCATAAAGCGCCCGCCCGGTGATCACGCCCACGATGCCCTCATCGGCGTGGATTGCCAGCATGCGGATGTCGTCGAGCCCCTTGACCCCGCCGCTGGCGATCACCGGCAAGTCGGTGCGGCGCGCGAGATCGACCGTGGCGTCGATGTTGCAGCCCGTGAGCAGCCCATCGCGCCCGATGTCGGTGAACAGCACCGCAGCGACCCCCGCATCCTCGAACCGGCGCGCCAGATCGACCACCGGGACGTCGCTGACTTCAGCCCAGCCTTCGGTCGCGACCATGCCGTCACGCGCGTCGACCGCGACCACGATCCCGCCGGGAAATTCGCGCGCCATGTCCTTGACGAACTCGGGGTCCTTGAGCGCGGCGGTGCCCATCACGATCCGCGCCACCCCGGCCTCGAACCACCCCTCCACCGCCGCGCGGGTCCGGATCCCGCCCCCCAGCTGAACATAGCCCGGAAACGCCGCGACGATCGCCTTGACCGCCTCGCGGTTTTCGGCCTGGCCGGCGAACGAACCGTCGAGATCGACCACGTGGAGATGCTCGGCCCCGGCCCCGGCGAACAGCAACGCCTGCGCTGCGGGATCGTCGCCGTAAACGGTGGCGCGCGCCATGTCGCCTTCGGCCAGGCGCACGACCTGGCCGGCCTTGAGGTCGATGGCGGGGAACACGATCATGGGAGGGGCGCCTAACATCGGGCCCGTACCATTTCCATCGTCATTGCGAGCGACCGCAGGTCGCGCGGCAATCCAGGGCGGCGCGGAACCGCCCTGGATTGCTTTGTCGCTGCGCTCCTCGCAAAGACGAATTCCCTGATCGCTACTGCGCGCCGGGGTGCTCGCTCGGCACGAACGCGGCCTTTGGCACGTGGGTGATGCGGCAGGCGAGGTCGCCCTCGCCGCTGGCGACGATGAAGTGGTCGCCGGCATCCACTATCCCGGTCGTGAACACGACATTCTCGAGATAGACCTGATGCGCGATCGGCGCGGTCAGCGCCGGGTCCGCTTCGAGCAGCGGCAGGTGGCTGGTGGCCAGCACGCGCCACGGCTCGGCCGGATCGAGCAGCGACCAGTACGTGCGGTAAATGCCCACCGTGCCGCCCGGCTCGACCCCGTGCCACAGCGTCAGCCACCCGCGCCGTCCGGCCACTTCGGTCATGATCGGAGGCGCGCCGCCGCCGATCCGCGAAGTCGACGCGGTGCCCGCGTGCGGCCGAATTCCCGGTTCCAGGTGCGGCATCCAGTGGTGCGCATCGGGGCTGGTGGCGAGATTGATCGAGGGCCCGGGGTGGAACGGGCTGCCCGGCGGATAAGCGAAATACTGCGCCCCCAGGGGCCGCGTCTGGGCCCAGAACTTCCCCCCGATCAGCCCTTCGAAGATCAGCATGTCCTTGTTCTGGTGATCGAGCACGATCCCCTCGAACGTCCACTCGAGCGCTTTGTCCGAGCTGTAAAGCGTGGTGCCATGCCGCTCCGGGCTGACCGAGCACGTGGTCATCAGCCAGGTCTCGCCGACCTTGCTGATCCGCGCATCCTCGATGCCGTAGCACTGGTGCGAGCCGTGCGGCGCGATCGCCTTGTCATAATGCCACGCGGCGATCGACAGCCCGTCGGGCGCCAGCTCGACCGGCAGCAGCCACGACAGCGAAGTCAGGCAGAGGACCTCCCATCCCTGGTCGTTGAGGCGGAAAGCGCGCGGGTCGGCGGCGTCGACCTCGTCCAGCGGCCAGGCGTCGAGCCCATAGCCGCCGTCATGCCAGCGGATCGCGTGGACGTGCCCGCCAGCGACCGGCGTCCGCAGCGCCTCGGCCACGCGCACCATGAGCAGCAGGTTGCCGCTCGCCAGCCGCGTCAGGCCGGGGTTGAACGCGCCAAGCACGTAAGTCTCGGCGCCAAGCCGGCCGGCGAGCGGGGAGCGGGCGAGGTCGATGTCATCGGGCCGCACCACCAGCCGGTCGTGCGGAAAGGCTAGGGGCTCCATGCCAGGAACCGCGCCAGCAGCGAAAGGCCGTAAGCCTGGCTCTTCTCCGGGTGGAACTGCACGCCGATCAGGTTGCCCCGCGCCACCGCCGCGACCAGGCCGCCGCCGTGATCGGTCATTGCCGCGATGTCGCGCCCGCTGTCCGGCTGGAAGTGGTACGAATGGAGGAAATAGGCCTCGCCCGGTGCAATCAGCTCCGAGCCGTCGGCGTGGCCGGCCGGCTGGACATCGTTCCACCCCATGTGCGGCACCTTGATCACGCGGTCGGTGCGCTCGATCGCGCGGACTTCGCCGGCGATCCAGCCGAGCCCTTCGGTCGCGCCATGCTCGAGCCCGCGAGTGGCGAGAAGCTGCATCCCCACGCAGATGCCGAGGAACGGGACCCCGTCCTCGAGCACCCGCTCCTCCAGCGCCTCGACCAGCCCGGGCTGCGCGCGCAAACCTTCGGCGCAAGCCTTGAAGCTGCCGACGCCCGGCAGGACGATCCGCTGCGCCCCGCGCACCAGGTCGGGATCGGCGGTCACGGTGACGCGCTCGGCCCCCGCCGCGAGCAGCGCGTTGTGGACCGATTGCAGGTTGCCCGCGCCGTAATCGATCAGCGCAATGGCTTCAGCCACCTAGCTGGCCCTTGGTCGAGGGCACCGCGCCGCCTTTCCGCGGATCGAGCTCGACCGCGGCGCGCATCGCGCGGGCAAAGCCCTTGTAGATCGCTTCGCACACGTGGTGGTTGTTCTGCCCGTAGAGCAGCTGGACGTGGAGCGTGATCCCCGCGGCCTGGGCGACCGAGTGGAACCAGTGCTCGACCAGTTCGGTATCCCATTCGCCGAGCTTTGCCTGCGTGAAGCGGACCTTCCACACCAGGAACGGCCGGCCCGAGATGTCGAGCGCGACGCGCGCCAGCGTCTCGTCCATCGGCGAATAGGCGTGGCCGTAGCGCCCGATCCCGCCCTTGTCGCCGAGCGCCTGGGCGAGCGCCTGGCCTAGTGTGATCGCGCTGTCTTCGGTGGTGTGGTGCTGGTCGATGTGGAGGTCGCCCTGCACTTTCAGCGACACGTCGATCAGCGAGTGGCGGCTGAATTGTTCGACCATGTGATCGAGGAACCCGATCCCGGTGGCGATGTCATAGGCGCCGGTCCCGTCAAGGTTGACCTCGACCGCGATGTTCGTCTCCGCCGTCTTGCGTTCGATCCGTCCGGTGCGCATGAGTTGCGCCTAGTGCCGCCGACTGGGCGACGCAACACGGGAAGCGCGCATGATTCGATACCTCCACACCATGATCCGCATCAGCGATCCCGAGGCGACGGTCGGTTTCCTCAAGCTGCTGGGGCTGGAAGAAGTGCGCCGGCACGAGAGCGAGCAGGGCCGCTTCACGCTGATCTTCATGGCCGCGCCGGGGCAGGCCGACGTCGCCGAAGTCGAGCTGACTTACAATTGGCCGCCGGCGGACGGCAGCGCCGCGGAGGTCTATGCCGGGGGGCGCAATTTCGGCCACCTCGCCTACCAGGTTGGCGATATCTACGGCGCGTGCCAGCGGCTGATGGATGCGGGGGTGACGATCAACCGCCCCCCGCGTGACGGGCACATGGCGTTCGTGCGCACGCCCGACGGGATCTCGATCGAGCTGCTCCAGAAGGGCACCCTGCCGCCGCAGGAACCGTGGGCGAGCATGGCCAACAGCGGGAGCTGGTAACCTTCGGCTCCCCTCCCGCCTGCGGGAGGGGGTGGGGGTGGGCCTGTGAGCTGAACTAGGACTCACCCACATCGGCCCTCCCGCGAGCGGGAGGGAGATTCAGCCGGCGGCGCGGATGATTTCGGCGATCACGTCGCGGTGCGGCGTGGCGACCGCGGCCTGAGTCAGCATCGTGCGCCCGGCGCTGCCCGGATAGATGAAGCCCTCGACCGGCCATGCGGTAGTGCCGAGATCGCCGAGCGGGGCGTACCACACGCGCACTTCGCTCCAGTCGTTGGCCGGCGACACATCTACCGCGCGCGCATCGCGTTCGATCTGGCCGCGGCGGCCGTCGATCGGCGACCAATTGGCATGGGCCAGCAGCACGGTGCGCGGATCGAGCACCCGGGTTACCGCAGCGACATGGCCGAGCGTCATGTTGCCATAGGGCCGGAAGGCCATGACCGCGCCGGCGCGCGGGGCGTGGCCGCGGGCATAGCGCCCCGCCGCCTGGTCCCACCAGGTCCACGCATCGCCGTAGATCTGGATGCCGGAAACCTGGCGCGCGAATGGCACGCACTGAAGGTATGGTGGCAATTCTGCGGTCAGCGGCGTGCTGTCGGGCAGCAGATCGAACGGCGCCTCCGCCG
>JBDSDC010000076.1:0-12027 GCA_039920725.1 Croceibacterium sp. | reverse complement strand
TTGAGGTGCTGCTCGATCACTTCGGTGAGGTAATCGGGCCGCAAGTTCTGGTGGTCGAGGTAATAGGCGTGCTCCCACAAATCGATCACCAGCAGCGGCAGCGAACCACTGTCGGCGCCCATGCCGGCAAGTGTGTCGCCGTCGTGGGTTTCGGTGATCGCCAGCGTACCGTCGATCGCGGCCAGCCACACCCAGCCGTTGGAAAAGTGCGCGGCCCCGCGGTCGGCGAGCTGGGTCTTGAGCTCCTGGAGGCTGCCGAAATCGGCCGCGATCCGAGCGGCGAAGTCACCGTCGGGCTCGCCCGCCTGGGGTGCCAGCGAGTTCCAGTAGAAGCCGTGGTTCCAGCTCTGCGCGGCGTTATTGAACAGGCCCTTGTTGTCGGCGCGCGACTTGGCGATCACCGTTTCCAGGTCGGCGTCGGCAAGGTCCGTCCCGGCCACCGCCGCGTTGGTCTTGTCGATATAGGCCTTGTGGTGCTTGCCGTGATGAAAGCCGAGCGTCTCGGCCGAGATCGCCGGCGCGAGCGCGTCGGCAGCGTAAGGCAGCGGCATGAGTTCGAAGGCCATCGGGGAAATCCTTGGTGATAGGGGGTGCACCGACTTAACGCGTGGGCGTGCTCCGGGTGCCGCAATCATTTCTCCGCCGTGACATTTTGCGTGCGAAGCGCCATGGGCGGGCGCACCAGTGAGAGGGAGCCGGATGGGCCGCCAGTATTTCGGAACCGACGGGATTCGCGGGCGTGCCAACGGGCGCGTGCTCAACGCCGCGACCGCGATGAAAGTCGGCCAGGCGGCCGGGCGCCACTTCCGGCGCGGCAGCCACCGCCACCGGGTGGTGATCGGCAAGGACACCCGCCTTTCGGGCTACATGATGGAAACCGCGCTGGTCGCCGGGTTCACCAGCGTGGGCATGGACGTGGTCATGACCGGGCCGCTGCCGACCCCGGCGGTGGCAATGCTGACGCGCGAGATGCGCGCCGACCTGGGGGTGATGATCTCCGCCAGCCACAACCTGTTCGCCGACAACGGGATTAAGCTGTTCGGGCCCGACGGCTTCAAGCTGAGCGACGCCGACGAGGAAGCGATCGAACGCGCGATGGGCGAGGACCAGCCGCTCGCCGAGGGCGAGGCGATCGGCCGCGCCCGCCGGATCGAGGACGCGCGCGGGCGCTACATCCACGCGATCAAGCAGTCGTTGCCTGCCGAAGTGCGGCTCGACGGGCTCAAGATCGTGGTCGATTGCGCGCATGGTGCGGCCTACACCGTGGCCCCGACCGCGATCTGGGAGCTGGGCGCGGAGGTGGTCCCGATCGGGGTGACCCCCAACGGCCTCAACATCAACGACGGGGTCGGCTCGACCTCGCTGGAGGCGATAAGCCGCCGGGTGGTCGATGAGAAGGCCGACATCGGCCTCGCGCTCGACGGTGACGCCGACCGCCTGATCGTGATCGACGAGAAAGGCCACGCGGTCGACGGCGACCAGATCATGGCGCTGATCGGCACCCGCATGGCCGCCAGCGGCGCCCTGCGCGGCGGCGGGGTGGTGGCAACGGTGATGTCCAACCTCGGGCTCGAGCGGCTGCTGAACGGTGCCGGGCTGGACCTGGTGCGCACCGCGGTGGGCGACCGCCACGTGCTCGAGGCGATGCGCGGCGGCGGCTACAACCTCGGCGGCGAACAGTCGGGGCACATGATTCTGCTCGACCACGCGACCACCGGCGACGGCTGCATCGCCGCGCTGCAAGTGCTCGCCGCGCTGGTCCGCTCGGGCAAGCCGGCGAGCGAAGTGCTGCACTTGTTCGATCCGGTGCCGCAGCTGCTCAAGAACGTCGTCTATGCCGGCGCCAACCCGCTCGACACCGCGCCGGTCAAGGCCGCCCTCGCCGAGGGCGAGGCCGCGCTCGCCGGGCGCGGGCGGCTGGTGATCCGCAAGTCGGGCACCGAGCCCAAGATCCGCGTCATGGCCGAAGGCGACGACTCCGGCCAGGTGACGCGCGTGGTCGAGGACATCTGCGCCGCGGTGCGGGCGGCGGCGTGAGCCCCCCGCCGCGCATCCTCGCGATCGCCGGATCGGACAGCTCGGGCGGCGCGGGGATCCAGGCCGACATCAAGACCATCACCATGCTCGGCGGCTACGCGATGACCGCGGTGACCGCGGTGACCGCGCAGAACACGCTGGGGGTGCAGGCGGTCGTGTCGATGACCCCACAACTGGTGGTCGAGCAGTTCCTCGCCTGCAGCCGCGATATCGGTATCGACGCGGTCAAGATCGGCATGGTGGCGCGGCCGGAGACCACAGACATCATCGGCGATCTATTGCGCACGCTCGGGCGCGGAACGCCGGTCGTGCTCGATCCGGTCATGGTGGCGAGCAGCGGGGCGGTGCTCAATGTGCGCGGGACCAACGGCCACCTGCTGGCCCTCGCCGAGCACGCGGCGCTGGTCACGCCCAACCTGCCCGAGCTCGAAGCGCTCGGCGGGCTCGATGCTGTGCTCGGCCATTGCCGCGCGGTGCTGGTCAAAGGCGGGCACGCGCCCGGCGAGGTCATCGTCGACCGGCTGGTCACGGCCGACGGCGAGATCGCGCGGTGGGAGGACACGCGGATCGAGACGAGCGGCACTCACGGCACCGGCTGCACGCTGTCGAGCGCGATTGCGACTTATCTCGGGCACGGTCTTACGCTTGAGGATGCCATCGGCAAGGCGCGCGAGTTCGTCCGCGCCGCGCTGCTCGCGGCACCCGGTTTCGGCGCGGGCCGCGGCCCGATGGGGCATCACGCGGTTCGCTAGAACTCGGGCGAGGCGGGTGCGCCAAGCTTGTAGAACGTGGCGATGTGGTCCCACGCCTCCTCGGCGGTCTCGCACCAGGTGATCAGCTCGAGGTCGACCGGCGAGATCACCCCTTCGCGGGCGAGCGCGCCGAAATCGATCACCCGGGTCCAGAACTCCTTGCCGAACAGCAGCACCGGGATCGGCTTCATCTTGCCGGTCTGGATCAGCGTCAGCAGCTCGAACATCTCGTCGAACGTGCCGAACCCGCCGGGGAACACCGCCACCGCCCGCGCGCGCAGCAGGAAGTGCATCTTCCTGAGCGCGAAATAGTGAAACTGAAACGAGAGGTGCGGGGTGACATAGGGGTTGGGCGCCTGTTCGTGCGGCAGCACGATGTTGAGCCCGACCGATTCGGAGCCCGAATCCCACGCCCCCTTGTTGGCCGCCTCCATGATCGACGGGCCCCCGCCCGAGCAGACCACGAACTGGCGCTTGCCGTGCTCGACGATGGCCTTCTGGCTGACCAGCTGCGACAGCCGATAGGCCTCGTGGTAGTATTTCGACTTCTCGACCAGCCGCTCGACCACCATGCGGTCCTCGACCGCCAGGTCCTTTGCCCCGGCGAGCGCGGCCTCCGCGGCGGACGGCGGCGGGATGCGGGCCGAGCCGTACATCACCAGCGTCGAGCCGACGCCCGCCTCGTCGAGCAGCATCTCGGTCTTGAGCAGCTCGAGCTGGAAGCGCACCGGGCGCAATTCCTCGCGTAGCAGGAAATCGGTGTCGCGATAGGCGAGGCGATAGGACGGGTTGCGCGTCTGCGGCGTGTCGGTGGGCGAGGATTCGGCAAAGTCCGCGTCCTGCCCGGCGCGATAGAACCGCCGGTCCTTTAGGTCGCGCTTGTGGCCGTTGCCATCGGTCTTGCTCACGTCACTCTCCCACAAGCCCTGCGGCGCACGGGCCAAGGGTCCGGCAACGATTGTCAGGCCCAAAATGGTGGATGCCCCGCGAGGATTCGAACCTCGATAAACGGAGTCAGAGTCCGTTGTCTTACCATTAGACGACGGGGCAACGCGGAGCGCGCATCTAGAAAGGCGTGTCCCCCGCGTCAAGGCGGCGCTCGGGCGAGGACCGGCGGTGACCGGTTGCCGGCGAAACTTGCCGCGGCCCGGCCAATTCGCTAGCCAC
The DNA here is from genome assembly GCA_039920725.1 of Croceibacterium sp. Taxonomy (GTDB): domain Bacteria; phylum Pseudomonadota; class Alphaproteobacteria; order Sphingomonadales; family Sphingomonadaceae; genus Croceibacterium_A. The sequence goes on along the minus strand of JBDSDC010000076.1, from coordinate 8,071 downwards.
GGTGCAGGTGCCGCCCTTCCGGGCGGATGGAACGACAGAAGACCAATGACGGCGATGGCGGATTTCAGTCCGCCGGACGGCTCGGGAAACGCGGCCAGTCAGGAGCTCCGGACCACTCCGGCTCCCGGCGGTCCCCGGAACGCCGGCGACAGCAGCGACGGGAACGCCGGCCATGCCGCCGCCTGGTTACGTCCCAGCGGCGCGCGCCCGCGCCAAGCTTACGCCGCGATCGACCTCGGCACCAACAACTGCCGCCTGCTGATCGCCCGCCCGGCGGACGAGACCTTCGTGGTCATCGACGCCTTCAGCCGGGTCGTGCGGCTGGGCGAGGGCCTCACGCAGAGCGGGCGGCTGAGCGACGAGGCAATGGACCGCGCGGTCGGCGCGCTCAAGGTCTGCGCCGACAAGCTCAGGCGCCGCAATGTCCACCTCGCGCGCTCGGTCGCGACCGAGGCCTGCCGGCGAGCCACCAATGGAGCCGACTTCATCGAGCGGGTGTGGCGCGAGACCGGCATCCGCCTCGACATCATCTCCGCGCAGGAAGAAGCGCGCCTGGCGGTGCTCGGGTGCCACATCCTGCTCGAGACCGGGCGCGGGCCGGCGGTGATCTTCGACATCGGCGGCGGCTCGACCGAGCTGATCCTGATCGAGCCCGGCGCGCCGGTCCCGCGCATCCTCGATTGGCAAAGCGTGCCGTGGGGCGTGGTCTCGCTGACCGAGACCGTCGGCGGGAGCGAAACGGGCGGCCCGGCGAGGGCCGCGCGCTACGCCGAAATGCGCCGGCTGGTCAGCGACAGCTTTGCCGGCTTTGCCGAGCGGATTGCCGCGTGGCGCGGCCCCGACATGCGCCTGCTCGGGACCAGCGGCACGGTTACCACGCTGGCCAGCGTCCACCTCGATTTGCCGCAGTACGACCGCAAGGCGGTCGACGGGCTGATCGTGCCCTCGGCCGCGATGCGCGGTGTCGCCGCGCGCCTCGCGGCCATGGCGCCCGAAGACCGGCGGCGGCTGCCGTGCATCGGCAATGAGCGCGCCGACCTGGTTGTGGCGGGGTGCGCGATCCTCGAAGCGATCCTCGACATCTGGCCGGCCGACCGGCTCGGGGTGGCCGACCGCGGGATCCGCGAAGGCATCCTTCGCAGCCTGATGTCGGCCGATGTCGTGGGGCTCGAAGCGCAAGCCGCGCTCAGGCGCTTGAAGCAGGGCGAAGCGTGACCCGCGGGAGCGACGAAACCGGGCGGCGGGTCAAGACCGCGCGCGGGCGCACCGCGTCCTCGACCCGCTGGCTCGAACGCCAGCTCAACGATCCCTACGTCCGCCAGGCCCGCGCCGAAGGCTACCGCAGCCGCGCGGCCTACAAGCTGATCGAGCTCGACCAACGTTTCGCGCTGCTCAAGGCCGCGCGGCGGGTGATCGACCTCGGCATCGCGCCCGGCGGGTGGAGCCAGGTGGTGCGCAAGCAGGCGCCCAAGGCCGCCATCGCCGGGATCGACTTGCTCGAGACCGAGCCGCTCGAGGGCGTGACGATCCTGCAGCTCGACTTCATGGCCGATGCCGCGCCGGCCGCGCTGGAAGCGGCGCTGGGCGGAGCACCCGACCTGGTGCTGTCGGACATGGCGGCCAATACCGTGGGCCACAAGCAGACCGACCATTTGCGCACGATGGGCCTGGTCGAGGCGGCGGCGCAGTTCGCGGTCGAAACGCTCGAGGAAGGCGGCGCGTTCGTCGCCAAAGTGCTCGCCGGGGGCACCGACGCCGCGCTGCTGGCGCTGCTCAAGCGCCACTTCAAGACGGTCAAGCACGCCAAGCCCCCGGCCAGCCGCAAGGGCTCGTCCGAATGGTACGTGATCGCGCAAGGCTTCAAGGGGCGCTGCTAGCGCGCCCGCGGCGGACTCAGGTGCCCGCCTTGTCCCCGACTTTGCCCCCGGTGGGCGCGACCGAGGCGGCCGCCCCGGCGGCTTCCGGCCCCGGCTTTTCGGCCGGACCGGCAGCCGCGCTGGGATCGCCCGCAGCCGCCGCCGCCGCCGCCTTGTCGCCCGCTGCCGCGGCGGCGGGCGCCTCGGGCTTGGGCAGCGGCAGGTTGGAGCCTTGCGCGTTGAGGTAGGCGATGACGTTGGCGCGGTCTTCGATCTTCGACAGTCCGGCAAAGCTCATCTTGGTGCCCGCGGCGAACGCCTTGGGGCTGGTCAGCCACTGGTCGAGGCTGGCGAAGTCCCAGTTGCCACCGTGACCGGACAGTGCGTCGGAGAACGCGAACCCGGCCTTGCCCTGGCCGATCGGCTCGCCCACCGTGCCGTACAAGTTGGGGCCGATGCCGTTGGCCCCGCCTTGCGCGACCGAGTGGCACGAGGTGCACTTGGCGAAGATCTTCTCGCCCGCGGCGGGATCGGCGGCGGCCAGCGCCTGCGCGATAGTCGGCCCGCTGGCGCCCCCCGCCTCGACTACCCCGGCAATCGGGAAGCCCATCGTCTCGGGGCGCTCGATCTTACCCGCGTGGAAGTACATGCCGCTGGCGATCGACGAGCCCAAGGCGATGATGCCGGAGAACAGCACCCAGCCGGAAATGGTGGTGAAACGATCTTGCATCGAAGAACAGTCTGTCCGTTGCGCGGGAGTGGCGGTTTGGGCGGTGCTCTAGTGTTGGCGGCGGCACCGTGCAAGCCCGTTGCGAAGCCGCTGCAACAGGCTTGTTTGCGCGCCTTCCGGCGGCTAGCGCCCCGCCGCATGGACAGCTTCCCCGCCCCCGCGCTCGAGCTGGTCGAGGCCATGCGCGCCGCGGCCGCCGCCGACCCGGCGCGCGCGGTCGCGTTCCAAGGTGCGCCCGGGGCCAATTCGCACCGCGCGGCGCTCGAATGGGCGCCCGGCGCGCTGCTGCTGCCGTGCTTCGCGTTCGAGGATGCGCTCGACGCGGTCGCCGCCGGGCGCGCGGGCTGCGCGATCATCCCGATCGAAAATTCGCAGCACGGCCGGGTCGCCGACATCCACTTCCTGCTGCCCGAAAGCGGATTGTCGATCGTGGGCGAGCACTTCCTGCCGATCAGCTACGCGGCGATGGGGCTGACCGCCGGACCCTACACGGTCGCGCACAGCCACCCGCAAGCACTCGGCCAGACGCGGCTGTGGCTGCGCGCACGCGGGATCGTGCCGCTGGCCTATGCCGATACCGCCGGCGCCGCCGCGCTGGTCAAGGAACAGGGCGACCCCAAGGCGTGCGCGATCGCCCCGGCGATGGCGGCCGAGCTCTACGGCCTGGTGATCGCCGAGCGCGAGATCGAGGACGCCAAGGACAACACGACCCGCTTCGTGGTGCTGGCCAAGGCGCCGCTCGATCCCGCCACGCTGGCGGGCGCGGCCGCGATCACCACTTTCGTGTTCGAGGTTAAGAACGTGCCCGCCGCGCTGTACAAGGCGATGGGCGGGTTCGCCACCAACGGGGTCAACATGACCAAGCTCGAAAGCTATCAGCGCGGGGCGAGCTTTTCGGCGACGATGTTCTACGCCGATATCGTCGGCGCGCCGGGCGATCCGGCGGTCGACCGCGCGCTCGAGGAACTGGCGTTCCATTGCAAGCAGCTGCGGCTTCTCGGCAGCTATCCGCTGGCCCTCGCGCGGGACTGAATAACTGCGTGCGGCGTGGTTGCGGGGCCGCCCCGGCCATGCCACCATCAGCAACGTGACGACCAGCAGGGGGGACCTCGCCGCGGGGGCGGACAGCTTCGCGCGCGACTGGCGGGCGGTGCGCGCCGATAGCGACATCCAGTTCGCCGCGCTGCCCATGCCCAAGCCCCCCGAGATCCCCGCCTGGCTGACCGCGCTCGGCGACTGGCTCACCTGGCTGCTGGGTCCGGTCGGACGCCTGCTCGTCCGCTTCGGACCGGCGGTCCCGTGGGTCGCGGGCGCGCTCGCGATCGGGCTGGCGCTCTATATCCTGTGGCGGCTGCGCGAACCGATCGCGGCGTGGAGCGGCCGCCCGCGCGCGGCCGCGGCTGCCGAGCCCGAGTGGCAACCCGACCAGGGCGCCGCGCTGGCGCTGCTCGAAGATGCCGACCGCCTCGCCGCCGAGGGCCGCTTCGACGAGGCGGCACGCTTGCTGCTCCAGCGCAGCGTCGGGCAGATCGCCGCCGCGCGCCCGGGCCTGCTCGACCCCTCGAGCACCGCGCGCGAGATCGCCCTGCTTCCGGCTTTGCCCGAAGCCGCCCGCGCCGCGTTCGCGACCATCGCCGAGCGGGTCGAGCGCAGCTTGTTTGCGCTGCGCCGCCTGACCGCGGACGACTGGCACGCGGCGCGCGCGGCCTATTCTGGGTTCGCGCTGTCTTGACCCGGGCGCTCGCCGCATGACGGGCGCCGCCGCCTCGCCGTTCTCGCCGCGCATGGTGTTGGCGATGCTGGTGGTCGGTGCGGGCGCGTTCCTGCTGTGCCTCTACGCCATCGGCCAGGGCTGGACCGGGCAGCACGATGACACCGGCGGATCGGGCCATGCCGCCAGCAACGGGCTCAACGGCTACGCCGCGCTGGTCCGGCTGCTCGAAAAGCGCGGCTACCCGGTGTCGACTACTCGCGACCGCGCGCGGCTCGATGATCGCGCGCTGCTGATCCTGACCCCGCCGCTCACCCAGAACGCCGCCGAGCTGTCCGAATTGCTGCGCAAGCGGCGGTTCGAAGGTCCGACGATCGTCATTCTGCCCAAGTGGTTCGCGTTCGACGCCAGTAAGGTGCCGGGCATAAAAGGTGCCAAGCCGGGCTGGGTTCTGCTCGGCGATCCGACCAGCCCGACGTGGCTGAGCAAGGTCGTCGCAATCGAGCACACCGAGATTTCGCTCGACCACGAGGGGCGGTGGACCGGACTGGGCCACACGGGTGCCCTCCCGACCGCCAAGGCGCAGTCGATCTTTGGACCCAATCTGGCCCCGCTGGTGAGCGACGGGCACGGCGCGCTGGTCGCTTACGCCGAGGACGGTGGCTCGTACCCGACCCTGCAGCCACTGGCCGGCCGCACTGTCGTCCAACTACGCGAGAGCGACGAGAATTCTTACGCGCTGGTGATCGTGGCCGAGCCCGACTTGGTCAACAACCTGGGCCTCGCCGACCAGGGCCGCGCGCGGCTGGCGGTCCAGCTGGTTGGCGCGTCGCTCGAAAACCAGAAGCTGCCGGTGGTGTTCGACCTGACGCTGGCGGGTCTCGGCGCGAGCGACAACCTGCTCAAGCTGGCGTTCGAGCCGCCGTTCCTGGCCGCGACTTTGTGCCTGCTGCTGGCGGCACTGGTCGTCGCGTGGCGCGGTTTGCGCCGCTTCGGACCACCGCTCGCCGAGGAGCCGGCGCTCGGCCACGGCAAGCGCCAGCTGGCGCGCAACGGCGCCGGGCTGATCGAACGCTCGCGCCGGCTGCACTTGCTCGGCCCGCCGTATGCCGCGCTGATCGCGGGGCGCATAGCGGCGCGGCTGGGCCTTCGCGAGGCGGCGCCCGAAGCGCGCGACCTTGCCGCTGCCCGCCTGCTCGAAGCCCGCGGGCTGGCCGCCGATTACCCCGCCCGGCTCGCGGCACTGCGCGGCGCACGCCGCTCCACCGACCTTCTGCGGGCCGCCGGCGCGCTCAAATCGATCGAAAGGACGCTTGCCCCATGACCGAGGCACTAACCCAGGCGCGGAGCCTGGCCGAGGCCATCCGCGGCGAAATCGCCAAGGCGATCGTCGGGCTGGAGGACGCCGTCGAGCACCTGACGGTGGCGCTGCTGGCGCAAGGCCACGTCCTGCTCGAAGGCCCGCCGGGCACCGCCAAGACGCTGCTCGCGCAATGCTTCGCCGCCGCCACCGGGCTCGACTTCGGCCGCATCCAGTTCACCCCCGACTTGCTCCCGGGCGACATTCTCGGCTCCAATCTGTTCAACTTCCAGACCAGCCAGTTCACCCTCACCCGGGGGCCGATCTTCTGCGAGGTGCTGCTCGCCGACGAGATCAACCGCACCCCGCCCAAGACCCAGGCCGCGCTGCTCGAGGCGATGCAGGAGCGGCGGGTGACGCTCGACGGCCAGACGCATTCGCTGTCGGACCGGTTCATGGTCGTCGCAACGCAAAACCCGATCGAGAGCCAGGGGGTGTACCCGCTGCCCGAAGCGCAGCTCGACCGGTTCCTGTTCAAGCTGCTGGTGCCCTACCCCAGCGCCGAGCAAGAAGTGGCCATCGTCCAGCGGTTCGGCGAACGGACCGGCCCGCCGCGCCCGGCCGAGTTCGGGATCGCCGCGGTGGCCGACGCCGCCGCGCTGGGGGCGGCGCAAGCGGCGCTCAAGTCGGTCACGTTGGCGCCCGAGGTGATCGACTATACGGTCGCGCTGGTGCGCGCGACGCGCGGCAATGCCGATATCGCCAGCGGCGCCAGCCCGCGCGCGGCGGTGCTGCTGGCCAGTGCCGCGCGCGCGCGGGCCGCGCTCCACGGGCGCGACTATGTGCTGCCCGACGACGTCAAGGCGCTCGCCACCGCCGCGCTGCGCCACCGCTTGCTGCTGTCGCCCGCGGCCGAGATCGACGGGCGCCAGGTCGAGGACCTGGTCTCCGGCCTGATCGAACAGACCGAGGCGCCGAAGTGATCCTCCCCGGTACGGGGGGATTGGGGTGACCTCCCCCTTCGTCCCGTCCGCGCGGGCGCTGGCGCTGCTGGTGCTGGCAGCGCCGCTGGCGGTGGTGGTCGCGGCGGCGGCGCCTGCGGCGTGGGTCGTGGTGCCCGCCGCCGCGCTGGCGCTGCTCGTGGTCGTGGTCCTCGATGGACTGCTCGTGCCGCGCCTCCACGAGCTCAGGCTGCACGCCCCGTCCGACGCCGAAGTGGGCCAGCCGATCCCGCTGACCGTGCTCGCCGAGTTCGCCCGCGCGCCCGGACCGGGCGCGGTTCAGGCGATGATCGGCTTCGATCCCCGGCTCGGCGCACGCGGCGTGGCCGCGCTCACGCTCGACCGGGCGGACGATCCGCTGGTCCGTTCGGGCGAGACGCAGATCGTGCCCCGGCGGCGCGGGACCGGCGCGCTGAACGAGCTGTGGCTGCGCTGGCCCGGGCCCTTGGGCCTCGCGCACCGCCAGGCATACCGGCGGTTCGAACATCCGGTCCGCGTGTCGCCCGATCTCTCGCCGGTTCGCTCACCCGCGCTGCAGAGCTTCCTGCGCGATTCGCAGTTCGGCCTGATCGCGCGGCGGATTCGCGGCGAAGGCACCCAGTTCGAAGCGCTCAGCGAATACCAGCCGGGCATGGACCGGCGCCGGATCGACTGGAAGGCGAGCGCGCGCCACACACGCCTCTACGCGCGCGAGAACGAATCCGAGCGCGACAACCAGATCGTGTTCGCGTTCGATTGCGGCCAGGCGATGTGCGAGCCGGTCGACGGGCTGCCGCGGATCGACCGCGCGGTCAGCGCCGCGCTGCTGGCGAGCTACGTCGCACTCAAGGGCGGCGACCGGGTGGCGCTGTTCGGGTTCGCCGAGCGGCCCAGCTTGCTGACCCCGTTCGCGGCCGACACCCGCGCGTTCCACCGCCTCCGGACCGCCGCCGCCGCGCTCGACTATTCGCCGCGCGAGGCGAACTTCACGCTCGCGCTGTCGACGCTCGCCGCGCGGCTCAAGCGCCGCTCGCTGGTGGTGCTGTTTTCCGATTTCGCCGATCCGACCTCGGCCGAGCTGATGATCGAATCGGTCGAGCGGCTGGTGCGCCACCACCTGATGATTTTCGTGACCTTCGAGGACACTGAACTGGCCGAATTGACCGGGGCCGAGCCCGACACCTTGCGCGATCTCGCCAGCGCGGTCACCGCCGAGGGCCTCGCCCGCCAGCGCGCGCTGGTGCTGCAGCGGCTGCGGCGGCTGGGCGTCGATGTGATCGAAGCGCCGTGGCAAGCGGTCGGCTACCGCCTGCTCGACCGCTACCTCGCCACCAAGCGCGCCGAGGCGATCGGGTGATTTCCCTCCCCTTTCTGCGCAAGGCCGCCATCGCCGCCCCGACCGACGTGGCTGCCGCAAGTTTGCGGTCGGACCGCTTCCGGCTCCAGCGCGAGGGCGAGTGGCGGCGGCTCGAGCGGGTGGTCGAGCACCTCGAA
>JBDSDC010000075.1:0-3889 GCA_039920725.1 Croceibacterium sp. | reverse complement strand
TGGCAGGAACAACTCATGCTTCGGCCACGCCCGCCGGTGGCCGCCGTGCTGGCCGCGAAACTGACTGCCGATGGCCGCATCGACACCTTGCGCGCGCGGCTCGCGGTGCCGCCGAGCGCGCTCGAGTTCGGGCGCCGGCTGTTCGATGGCCGGGCGAGCTGGAGCGCGATCGACGAAGCCGACGGCAAGGCCGACGCGCTCGCGCTCGACGGGCTGATGCCGCCTTATGCGATTCCCAACGTCGCGCTCGATCACGTGCCGGTGCGGATCGCGCTGCCGACCGGGCGGCTGCGCGGCAACGCCCACGGCTACACCTGCTTTTTCATCGAGAGCTTCATCGACGAGGTCGCGGTGCGCTACGACCAGGAGCCGCTGAGCTTCCGCGTCTCGATGCTGGGCGCGGACTTGCGGCTGGCGCAATGCCTGCTGCGTGCCGCGCGGCTCGGGAACTGGGGCGGGGGCGAGGCGGGCACCGCGCAAGGGATCGCCTGCCACCGGATGGACCTGGGCGAGCCCGCCGCGAACTCGGGCGGACGGATCGCGGTGATCGCGACTGCGGTCGGCGGGGCAGGCGGGGTGCGGGTCGAGCGGCTCGCGGCGGCGGTCGACATCGGCCGGGTGGTCAACCGCGACATCGCGCTCCAGCAGATCGAAGGCGGGCTGCTTTACGGCGTCGGCCTGGCGCTCGGCTCGGGCGTCCAGTACGAACGCGGGCTGCCGGTCAACGGAAGGCTGTCGGGCCTGGCGCTGCCGACGCTGGCCGATGCGCCCACAATCACCATCGACCTGATCGCCAGCCAGGCCGAACCGTTCGATCCCGGCGAGCTGGCGGTGGCCGCGGTCGCCCCGGCGATCGCCAACGCGCTCCATTCGGCCACCGGGCTGCGCCTCAGGCGCCTGCCGCTGCTATCGGAGGGATTGTGACGCGCCAACCGCAACAGCTTCCGGCCGATCACCCGCCCGTGCAGAGCGGGCGAATTGGCGTGCTGCTGGTCAACCTCGGCACGCCCGACGCGCCCGATGCGCGCGCGGTCCGGCGTTACCTGGCTGAATTCCTGTCCGACCGCCGGGTGGTCGAAATCAACCCCTGGGCGTGGCAGCCGATCCTGCGCGGGATCGTGCTCAACACCCGCCCGAAGAAATCGGCCCGCGCTTACGCCCAGGTGTGGACCGAAGCCGGCTCGCCGCTCGCCGCGATCACCGCCGAGCAGGCTGGGAAGCTGCAAGCACGGCTGGGCGAGGGCGTCAGGGTGGCGCACGCGATGCGCTACGGCCGGCCGGAGATCGGCGCTCAGCTGCAGGGCTTGATGGACTTGGGCTGCGAGCGCATCCTGCTCGCGCCGCTGTACCCGCAATACTGCGCGGCGACGACCGCGACGGTGGTCGACCGCGCCGCCGATGCGCTGCGGGCGATGCGCTGGCAGCCGAGCTTGCGCACGCTGCCGCCGTATCACGACGATCCGGCCTATATCGATGCGCTGGTGCGGGACTTGGGGGCGCAGCTCGATGCGCTCGAGTTTACGCCCGAAGTGCTGCTGCTGAGCTTCCACGGGATGCCGCAGCGCACGCTTACGCTGGGCGATCCGTACCATTGCCACTGCCGCAAGACCGCCCGCCTTTTGGGCGAGGCGCTGGCGAGTTCGGGCGCCTTTCCGGATTTGCGCCTGTTGACCAGCTTCCAGTCGCGCTTCGGGCGCGCCAAGTGGCTTGGGCCGGCGACCGACGCGGTCCTTCGCGCCGAGGCCGCCAGCGGCACCCGTCGTCTCGCCGTCGCCGCGCCGGGCTTTGCCGCCGATTGCCTCGAAACGCTCGAGGAGCTGGCGATCCGCGGGCGCGAGCAATTCCTTGGCGCGGGAGGCGAGCGGTTTGCCGCGCTCGCCTGCCTCAACGCCGGGGACACCGGGATGGCGATGCTCGAAGCGCTGGTCCGGCGCGAGCTGGCGGGGTGGGTTTAGCCGCGCATCGCAAGATATCCTTAAGCCCAATGCGCCATGGCCATCGGATGGCCGGCCCCAAGCGTCCCAAACTCGACTGCGGCGACAGCGACCGCTCCGATATGCGCCAAGCGGTGCGCATCGCGGCCACTTGCCAGATCGGCGAGCGGGCGGCGGAGGAGACTTTCGTGATCGGCCTCAGCCGCGCGGGGTGCGAGCTGCTGACGCTCACCATCGGCGTGGTCAAGGCGGCCCCCGTGGTGCTGCGGATTGCCGATGAGGCGCCGATCGCCGGGCGCTTGAACTGGGTCGGGCAGGGCGCCATCGGGGTCGCGTTCGACAAGTTGCTGGCAGACGAGGTGCTCGAACGGGTCAGCGGGCTCGCCGCGCCCAGCAACGTCGTCCCGCTCAAGCGCGCCCGCTAAGCGTCAGCGAGCAGCCACCAAGCCAACCCGGCGAGCGCGGCCGCCCATAGGGCCACGACCGCGGCGGCGCCCCCGCGCGACAGCGGCCGTTCGCGCGCCTCGGCGGCGGCGCGCAGCTCGGCCATCAGCGGGGGCGGGATCAGGCGCGTCACCGCCCAGATGCCCAGCGGCACGATCAGCAGATCGTCGAGCAGCCCGAGCACCGGAATGAAATCGGGGATCAGGTCGATCGGCGACAGCGCGTAAGCCGCGACCGCGCCGGCGAGCGCCTTGGCGTGCCACGGTACCTGCGGGTCGCGCGCCGCCAGCCACAGCGCCACGACATCGCGCTTCATCGCCCGCGCCCACTGGCGCAAGCGGCTCACGCCGGGGCGAGCGTCAGGATCGATTCGCTGTAGCCGCGCGTGCCCAGGCTGCCGTCGAAGATGCCGCGTTCGGCGATCCACCGCTGCGATTCCTCGAACGCTTCGCGGCTATAGGGCTCGAACACGATTCGTTCGCCCGGGCCCCACCGGCCGGTGTCCATCTCGGGATGGAACCGCACCGGAAATTCGTTGCGGTAGTAATGGGTGTAGAGCTCGGGCCGCAAATCGATGTCGAGCTGGGCGCGGCGGAGCGCGGCGAAGTACTTGCCGATGTCGGCCGGATCGGGGGCGCCGGTGACCATCGAGGCCATCATGAAGGTGGTGTCGATGATCTTGCGGAAGCCGAGCTGTTCGAGGAAGTAATAGGGCCCGCTGAACAGCGCGGCGGCGGGGACTTTGCCGTCGATCAGCAGTTCGAGCCGGCTGAACAGCATTCCGTCGGCGAACGACAGACTGATCTGCTCGGCAGGGAGATAGCGCTCGAGCGCCTGGATGGTCGAATAATGGCTGCCCGACTGGTAGCCGACCGAGATCGGCACCCCGGCGAGGTCGGCCGGCTTGCGGACCGGAGAATCGGGCGCGACGAACACCGCCGAGGGCGACAGCGAATAGGCATCGGCGAACAGCTGCCCATGGCCCGAAGCCGCGGCGACGTTGACCGTCCAGTGGCACGCGCAACTGACGTTGCCCTCGCGGCCCTTCTCGAAGGTCTGGTAAGCGCCGACTTTGTCTCCCTGGTGGTGCGAGCTGGCCTGCTTGCTGTCCATTGTCTCGCGGAACTCGTAATCGAGCCCTTCGGCGGCGAAGTAGCCTTTCTCCTCGGCGACCCACTCGTGGAGGCGGAAGTGCGGCTGGATCACGAACTTGGCCATGGCGCTCACTTTCTCGCTGAGACGATATAGGCGGCGACCGCGCGGATATCGGGGTCCGTGATCTGCCCGGCGAACGACGGCATCGCCGCGCGCCCATCGTGGATGGTACCGAAGATCTCCGCCGCGCTCAGCCCGGGATTGCCGTCGAACGCCGGGCCAATCCCGCCCGCCGCACCGGCATCGGCCAGCGTGTGGCAGCCGCCGCAGCCGTTATTGCCGAACACTTGCTTGCCCTTGGCGATCGTCGCGGCGCTGGCCGCCGCGGGAATCGGCTTCGGCGGGGCGGCGCGGGC
>JBDSDC010000074.1:0-8033 GCA_039920725.1 Croceibacterium sp. | reverse complement strand
GGGCAGTTCGGCGGGCGGCGGCGCGGCGGCGACTGCGGTCGCGGCTTCGGAGGCGACGGGGACGGAAACCGGCGCGCCTGCCAGCGCCAGTTGCACCGGCTGGCCCGGGTCGGTCACGCCGGCCGGCACGCCGATCAGGCTGGCGATGCGCACTTGCCAGGCATTGGGCTGGATCATCGCCGAAAACTGCCCGAGCCGGGCGTCGAGCTCTTCGCCGTGGAGGTCCTGCGCGGCCATCAGGCGCGCTTCGCGCCAGCGGCCGGCGATCGCGTAGGCATAAGCCAGGTTCTGGTGGATCTTGGCATCGTTCTGGCCGGCGCGGATCGCGTTGCTCATCAGCGCGATGCCGCGCTCGGGCTGGCCGGCGAGCGACAGCGCGAGGCCCGAATCAGCGGCCGGGATGCGGTCGGACCAGCGGTTGAGCAGCGTGCCCGCGGGTGACAGCTTGCCCTGGCCCATCATTGCCAGCGCGAGGCTGAGCGCGGTGCGCGGCGAGCTGTCGCCCAGCGTCAGCGCATCGGAAAAGCTGGTTTCGGCAGACGCGAACCGCCCCAGGTCGAGATAGGCGTTGCCGAGCGCGGCGCGGGCCTCGGCGCTGCGCGGATCGGCCCGCACCGCGGCTTCGGCCTGAAGCGCGGCCTGGTTGACCGCCCGCGCGGAAGGCGGTTTGCCGCTCGCGAGCTCGGACCGCGGGGGCATCGTGGCGCAGCCGGACATCAGCGCTCCGGCCATGGCGGTGGTGACGGCGAGTCCGACGATCCGAGTGTAGTTGGCGGTGCGGTACATGGCAGTCTTGCCCCTTTGTGTTGTCAGTCGCGCTTCAGTTGCGCGGCCAGGGCGTCGATCTCGGGGATCTCGGCCAGGAATTCGTCGAGCGCCTGAGTCACCAGCGCCTGCGCGCTGCGTCCCGTGACGGTGCTCGCTAGGCGCAGCTTGAGATGACGCTGGACATCGAGCCGCAGCGTGAAAGCGGCGCGGCGGCCACCCGGCGCAGCCGGGCGCCGGGCGACCTGGCGCTCGGGCTGGGCTTGTTCGAAGTCAGCGGCGAAATCGGACCTTTCCAGCGAATCGGCGAGCGAGCGCTGCTGGCGCAGCACTTCGGGCTCGTCCGGGGGCTCGCCGAAGCCGGTGCCATGATGGGGGTGCGGCGCGGGGGTAAGCGAGAGGACCACGGTCTCGCGGCGCTCCTCGGTGTCATCGTCGCCCATGTCGTTCCAGCCGAGGTCTTCGAGGTCCTGGACAAAGTCCTGCGGCGCTTGCGCGGCGATCGCCAGTTGCGGGCGCATGGCCGGCCGCGCGCCGCCCTTGCGGGCTAGCAGCGTGGCCCCCAGCGAGGCGAAAGGTTTGGGTTCAATCAGGGCCATCGTGCATGCGCCCCTTTACTGGGCCACACGGCGGCCGAAGCCGCCTTGCGGACGATGCATGCCGGGAACTTGCGCGACGACCCCCGGGGCGGCGAACACGGTGCGGCGGAAGTTCTTTTCCAGCCGGTCCGAGATATAGTTCCACAGCGCGACCACCTCCTGCGCGCTGCGCCCCTCGGCTTCGACTTCCATCACCGTGCGCCCGTCGATCATCGACGCGGCATAATCGGTGCGGTGGTGGATGGTGATCGGGGCCACGGTGCCGTGCTGCGACAGCGCGACCGCGGCTTCGGAGGTGATCTTGGCCTTGGGAGTAGCGCCGTTGACCACGAAGATCAGCGGCTTGCCGGCGCGTTCGCACAAATCCACGGTGGCGCCCACGGCGCGCAGATCGTGCGGGCTGGGGCGAGTCGGCACAACGATCAGCTCGGCCACCGTGATAACCGACTGGATCGCCATCGTGATCGCTGGGGGAGTATCGATCACCGCCAGCTTGAAACCTTGCTGGCGCAAGATCGCCAGGTCGTTGGCCAGCCGCCCCACGGTGGTCTGGGCGAAAGCGGGGTATTCGGCCTCGCGCTCGTTCCACCAGTCGGCCAGCGAGCCTTGCGGGTCGATATCGATCAGCACCACTGGCCCGGCGCCGGCGCGCTGCGCCTGCACCGCCAGATGCCCCGAAAGCGTGGTCTTTCCAGACCCGCCCTTTTGCGAAGCCAATGCCAAAACGCGCAAGGCCAGTTCCCCCTGGTTTCCGTCCGCCGGATCGATTAGCGGGCCACTTCTCGAAGCGGGATCGCAGATCACCCTCAATTTTGAGTTAACGTCGGCCGCCGGTTTGCGCGGTATTTCCGGCTTCAACGGCGGCTTCGCCAGGGGTTAACCATAGAACTGATCGGACATCTTAGCGAAATGGCCGATAAAGGGCACCAATCGCTAGCCAATTGGTTTGCTGTCCATGACCAAGCGCGTCCTTGTTGTCGAAGACGACCTGCTCAATCGCATGTTCTATTGTGCGACGCTGGAAGGTAATGGCTTCACCGTGGCCGCGCTCGAGGATGGGCGCACCGCGGTGGCGACGGCGCGTGACTTTGCCCCCGACCTGGTCGTTACCGACATCCAGCTGCCCCACGTCTCGGGCCTCGAGGTGATTGCCTCGCTGCGCAAGGACCCGGCGCTCAGCCGGGTACCGGTGCTGGCGGTGACCGCTTACGTCGGCAAAGGCGAGGAAGCGCGGATCCGCCGCGCCGGGGCGAACGAGTACTTGCCCAAGCCGGTCTCGATCCGCCCGTTCATGGAGGCGGTCAACCGCTTGATCGCCGCCGCATGAACCGCCCGTTGGGGGGATAGCGCGCGCAAGCCTCTGGAGCGTTTCGCGCGGCGTGCTAACCTGCCCGCCGGGAGGGACCATAATGGCATTCACAGGCACGCTCGCACGGGTCGCCGTTGTTGCGGCGGGCGCGGCGCTGACACTGGCCACGAACGGGGCGGCGGGGCAGGCGGGCGCGCCGTTCGTGCCGGTGACCGACGCGATGATCCAGCAGCCTACACCCAACGACTGGCTCAGCTGGCGGCGCACGCTCGATTCATGGGGCTACAGCCCGCTGGCGCAGATCACCCGCGCCAATGTCGGGCAATTGCGGCTGGTCTGGGCGCGCCCGCTCAACTCAGGCCACCAGGAAGGCACCCCGCTGGTCCACGACGGGGTGCTCTATTTCCCCGAACCGGGCGACGTGGTGACCGCGATCGACGCCGCCTCGGGCGACGTGCTGTGGGAACACCGGCGAGCGGTGCCCAAGGATGTCGGCGAGTTCCTCACCGTGCCTGACACCAAGCGCAACCTGGCGATCTACGGCAACCTGATCCTGGCGAGCGGATCCGACGATACGATCTACGCGCTCGATGCGCGCACCGGAGAGCCGGCGTGGGAAACGCGGATCATGGATTACAAGCACGGCGCCAAGCAATCGTCCGGCCCGATCATCGCCGATGGCCTGGCGATCACCGGCCGCAGCTGCGAGCCTGAGGGCGGCCCCGACGCATGCGTGATCACCGCGCACGACGCCAGGACCGGCAAGGAAGTGTGGCGCACCAGCACCATCGCGCGCGGTTCCGATCCCAACAGCGCGAGCTGGGGCAAAGTGGCCGAGGCCGACCGCCAGCAAGTCGGCGCGTGGATGGTGGCGAGCTACGATCCCCAGCTCAAGCTGGTCTACATGGGCACTTCGGTCAGCGCGCCCGCGCCCAAGATCGCGCTCGACGGCAACGACAAGCAGTACCTCTACCACAACTCGACGCTCGCGCTCGACGTCAGGACCGGCAAGATCGTGTGGTATTACCAGCACGTGGTCGATCACTGGGACCTCGACCACCCGTTCCCGCGGATGCTGATGGACGAGCGGGTCGCGCCCGATCCAGCTGCGGTGGCGTGGATCAACCCGGCAATCGACCGCACGAAAACCTACAAGGTGGTGACCGGCGTGCCGGGCAAGACCGGCATCGTTTATACGCTCGACCGGCGGACCGGGCAGTTCCTGTGGGCGCGCCCGACGGTGTACCAGAACGTGGTCCAGTCGATCGACGGACGCAGCGGCCGCGTCACCGGCAATCCGGCGACGATGTTCACCGCGTGGAACACCCCGCTGCTCGCCTGCCCGGCGGCTTCGGGCGGGGCCAATTACCAGGCCCCGGCTTACAGCCCGCTGACCAAGACGATGTACTTCCCGCTGCAGAACACTTGCGCCCAGGTCCAGGCGGTCAAGGCCGACGCGCGCAACGTCTATGGCATGGCCGCGCGCCAGCAACTCGCGCCGGGCGCGGGCAACAACGTCGGCACCATCCACGCGGTCAACGCGGTCACCGGCAGGACCGCGTGGACTTATGCCCAGCGCGCCGGGATGCAGTCGCTGCTGACCACCGGCGGCGGGGTGCTGTTCGCGGGCGATGCCGTGGGCCGCTTCCGCGCGTTAGACCAGGCGAGCGGCAAGATCCTGTGGGAACTGAACCTCGGCTCCTCGGTGACCGGCTATCCGGTGACCTTTGCGGCCGGCGGGCACCAGTATGTCGCGGTCTCGACCGGGCGCTGGCTCAACGACAGCTTCACGCCCGAGCTGATCCACGGCGGCCAGAACACGCTTTACGTGTTCGCCTTGCCCGACGCGGGGATCGGCCGGCGCGGCCCGGCGCGGGCGCCGGTCAATCCGTCCGGCCCGGCGTCCACGCTCGACCCGGCGCTCGCCCGGCCGACCTCCCGAAAGGCGAGCGATGGGGTGTTCAGCGCGGCGCAGGCGGCGCTCGGCAGCCAGGTCTATGCCGCGCGCTGCGCCGCCTGCCACGGGGCAGACCTCGGCGGCGGGCAAGGCGTGCCGCCGCTCACGGGCGCCGCGTTCCTCGCCAACTGGCGCGGGCGCACGGTGGCCGACCTTCACGCCAAAGTCCGGACCATGCCGCCGGGCGCCGCCGGCTCGCTGCCCGACGGCGACTACCTCGCGCTGGTCGCGTATTTGCTCCAGGCCAACGGGTTCAAGCCGGGTCAGCCACTGGCGGGCGAGACCACTGGCCTGCGCGACATCGCCATCGATCAATAACCGCCCACAGCAAGCGGGATGACCGCTGGACCTGTCACCGCGTGCTCGCTAGTCCGGGGCGTGGGCAAAATGCATGGACTTCAAAGCACTAGCCTGGGGGCCGTGCTCAAGACCGCGCTCGATGCGGTGGTGGTGATGCGCACCGACGGGACCATCGTCGGGTGGAACGACGTGGCCGAGCGCACTTTCGGCTGGTCGTTCGCGGAAGCGCAAGGCCAGCGGATGAGCGCGATGATCATCCCCCACCGCTACCGCGAGGCGCACGAAGCGGGCCTCGCGCATTACCTCGCCACCGGCGAGGGACCGGTGCTCGACACCCGGCTCGAAATCCAGGCGCTGCGGCGCGACGGCCAGGAAGTGCCGGTCGAGCTGTCGATCACCCGCACCGACCAGTTCGACGAGCCGGTGTTCCTCGGCTTCCTGCGTGATATTTCCGAACGGCACGATGCCGCGCGGCGCCAGGAACTGCTGCTGGGCGAGCTCAACCACCGGGCCAAGAACCTGCTCGCGGTGGTTTCGGGCATTGCTCACCTGACCGCGCGGTCGGCGGCCTCGCTCGACAGCTTCATGCCCGCGTTCGCGGGCCGCCTGGCATCGCTCGGCACCGCACACGAGATCTTGATCGCGGGCGCGTGGCAGAGCGGTTCGCTGACGGCCTTGTGCCGCGAGCTGCTCGGGCCCTATGCGCTCGGCGGCGAGCCGCAAGTCACGGTCAGCGGGCCGGACATCAGCCTCGCGCCGCGCCAGCTGCTCGCGCTCAGCATGGTGCTGCACGAGCTGCTGACCAACGCGATCAAATATGGCGCGCTGGCCACCCCCGCAGGCCACGTGGCGCTCGAATGGACGGTTGACGAAGGGCGGCTGTCGCTTTCATGGACCGAATCCGGCGCGCACAAGGTCGCGCCGCCGGCTCGCACGGGGTTTGGATCGAAAATGATCGGGCTACAGATCGGCCATGAATTGCGCGGCGAAAGCACGCAGGAATGGACGCCGGAAGGCCTGGCGTTCGCGACGGAATTTGCGCTCGAGTTACCCGACTCATGAGCGCGGCGCTGTATTGCGGAGGCGAAGCCGGCCCGACCCCCGGCCACCCCGGGGTGGCGCCGATCGAAGGATTCGAAGCCGAGCTGCGCGCCACACAGGTACTGGTGATCGAGGATGACGCGGTCATCGCGTGGACCATGGAAAGCCTGCTGGCGGACATGGGCTTTGCAGCGATTGCGGTGGCCCCGACCGGCAGCCATGCGATCGCAGCGGCGCGCGCGCATGCGCCCGGCCTGATCATCTCGGATATCAATCTCGGGCCGGGGATCGACGGCATCGACGCGGTGAGTGCGATCGTGCCGGGCGCGGCCGCGCACGTGATTTTCGTCACCGCCTATGCCACCGAAGCCGCGCGCGAGCGGATCGAGGGCTGCCTGCCGGGCGCGGCCGTGCTGCGCAAGCCGGTCCGCGCGCCCGACTTGCGCGCCTCGGTGATCGCGGTCCTCAAGGCCCGCCGCCAGCACTGAGCACAGCCGCGGCTCAGTCCTTCGAAAACGGGTTCTTCGCGCTGCGCATGGTCAGCCGCACCGGCA
Source organism: Croceibacterium sp. (assembly GCA_039920725.1). Taxonomy (GTDB): domain Bacteria; phylum Pseudomonadota; class Alphaproteobacteria; order Sphingomonadales; family Sphingomonadaceae; genus Croceibacterium_A. The sequence goes on along the minus strand of JBDSDC010000074.1, from coordinate 1,508 downwards.
CGGCGCCGAAATCCAGATCCTTGCGGATCGAGTTGACTAGGTAGCGTTCGTAGCTCGCCGGCAAATCGTCGAGCCGGGTGCCGAAGATCACGAAGCTGGGCGGGCGGGTCTTGATCTGGGTGATGTACCGCAGCTTGATCCGCCGGCCGCCCGGCGCGGGCGGCGGATTGGCGTCGAGCGCATGGTCGAACCACCGGTTGAGCGCGGACGTCGACACGCGGCGGCTCCACTGCGCGCGCAGTTCGAACGCGGCGGCGATGAGCGGGTCGAGGCCTTTGCCGGTCACCGCCGAAACCGTCAGCAGCGGCACGCCCTTCAATTGCGCGAGGCCTTCATCGAGCGCTCCGCGAATGCCGTTGAACAGCGCGCTGGCGCCCTCGGCCACGTCCCACTTGTTGATCGCGACCATCAGCGCGCGGCCTTCCTCGAGCACCAGGTTGGCGATCTTGAGATCCTGCACTTCGAGGCCGCGGGTGGCGTCGAGCAGCAGCACCACGACTTCGGCGAAATCGACCGCGTGGCGCGCATCGGCGACCGCCATTCGCTCGAGCTTGTCGTCGATTTTGGCTTTTTTGCGCATCCCGGCGGTGTCGATCAGCTTGATCGCACGCACGTCGCCGGTCGCGGGATCGGTCCACGCCCAGTCGACCGCAATCGAATCGCGTGTGATCCCGGCCTCGGGCCCGGTCAGCATCCGGTCCTCGCCGAGCATGCGGTTGATCAGCGTCGACTTGCCCGAATTGGGCCGCCCGACGATGGCGAGCGAGAGCGGCGCGGTGGCGCGGTCGAACTCTTCTTCTTCGCCGGGCTCCTCGCCCTCAGCGATCTCGTCCGGCTGCTTGTCGGCAATCAGCGGGAACAGCGCCTGGTAGAGGTCCGCCACCCCTTCGCCGTGCTCGGCCGAGACGGGCACCGGCTCTCCCAGGCCGAGCGAATAGCACTCGAGGATGCCCGACTGTCCGGCGTTGCCTTCCGCTTTGTTCGCGATCAGCACCACCGGCACTTCCTGCTCGCGCAGCCAGCGGGCGATCTCCTCGTCGAGAGGGGTCAGCCCGGCGCGCGCGTCGATCACGAACAGCGCCGCGTCCGCACCCTTAAGCGAGACTTCGGTCTGCGCGCGCATCCGCCCGGGCAGGGTGGTCGCTTCCTCATCCTCCCACCCGGCGGTATCGACCGCGTGGAACTCCATCCCGAGCAGCCCCGCCTCGCCGAAGCGGCGGTCGCGGGTGACGCCGGGCTGGTCGTCGACCAGCGCCAGCTTCTTGCCGACCAGCCGGTTGAACAGCGTCGACTTGCCGACGTTGGGGCGCCCGACGATCGCGAGCACACCGTCGATCGGTCCGTGCGGTTCGGTCGGGCGCTGTCTCATTCGTATCCCATCGTGCGCAGGCCGCCGCCGCCCTTGGTCCAGTTGGGCGCCACCTTCACCTGGAGGACCAGGTGCACCGGGCAGCCGAGCAGCTGCGAGATCGCCTTGCGCCCGGCCTCGCCGATCGACTTGATGCGCG
>JBDSDC010000073.1:0-12418 GCA_039920725.1 Croceibacterium sp. | reverse complement strand
GATGGCGCCCGAATTCTCGCGCCTAATCGACCGCCACCGCCTGCCCTTAGGGCCGCTCGACCTGCTGGCGAACGAAGCAGAGCGCATCGCGCTTGCCCGGCGCTTCGCCGTGATTGCGGTCGAGCGGCTGACGGCAACGGTCACGCTTGCCGACGACGGCAAGGCGGTCACCGCCACCGGCCGCCTGCGCGCGGCGATCGTGCAGAGCTGCGCGGTCTCTGGCGAGGACCTGGCCGCGGTCATCGACGAGCCGCTGGCGCTGCGCTTCGTGCCCGAGCAACTCGCCGTGGGCGACGAAATCGAGCTCGAAGCCGGCGCGCTCGACGACATTCCCTTCGCCGGCGACGTGTTCGACCTCGGGGAAACCGTCGCCCAAAGCCTCGCGCTGGCGATCGACCCTTACGCGGTCGGACCCAATGCCGAGCGGGTCCGGCGCGCGGCGGGGCTGCTGGACAAAACCGCGGCGGGGCCGTTTGCGGCGCTGACGGCGCTCAAGAAGGGCTAGCTCCTCCTCCCGCTTGCTCGCGAAGGGTTTAGAACGGGATGTCGTCGTCGAGGTCGTCGCCGAAGCTGGCGCCAGAGCCGCCCGCGCCGCCGCCCGAGCTTCCGCCCTGGTTGAAGCTCGACCCGCCCCCGCGGCTCCCGCCGCCGCTGGTCTGGTCATACTCGCCGCCGCCACCGCCGCGCTGGCCCCCGCCGCCGCCCGGCGCGCCGTCGAGCATGGTCAACACGCCGCCGAGGCCGCGGATCACGACTTCGGTGCTGTAGCGGTCGTTGCCCGACTGGTCCTGCCACTTGCGGGTCTGGAGCTGGCCTTCGATGTAGACTTTGGAGCCCTTGCGCAGATAGCGCTCGACCACCCCGATCAGCCCTTCGGAAAAGATCGCGACGGTGTGCCACTCGGTCTTTTCCTGCTTCTCGCCGGTGTTCTTGTCCTTCCAGCTTTCGCTGGTGGCGATGCGCAAGTTGGCGACCTTGCCGCCGTTCTGGAAGCTGCGCACCTCGGGATCGGCACCGAGATTGCCGATCAGCATAACCTTGTTGAGACTACCCGCCATGGAATCGCGTCCTTACCTTGTTGAGCGCGGGTTAGCGAAACGACCGCGCGCTCGCCAGTGGGAGGAGGCCCGGCGATGCTTTAAATGTGTGGGTTCCCCCTACAAACCGAGTGCGACCGCCGCCCAGTAAGTCGCGCCGGCGGCGAGGTAGGCAGCGGCGAACAAGTAGGCGAGCATGAACGCGGGCCATTTCCAGCCGTTGGTTTCACGCCGAGCGACCGCGATGGTCGACAGGCATTGGGGCGCAAACACGAACCACGCGAGGAAGGCGAGCGCGGTGGGCAAGCTCCAGTGCGTCTGCAGCGTCGCCATCAGGCCTTGCGCGGCGGTTTCCTCGTTGCCAGCGTCGACCGCATACGTCGTCGCCAGCGAGGCGACCGCGACTTCGCGCGCGGCCATCGCCGGGATCAGCGAAAGCGCGATCTCGTGATTGAAGCCGATCGGGCGGACGACGACTTCGAGCGCGCTGGCGATGTGGCCGGCGACGCTCGCCTCGGACTGGCTTTCGCCCGGTGCCGCGCGCGGGAAGCTCAGGAGCAGCCACAGGACCACGGTGACGGTAAAGATGATCGTGCCCGCGCGGCGCAGGAAAATGAACGCGCGCTGCCACAGCCCGATCGCCAGATCGCGCAGCGGGGGCCACTGGTACTTGGGCAGCTCCATGATGAAGCCCGAGGCCGAACCCTTGGTGGCGGTCCGCCGCAGCACCAGCGCCGCCGCCATCGCCCCGACGATCCCGGCGAGGTAGAGCGTGAACAGCACCAGCCCCTGGAGCCCGATGCCCCCGCCCACGCCGCGCGCGGGAATGAACGCCCCGATGACCACCGCATAGACCGGCAGCCGGGCCGAACAGGTCATCAGCGGGGCGATCAGGATCGTCGTCAGGCGGTCCTTGGGATCGGCGATCGCGCGGGTCGCCATTATCCCGGGGATGGCGCACGCGAAGCTCGACAGTAGCGGTATGAAGCTGCGCCCCGAGAGTCCGACATACGCCATCAGCCGGTCCATGATGAACGCGGCGCGGGCCATGTAGCCCGATTGCTCCATCACCAGAATGAACGCGAACAGGATCACGATCTGCGGCAGAAACACCACCACCGAGCCGACGCCCGACAGCACGCCCTGGGTCAGCAGGTCGCGCGCCAGGCTGGGCGGCAGGTAAGTGGTTGCCAGCCCGATCAGCGCCTGCACCCCGCCGTCAAGCGCGTCCGCGAACGGAGTCGCGCCGGCGAACACCGCCTGGAAGATCACGAACAGCAGCGCGAACAGGATCGGCGGGCCGAGCCACGGATGGAGCAGCACCCGGTCGAGGCGCGCGTGGAGCCGGTGCTGGCCGGTCTCGCTGAGGATCGCCGCCCGGGCGATGTGCCGCGCCTCGAGCCGCCGCTCGGGCAAGGTAAGGTGCGGGCGCGGATGGGGGCGCGGATCAGCCTCGCCGGCCTGCTCGGCCGCGCCGATCGCGGCGATCAGGTCGTCCAGCCCGCGTTTGCGCACCGCGATCGTCGGCACCACCGGCACCCCTAGCGCCTGTTCGAGCGCGGCGGGATCGAGCGCCAGCCCGTCACGCTCGGCCAGATCGACCATGTTGAGCGCCACTACCGTCGGCCGGCCCAGCTCGATCAGCTCTTGCGCGAACACCAGGTGCTGTTCGAGGTTGGCCGCGTCGAGCACGATGATCAGCACTTCGGGCCGCGCCTCGCCCGCGAACTCGCCGAAGATCACTCGGCGGGTGACTTCCTCGTCGGGGCTGGCGGCGTCGAGCGCGTAGCTGCCGGGCAAGTCGATCAGCTCGACCGGCTCACCGCTCGGCAGGACCAGGCGCCCGGCTTTGCGCTCGACCGTCACGCCCGGGTAATTGGCGATTTTCTGGCGCGCGCCGGTCAGCGCGTTGAACAGCGCGCTCTTGCCCGAATTGGGATTGCCGACCAGCGCGGCGGTGCGAAAGGCGCTCACAACTCCTCGACTGTCATCGCGCGGGCGTGGCTGCGCCGCACCGCCACCGTCATCCGCCCGACGCTGAGCGCGATCGGATCGCGCCCGATGAAGATCCCCCTATGCGCGATCGCAACTTCGGTGCCGGCATCGATCCCCATCGCGCGCAGCCGCTTGCCCTCTTCGGGCGCGAGCGCGGCCCAATCCACCGCGGTGATGCGGGCCGCACGGCGGAGAGGGAGCAAGTCGAGGGTCACCGCCTTGCGGTGGCAGACGTCGCGGTTAATTGCAACTGCTTCGCAATAGTCCGATCAGCGGGCCGGGTAGCGCAACCGGCCGAAGAAGCGCGCGAAGTCGAACCCTTCGCGGTGCTGGAACAGCTGCGCCTTGGCCTTCTCGAACTTCATCACGTCGTCGATGCGGCGGTCCAGAAACGCCCGCGTCTCGGCTTTGCCCTCGCTCTCGTCGTCGATGAATACGCCGAGCGTTGCGCTGTAGAGCGCGCCCAGCAGCAGCCGCTTGGTATAGTGATTGTAATCGGTCGCGGTATCGCCGGCGAGCCGCCACATGGCATCGGCACTGCGCCAGGCGATCTTGGCGGTGCGCCCCAGGTTGTGCGGCAGCGCCTGCAGCGCGAGCGCGCGGCGCAGCGATTCTTCCTGCCCGGCGACCGCCTCGAGCCGGAACAGCACCAGCGTGCGGATCCGCTCGCGGATTTTCAGCGCCGCCAGGTCCCCGCCCGCGAACCGGGCGTGCATCTGGGCGTCGATCGCGGCGATCCACGCGTCGATCATGTCGGGCGCACCGCCCGGAAAGGCGAGCCGGGCGACCGCCGGATCGACCGCCTCGGCCGCCGCCGCCTGGACCAGCGCGGCGTCGCTCCACCCGTCGAACACCGCCGCCTTGGCGACCGCCGGGGCCAGCGCAATCCTCAGCTCGTCGAGCGTGCGGTCGCCCTCGGCCGGGCTAGCGCCAGCGGCCATCTCAGAGCGAGGGCCCATAAGTGTCCGCGCGCGCACTGGCCTTGGTCTTGCCGAGTTGGACGATGGCCGCCAGGACCGTGCTCTGCGCCCCGTCGAGCTTGGCATAATCGCGCGCGCTGCGGCCCGAATTGTCGGTATGGTCGGGATCGGCCCCGGCCTTGAGCAGGATCTTGACCAGTTCGAGGTTGTGCACGTGCACCGCTGAGATCAGCGGGGTTTCGCCCGCATCGTTCGATTCGTCGACCCGCGCGCGCGCCGACACCAGCGCCTCGACCCCGCTCAGAAAGCCCATCCGGCAAGCGAGCAGCAGCGGGGTCACGCCCTTGTTGTCGGCCAGGTTCGGATCGGCCCCGCGCGCAAGCAGGAACCGGAGCCAGGCCTCGTCGTGCCGGGCGACCACGATGTGCAGCGCGGTGCGATCGCTCGCCAGGTCGCGCGAGTTGACCAGCACCGATCCGCCCGGGCTGTCGAGCATGGTGAAGACAGTATTGTTTTCCTTCTTGTCGACGGCTTCGAGAAACTTGTAGCCATCCGAATGGAGCTGCGCGGCGGCTGGCGCGGCGAGCCCGGCCGCGGCCAGCGCGGCAACCCCCAACCAGGCGGACTTTGCGAACAAACCCAATGCGATCCCTTTCCCCGTCTGACCAAACCTGCGGACAGCAGCCCGCCGGTGGTGACTCGTCCCCTTGCAGGGCGCGCTTTAGCAGAGCATGAACCGCCTAGCCATGCCCGCACCCGCCGTCAGCCGCTTCGCGCTGTGCCTCGCACTCGGCGTGCTCGCCGGGTGCGGCAGCGGCGCCCGCCAGCCCGCCGCCCCGCCCCCGCTCGCCGGCGCGGCCATCGGCGGGCCGTTCGAATTGACCGACAAGGCCGGCAAGACCGTGCGGTGGAGCGATTTCGCAGGGAAGTACCGGATCGTCTATTTCGGCTATACTTACTGCCCCGATGCGTGCCCGACAGACGTCGCGCGGATGAGCCAAGGGCTGAGCCAGTTCGAGAAGGGCGAGCCGGCGCGGGGGGCCAAAGTCCAGCCGATCTTCATTTCGGTCGATCCGGCGCGCGACACCCCGGCCAAAGTCGGCGAGTTCGCGGCCAATTTCCATCCCCGGCTGATCGGGCTCACCGGAACCCCGGCGCAAGTGGCAGGGGCTGCCAAGGCCTTCGCGGTATTCTACGAACGCGCGCCGGGCCAGCCCGATGGCAGCTACATGGTCAATCATTCGACCGTCACGTACTTGTTCGGACCTAAGGGCGAGCCGCTGGCGACGCTGCCGACCGACAAGGGCCCTGCGGCGGTGGCGGCCGAACTGACGCGGTGGGTCCAGTGAGGGAGCGGTTCTGGGAACTGCCGCTGGCCGCGCTCGATCGGGCCGAGTGGGAAGCGCTGTGCGATGGCTGCGGGCGGTGCTGCCTGCACAAGCTGGAGGACGACGACACCGGCGAGGTGACCGAGACCAACGTCGCCTGCCGCCTGCTCAACCCCGCGACCGCGCGGTGCCGCGACTACAAGCACCGCAAGGCATTCGTCCCCGATTGTCTGCGGCTGACCCCGCAACTGGTCGCGCAAGTGCGCTGGCTGCCGGACAGCTGCGCCTACCGCCGGCGCGCGGACGGCCTGCCGATCCCCGCTTGGCACCCGCTGCTTAACGATGGGCCCGAAGCAATGATCGCCGCCGGGGCGAGCGTCGCCGGGCGGGTGATCAGCGAAACCGACGCCGGCCCGATCGAGCACCACATCGTCGAATGGCCCAAAGCGTGATCGACTGGCTGCTGGGCAGCCGGCGCGAACCGCGCGTGACCATCGGCGGACGTGAGATGCCGGTCGCGATCCGCCGCCACCCGCGCGCGCGGCGGCTGACCATGCGACTGGCGCCCGACGGCAGCGAAGTGCGCATCACCCTGCCGGCGTGGGGCCGGACGATCGACGCGATGGTGTTCATCGACAGCCGCCGCTCGTGGCTCGAAACGCAAGTCGCGGCGATCCCCGCCGCCGCCCCGCCCGTTCCCGCCGGCACGATCGCGTATCGCGGCGAGCGGCTGGCGATCGAGTGGCAGCCGGGGCGGCCACGCAAACCGCGAGTCGAAGCGAATCGGGTCGTGCTCGGCGGCGCGTCCGAAACCATCGTTCCGCGCCTGCGCCGGTGGCTGGAGGGCGAGGCGCTGCGGCTGCTCGAAGCCGACCTGGCCGATTACTGCGCCCGGGCGAGCGTCGAGCCGCCCAACTTGCGGCTGTCGCGCGCGCAGCGGCGGTGGGGCTCGTGCTCGGGCAAAGGGTGCATCCGGATCAACTGGCGGCTGGTCCAGGCGCCCGACGCGGTGCGCCGTTCGGTCGTCGCGCACGAAGTCGCGCACCTGGTGCATTTCGACCATTCGCCGGACTTTCACCGCCTCCTCGGCGAGCTTTACGGCGCCGACATTGCGCAGGCCGACGCGTGGCTGCGGCGCGAAGGGCGCAGCCTCTATGCCGCGTTCGGCTAGCTGCGCCCGCGCCGGGTCGGACTGGCGCAAACGCGGCCGAGCGCCTATCTGGGCGGTATGACCCCGCGGCGCATGAGCTTCTGGAAAGACGTCTCGCCGACGGGCGCGGTGGGCGACCTGGCGCAAGTGTGGCGCAAGCCCAATCCTTACCGCTGGCGGATCCTGGCCGTATCGGTCGCAGCGACTTTCACGATGCTGTTGGTGCTGATCCCCAAGAGCGAGCGGATCGAGCCGCGCGCGCCCAAGATCACCTATATCGCCACCTTCGATCCGCACCGCACCGAAGCTCAGATCATCGCCTCCAATATCGCCAACCAGAAAGTGCAGGACAAGCGCCGCGCCGAAGACGCGGTGCGCGACGAGCAGCGCAAGCAGTTCTTCCGCACGCTGGGCCGCGCGACCTGGATCGACGTCGACAAGATGGAAGCCGACGCCAAGCGCCAGCAAGCGGCCGAAGATGCGGCCAAGGCCAAGGCCGCCAAAGAAGCGCGCGCCGCTGCCGCCGCCCCAGCCCCCGCTGCTGTTGTCAAACCCACCCAGCGTTGACCCGGACGCCCGCTGGCTCGCCGCCGCGGCGGCGCTGGCCGAGCGTGCCCGTCCGCTGAGCCGGCCCAACCCCGCGGTCGGAGCGATCGTGGTCAACGACGGCATCGTTCTCGGGCACGGCTGGACCCAGCCCGGCGGCCGTCCGCACGCCGAGGCGATGGCGCTGGCGCAAGCGGGCGACGCGGCCAGCGGCGCGACGCTCTACGTCACGCTCGAACCGTGCGCGCATCGCAGCGAGCGCGGGCCGGCATGCGCCGACCTGGCGGTCGCGGCGGGCGTGGCGCGGGTGGTCGCGGGTGTCGCGGACCCTGACGAGCGTACTCATGGCGCAGGTCTGGCCCGGCTCCGCGCCGCCGGGATCGAGGCCGCTTGCGCCGACGACGCGGCCTGCCGCGAGAGCCTCGCCGGCTATCTCAAGCGCGCCGCCACCGGCCTGCCGCACGTCACGCTCAAGCTCGCGCTGACCGCCGACGGGTTTATCGCCCGCGCCGATGGCACCAGCCGGTGGATCACCGGCGAATCGGCCCGCGCGCATGTCCACCGCGAGCGCGCCCGGGCCGACGCGATCCTGGTCGGCGGCGGGACGCTACGCGCCGATTCGCCCAAGCTCGACGTGCGCTTACCTGGGCTCGAATCGCGGAACCCCGAGCGCGTGCTGCTCACCCGCGGCGACGCGCCCGCCGGCTGGCTCGCGCTGGCCGAACCCGCCGCCATCGCCGGTCACGGGTGGCAGTACCTGTTCGTAGAAGGCGGCGCCGAGACCGCCGCCGCGTTCCTTGCCGCGGGGCTGATCGACCGGCTCCTGCTCTACCGCGCCGAGGTCGAATTCGGCGACGGCATCGCGGCCTTCCCGGCCGGCTTCCCGGCCAACTTTGCCTTGGCCGACCGGCGGGCGCTTGGCAGCGACACGCTCGACGTCTACCAGCGCGCCATCGGTTTGGGGGCCTGAATGTTCACCGGCATCGTCACTGCCATCGGCACGATCGACAGGGTCGAGGACCGCAGCGACTTGCGGATCGTGGTCGCCTGCCCGTTCGATCCGGCGAAAATCGCCATCGGCGCCTCGATCGCCTGCTCGGGTGTGTGCCTGACCGTGGTCGAGCGCGGCGGCGAGCCGGGCGCGGCATGGTTCGCCGCCGATGTCTCCGCCGAAACCGTCAGCCGCACCGCGCGCGGCATGTGGCACGCCGGGCGCCGGCTCAACCTCGAAACCTCGCTCAAGGTCGGCGACGAATTGGGCGGGCACATTGTCACCGGCCACGTCGATGCGGTCGGCACCCTGGCGGACTGGCAACCGGAAGGCGCCTCGACTAAGCTGACCATCACCGCGCCCCCGATGCTGGCCAAGTTCATCGCCTCCAAAGGTTCGATCGCAATCGACGGCGTGTCGCTGACCGTCAACGAAGTCGAGGATCGCGCCGACGGTTCGGTGTGCTTCTGGGTCAATTTGATCCCGCACACCAGCGAAGTGACCACGCTGGGCGAAACCGCGCAGGGCTCGGACGTCAATCTCGAGATCGACACCGTCGCCCGCTACCTCCAGCGGCTGGAGAGCTTGCGCGAGCGCTAGCAAGCGATTGCCCTCATCGGCCGAGGTGTTACCATTGCGCCGATGACCGCGCGCCAAGGCGCGGCACGGGAGAATGCTGGACGTGGCTTACAACACCCGCATCGGTTCGCTCGAAGCCTACGAAAAGGGCACGATCGAGCTCAAGGACGACCTCAGGAAGTACGCCTTCTCGAACGTCTACGAGGTCGCCGGCAAGGCCGCGCCGTTTGAGCGTGTGGCGGTTGCGCGCAACCTCGAATACGTCGCCGAAGTCATGCGCGTGGAAGGCGAATCGCCGTGGTACGCCGCGCCGCACGACGAGTTCGCGATCGTCATGGACGGCGAGATCGCGTTCAATTTCGTCAAGCTGGAGGACGCGCAGGTGCCGAGCCACGAAGGCGGCGCGGCGCAGCTCGGGGCCAAGCCCAACGGCCCGACGATGGGCCGGGTGACCGCGCGGCGCGGGCACCAGGTGCTGCTGCCCAAGGGCGCGGCTTACCAGCTCGCCGCGACCGCCCCCGGGGTGGCGATTTTCCAGACTAACGCGGGCCCGCTCACGGTCGAGCGGTGGTCCGACATCTGCACGCTCGCGGGAGACGCTTGATGGATATCCAGGCCCAGGGCATCGTCGCCACCGGCACCGATCCCGACACCGGCTACGACAGCTTCCGCCTCGGCGGGTTCGTGTTCAAGCGCGACGAATATTTCGCCCACATCGAATGGCCCAAGGGCAGCCGCATCATCGAGATCGACCGGTTCCTGCGCGCGATGGTGCGCGATATCGGGTGGGGGTTCTTCTACGGGTGGATTTTCTTCGACGACATCTTCGGGACCACCAACCACTACGGCACGGTCGACGTGTTCGCCGGGGCCTATGACAAGGGCTACAAGGACCAGGGGCTCGACTACCTCGAGACGTTCCCCGCCGAGGTGGTGGCCAAGGCGTTCGAGACGATCAGCCGCAACTGGATCAACCAGGGCTACGATCCGCTCAACTCGCCGCTCGAGACCGGCTCGCCGCTCGGCCCCAAGACCACCGAGCGCACCGACGAGCTGGTCCGCGGGTTCCGCCCGGCGGAGCGGATGCTCGGGCTCGAGGGCGACGCCCCGGTCCGCTCCGACGCGACCGGCCACCCGATCAACCGCGCGTTCGCCGACATGACTTTCGACACCCCCGAGATCGCGTGCGAGCCGGGCTTCGAAGGTCAGCTCCACGCGATCAACCTGTTCGATCACATCGCGCGCGCGGACGTGACCTGGAACCCCAGCTTCACCGCGATCACCGGGGCGAGCATCTGCTGCGTCACATCCGAGGAGCACATGCTGCCGGTGATCCACGGCAACGACCGCAACGAATGGTTCTTCCAGCTGACCGACGAGATCCACTGGCAGATCGCCGACAAGGACACCGGCGCGCCGCGCGGCAAGATCGTGATGAAGGCGGGCGACGTGTGCGCGATGCCCGCCGACATCCGCCACCAGGGCTTTTCCCCCAAGCGCTCGATGCTGATGGTGATGGAAAACGGCACGCCGGGGCTGGAGACAAGGTATGCCAGCGGGGAACTGAAGCCTTACCCGGTCGATTTTGACTGACGCGAACGAGGTCATATTTCAAATGTCATTGAAACTTTGGACCGCACTCGCGGCATCGGTCATTGCGTATCCGGCGCAGGCCCAATCCGACCTCCAGAACGGTTTTGCAGGAGCCTTGCGGGGTTGCGAAACATGGGTTCTTACGCCTTCAAGTTGGGCTACTGGGTCGGCCCCGTTTTTAAAGACAGTTGGGCTTGGGGACAAAATTGGATTGGTTGAAAGCGTGAGCGAGGCATCGCTGCCGCCCCAGCAGTTGCGAGTTGCCAATCACTACTGGCGCATCAATTCGACTGCGGATGCTGGCTATGTCTTAGTGGTCTCTGACAGGATTCCGATGTGTCACATCACCGGCGGAGGCGCGACCGATCTGCAACCAATCGTTGAGGCGCTATTGGCGAGCAGCGAATTTCAAAGTCGGTGGCAGAAGATGAAAGATAATTCGCAAGGAGATATGATCTCGACAGCCTACAAGAATCGCCAAGAGCCGGCGTTTTCGATTGTAATTAGCCGCGCGAAAAAGCCAACGCAGCGACTGGATAGGGTGCAAGTCTTGGCGACAGCTACATTTGAGACGTCCAAGTGAACGACGACACGCGCTTCTACATCGATGGAGCTTGGTTAGACCGCCCCGATGCGCCCCGGATCGCGGTGACCAATCCCTATTCGGAAGAGGTGATCGGGCACATTGCGGCCGGTTCGGCGGCGGATGTCGATCTGGCGGTGGCGGCGGCGCGGCGGGCGTTTGGCCAGTTCTCGCAAACCTCGGTGGCGGATCGGCTCGCGCTACTGACGCGAATCAAGGACCTGCTGGAAGAGCGGAGCGAGGCTTTTGCGCAGGCCATCGTGGCCGAAATGGGCTCGGCGATCGGGTTTGCCCGGGCCGGGCAGTGCCACTTCGGGATCGAGCACGTGCGCGCGGCGATCGACGCGCTGCGCGAGTTCCAGTTCGAAACCCAGACGCACGGCATCTTCATCCGCAAGGAGCCGATCGGCGTGTGCGCGCTGATCACGCCGTGGAACTGGCCGCTCTATCAGGTCACCGCCAAAGTCGCGCCCGCCCTCGCCGCCGGATGCACCGTGGTGCTCAAGCCAAGCGAGCTGTCGCCGTTCACCGCGCTGCTGTTCGCGCAAGTGATGCACGATGCCGGAACCCCGCCAGGGGTGTTCAACCTGGTGGGCGGCACCGGCGATGTGGCGGGCGCGGCGATGTCGGCGCACCCCGACGTCGACATGGTCTCGATCACCGGCTCGACCCGCGCGGGCGTGCTGGTGGCGCAGGCGGCCGCTCCCACGGTAAAGCGCGTGGTGCAGGAACTGGGCGGCAAGTCGCCCAACGTGTTCCTGCCCGATGCGGATTTCGCGAGCGCCGTGCCCAAGGGCGTGCTGGGCGCGATGCGCAATGTCGGCCAGTCCTGCGCCGCGCCCACCCGGATGGTGGTGCCGGCATCACGCCTGGCCGAAGTCGAGGCGCTGGCGGCGGAAGCGGCAGGCGCGATTATCGTCGGCGATCCGCTCGACGAGGCGACGGTGCTCGGCCCGCTGGCCAATGCTGCTCAATTTGCCAAAGTGCAGGAGCTGATCCAGTCGGGCATCGACCAGGGAGCCAAGCTGGTGTGCGGCGGGACAGGGCTGCCGCAGGGCCTAAACCACGGCTATTTTGCCCGGCCGACCGTGTTCTCCGAAGTCACCCCCGACATGCGCATCGCCCAGGAGGAGGTCTTCGGACCGGTGCTGGCGGTCATGCCTTACGATGATGAAGCGGACGCGGTCCGGATCGCCAATTCGACCGTCTATGGCCTCAGCAGCCACGTCCAGTCCGCCGACCAGGACAGCGCCCGGCGCGTGGCCCGCCAGATCCGCGCCGGGCAAGTCCATATCAACTATCCCGCGTGGTCGGCTCACGCGCCGTTCGGCGGCTTTCGGCACTCGGGCAACGGCCGCGAATACGGCGCCTTTGGGATCGAGGAATATCTCGAGGTGAAGGCGATCCTGGGGTATTGATTACGAGCGCTAAGCGAGCGGCCCGGTCGCGAAATCCTCGCGGGTGATCTCGAAGATCACGTGCGGGATCGGCCCCTCCGGTGTCTGGGTAATGTCGATCCTGTCGGTCAGCCGTCCGCCGATGTTCCTCATCGCGGCGCGCGAGATCACGTTGTTGTGCCCGACGCGGAATGTTGCCCGCTCAACGAAGCGGAACGCGTGCGCCAGCATCAGCCGCTTCATCTCGGCGTTCAGGCCCGTGCCCCACAGGCGGCGGGCGAGACACGTCCAGCCGATCT
>JBDSDC010000072.1:0-22275 GCA_039920725.1 Croceibacterium sp. | reverse complement strand
ACACCGCGCAGGCGCTGTACGACGTCGACGATTACAAGGCGTTCGTGATGGTCCAGATCGAGGCGGCGGTGCGGACCATCGGCTCGCGCTATCCCTACGACGATTTCGAACACCAGGAGGTCACGCTTCGCGGCAATCACGACCAGGTCGGGGCCGAACTGCGCGCCGAACTGATCGCGCGGCTCCAGCAGGCCGGGATCAGCGTCGACGAATGCGGCTTCACGCACCTCGCCTATGCGCAGGAAATCGCCGGGGCGATGCTCCGGCGGCAGCAGGCGGAAGCGGTGGTCGCGGCGCGCAAGACGCTGGTCGCAGGCGCGGTCGGGATGGTCGAGATGGCGCTCGCCATGCTCAGCGAGAAGAACGTCGTCCACCTCGACGACGAGCGCCGCGCGGCGATGGTCTCCAACCTGATGGTGGTGCTGTGCGGCGAGCGCGACACCCAGCCGGTGGTCAACACGGGCACATTGTACACCTGACCGGCGATGGCGGAGCGCGACAGAAAGGCCTTTCCGCTCCGGCTCGATCCGGCGCTCCACGCGGCGGTCGAGCGCCTCGCCGCCGCCGAACTGCGCTCGGTCAACGCGCAGCTCGAATGCTTGCTGCGCGAAGCGGTAGCGAAGCGCGGGGTGCGCGTGCCGCCCGCCCAGCCGGCGCGGCGCGGGCGGCCGAAGAAGGCCAAGCCTTAGCGGCCCGTTAACCCTTTTTCAGTAGCCGTGCAGGCATGGCTCTTGCGCGAACCCTGCCGCACCGTCCGTCGCCCTACTTGTTGGGTGTCGTGGCCGCGCTGGCGGTCGCCGCGATCCCGCTCGGGGCCCTGCTCGCGCAGTAAACTCGCGCGCCGTTCACGAACATGGAGACAGGGCAGCACGAGCGCGTTCGGCGGCGGCCTCAAGCGCTTCGGGGCCCGCTGAGCTAAGCGAGCAAATGCCCCGCCGCGTCGCGCTTGGTCGCGAGGTAGCGGGCATTGTGCGGGTTGGCGGGCAAGGCTAGCGGCACGCGCTCGGTGACCTCGATACCCTCCGCAACCAGCGCCGCGACTTTATCGGGATTATTGGTCAACAGCCGCACCCGCGGCGCGCCGAGCAGCGCGAGCATCCTTGCGGCGATCACGAAATCGCGCGCCTCGGCCGGAAAGCCGAGCCGGCGATTGGCCTCGAGCGTGTCGAAACCCTGGTCCTGCAGGCGGTAGGCGCGCAGCTTGTTGACCAGGCCGATGCCGCGACCTTCCTGGCGTAAATACAAAAGCGCGCCCCACCCGCCGCCGCGCGTCTCGGCGGCAATCAGCGCCAGCGCGCTGTCCAGCTGCGGGCCGCAGTCGCACTTGAGACTGCCGAACACGTCGCCGGTCAGGCACTCCGAATGGACCCGCACCAGCGGCGTACGGTCGCTCGCCTGGCGCCCGACGATCAGCGCGGCATGCTCGCGCAAGTCGTCCGGCGCGCGGAACACCACGATCTCGCCCTGTTCACTGCCGGCGATCGGGAGGTTGGCGCGAGTGGCGACGGCGAGGCGCGCGGGATCGGCCAGCGCGGCGACGTCCGCCGCGCTCACCGCCACCGCCTCGCGCGCGGGCTCGGGCCCGACCAGGAACGCGGGCAGCACCCCGGCGATCCGGGCCAGCTCGAGCGCGGCGGCGGCGTCTTCCCCCCAAGCGAGCGGCTCGGCGCGGAACGGGCCCTTGAGCGGGGCGGCGAGATCGAGCGCGGGATCGGCCAACGCGCGCCCGCTCGCCAGGTCGAACGGCTCCGCCCCCCGCACCAGCACCGCCTCGTGCGGATCGGCGGCCTCGCGCTGGTTGGCGAGCTTGAGCGTGGCGGCGCGCGCGGCGGAGATCAGCGCGAGTGCCGCGGCCGCTTCGCCGGGGGCGGTTTCGACCGGCAGCAGCGGCGGCGCCTGGCCGACCGCGATCGGCCACCCATGGCGCAGCGCGTCGACCGCTTGCGCAGCCCGGCGAGAAGGCGAGCCTTCGCTCAGAGCGCGAACTCTGTGATCAGCGGCACGTGGTCGCTCGGCTGCTCCCACGTGCGGGTGTCCTCGATCACGCGGTGCGCGCTCGCCTGGCGGGCAAGCTCGGGCGAGGCCCACATGTGGTCGAGCCGGCGGCCCTGGTCCTTCTGCCGCCAGTACGAACGGTAGCTCCACCACGAATAGTTGCGCTGGGGCGCGGGGATATGCGCGCGGCCGAGGTCGCTCCACCCGTGCGCGTCGCGAAAAGTGTCCAGCGCGGCGCACTCGATCGGCGTGTGGCTGACCACCTTGAGCAGCGCCTTGTGATCGTAGACGTCGCACGCCAGCGGGGCGACGTTGAAATCGCCCAGGATCAGCGTCGGGCGCGCGACCTTGTCGGCCCAACGCGCCATACGCCCCAGGAAGTCGAGCTTCTGGCCGAACTTGGGGTTGACCGTGCGGTCGGGAACGTCGCCCCCCGCGGGGATGTAGACGTTTTCGATCACGATGCTCTGCCCGGGTCCGAGCAGCTCGACCCCGACGTGGCGCGCCTCGCCGTTGTCCTGCCAATCGTGGCGCGACACTTCGCGCAGCGGCACGCGGCTGACGGTGGCCACCCCGTGATAGCCTTTCTGCCCGTGAACCACCCGGTGCGCATAGCCCATCGCCTCGAACGCGGCGTGCGGGAATTCCTCCTCGCGGCACTTGATCTCCTGCAGGCACAGCACGTCGGGCGCGTGCTCCGCCAGGAAGCGCGCGACTTGAACGATGCGCAGGCGCACCGAATTGATGTTCCAGGTGGCGACGGAGACCATGGCGATGCGGATAGGGGTGAGGCGTGTGCACGGCAAGGCCGGGGGCCCGAACTGGATCAAGTCCGGGGAGGTAGCCCACGGGGCCCGAATGGGCCGCGCCCGGCGCCTGACGGCGTCAAAAAGTCAAAAGAAAACCCCCGTCCCGGGGGCGTTGGGACGGGGGTTCGTCTTTGAGCGTTCGTCACGCTTGGCAAGCCGGCGCTCTTGGGGAGAGCAGGGCAACAGGGGGGAAACCCGCCCTCCGCGCCGTCTTGTCGAGAGGCAAGTTATGGCCGGCCGGGTTTATGGCAAATGAATGATCGGGCCGCGCTGCAAGCAATTTGTCGCACCGCAGCATCGGCTCGTCGCCGACCCGGCTAATTTCGCCGTCCGGTGGTGGGGCGGGGATCGCGGAAGGTGAACGCGCTGTCGGGCACGTCCATGCCGTAGCGCTGGTTGGAAAGGCGCACGGTCGTGCGCTTGTTCTGCGCGTCGAGCGCAACCCAGCTGTTGAGCGCCAGCCCGCCGGGCGCGGACCCGTCGCGCACGAAGATCAGCGTGATCACGCCGTACTCGGGCTTCTTGGGATCGCGCACCTCGACGCTGGTCACGTTGGGATTGGCGGTCGGCAGCAGCTTGCCAAAGCGCTTCACGTCGCGCTTGGGATCGAGCAGCGCGCCCAGCGGCGAATTGCCGATCGGCCAGCGCTGTACCTGCCTCACGTCGTAATCGACCAGCGTCAGCGAGCTGCCGTTGGCGACGATCAGCATGTTGGCCGCCTTCTCGTACTCGAAGCGGATGCGCCCCGGGCGCTTGAGCGTCAGCACCCCGCGCACGGTCTGCCCGGTGCGGTCGGTCTGGGTGAAATCGGCGCGCATCGTCGAGATCGACCGCAGCGCAGCAACGGCCTCGTCGAGCGGGTCGACGGGCTGCGCGGCGGCCGGAGCGGCCGACACGAAAAGAGCAGCGGGGGGCAGGGCTAGGGCCAGCGCCCCGGCAAGGGCCGAGCGCAGCGGCCGTATGGTCAGCGATTGCAAGATGGTCATGCCCTCGATTTGGCGACGGGGCATTGAACCGGCTGTGAACCCACAGGGTTCCCGGTGTTCAGGCAAGCCGTGCGGCTTACTTGATCTTGCCTTCCTTGAACTCGACGTGCTTGCGCGCCACCGGGTCATACTTGCGGAAGGTCATCTTCTCGGTCGTGTTGCGCGGGTTCTTCTTGGTCACGTAAAAGAACCCGGTGTCGGCGGTCGAGTTCAGCCGAATCTTGATCGTTGCGGACTTCGCCATCGTCTTATTCCCAGTAGGTCGGTTCGGGCGCTTGCGGGCGCGGAAACAAAGCGGGCGGCGCGCAGGCCGCCCATCCGGGCGCGCCTTTGCGTCCCGAGAGGCGAAAAGTCAACTACCACTCGACCTTGCCGCGGGTCGCCTTGACCGTGCCGCGCGCCTTCTTCGATGCGATCCGCTGTTCCTTGCCGACGCGGTTGACGCGGCTCTTGGCGCGCTTCTTGGGCGCCACCAGCGCCTGCTCGATCAGCGCGGCGAGGCGCACGCGGGCGTCCTCGCGATTGGCCTCCTGGGTGCGGAAGCGGCGCGCGGCGATGACGATTTCGCCTTTCGAAGTCATGCGACTGCCAGCGAGCGTCTTCAGCCGCGCGAACACCGCCGGCTCGAGCCGCAGCGCGAACACGTCGAGCCGCAGCTGGACCGCGGTGGCGACCTTGTTGACGTTCTGCCCGCCGGGGCCCGAGGCGGCGATGAACGTCTCCTCGATCAGCGCCAGCGCCCGCTCGGTCGTCTCATCCATCGGTGAAGCCGAGCGCGGCGAATTCGGGCGGCCACGGCGCGGTCGCAGCGATCGGGGTCTTGCCCTCGCGCGCGACCTCGATCGCAACCGCATGGAGCATGGTTCGCCAGGCTCCCGTTCCGTCGCCATAGACCGGGTCGCCGAGCAAGGGGATGCCGATGCCCGAGGCGGCATGGACGCGCAGCTGGTGCGTGCGTCCGGTCACAGGGCGGAACTCGACCAGCGCGCGGTCCTCGCTCGTCGCCAGCACCTGCCATTCGGTCAGCGCGGGCTTGCCCTTCCTGGCCGGGATCATCCGCCAGCCCTCGGCCTCGCTGCTGATCTTGCTCAGCGCCAGCTCGATCGTGCCGTCCTTGGCCTCGGGAATGCCCGCGAGGATACCGAGATAGCGCTTGGTCACCTGGCGTGCCTCGAACGCGGCGGCGAAGCGCTTGAGCGCCTTGGGGTTGCGCGCCAGCAGGAGGCAGCCCGAGGTATCGGCGTCGAGCCGGTGGACCGGCACCGGGGGCCGCTGGAAGCCGAGCCGCAGCTCGTCCAGCCGGTCGGCGAGCGAGGCGCCGCCCTTGCGCGGACGGTCCATCGGCAGCCCGCCGGGCTTGTCGATCACCAGCGCCTCGCCGTCTTCGTAAAGGATTGGGAGGTCGGTCATGCGCATCCTTCGACAGGCTCAGGATGAGCGGACAAGGGTGAATTACTCATGCCAACGCTCCCGCGATCCGGCGCATCGCTTCGTCGAGCACCGCTTCGTCGGCGGCGAAGCTGATGCGGAAGCCGTCCCTGCCGCCGAACGCGCTCGCCGCGACCACCGCCACGCCGTGCTCGAGCAAGTGGAGCGCCAGGTTGTTGTCGTCGCCGCCGAAGCGGAACATCAGCGGCGCGGCGTCGACCAGGCAATAGAACGCGCCGTCGGGCAGCGGGGTGGAGAGGCCGCGAATGTCGCGCACCCGGTGAACCACCTGGTCGCGCCGCCGCCGGAATACCTCGCGCCACTCGGTCAGGAAATCCTGCGGTCCCTCGAACGCCGCCACCGCGGCGGCCTGGCTGATCGAGCTGGGATTGCCGCTGGCATTCGATTGCAGCCGGCCCATCGCTTCGAGCAGCCATTCGGGCCCGGTTGCGACGCCGATGCGAAAGCCGGTCATCGCATGGCTCTTCGACACGCCCGACACGGTCAGCACCCGGTCGGCCAGGTCGGGGCACTCGACGCTCAAAGTCGCGTGGGCCTCGCCGGTGTAGCTGAGCGGGGCGTAGATATCGTCCGACAGCACCATGACTTGCGGGTGGCGGCGCAAGACCTCGCCGATCCCGCGCAGCATCTCGGGGGGATAGACCGCGCCGGTCGGATTGCCCGGGCTGTTGAGCAGCAGCCACAGCGTGCGCGAGGTGATCAGCGCCTCGAGGTCGCCCGGATCGAACCGGTAGCCGTGGTGCGGATGCGTCACCAGCGGCACGACTTTGCCCCCGGCGAAACGGACCATTTGCGGATAGCTGACCCACCACGGCGCGGGCACGATCACTTCGTCGCCCTCGCCCACCGTGGCGGCGATCGCCTCGAAGATCGCCTGCTTGCCGCCGGCGGTCACGATCACGTGCTGCGGCTGCGCGGGAATGCCGAGATCGCGGCGGAAATGGAGCGCCGCGGCCTGCTTCAGCCGCAGCGTGCCGGTGACCGGGGTGTACTTGGTCTGCCCGGTGGCGAGCGCTTCGGCGGCCGCCGCGAGGACGTGATCGGGGGTGGCAAAGTCGGGCTCGCCCACCGACAGCGAGATCACGTCGCGCCCGGCTTCGCGCAGCGCGGTCGCGCGGTCGGTCATCGCGGTGGTCGGGCTGGCCGCGATCCGTCGCAGCGCCGGGCTCAGGTGCGGGTGGCTCATTCGGCGAGCCTGGCGGGCGTGAGGCCGCGCAGCGCGTTGCCGAGGAAGAAGCCGCCCGCGAGGTCGGCGAGCGTCATTTCGGCCTCGCGCGCGCGGCCCTCGCCAAGCAGCTGCCGGCGCAGCACTCCGGGCAGCAGGCCGAGCGCGACGGGCGGGGTCAGCAGCACGCCGCCGCGCTCGACGAACAGGTTGGCGATGGCGCTTTCGGTGATCAGGCCGTCGGGGCGCACAAGCACCGCTTCGGCCGCGCCGAGCTCGTGCGCGGCGGCCAGCGCGGCGTCGTAAAACCCGCGGTCTGTGGTCTTGTGGCGCAGCCGCCAGTCGCCCGAAACCACCGGCAGCGCCAGCGCCGTGCACATGACCGGCTCGGCGCGCGGCGGCGGCAGCGGCCCGGCCTCCAGCGTCACCGCGCCGCCGCGCGCCAGCACCAGCCGCACGCGCGCGGAGTCCTCCAGCTCGAAGCACAGCGCCTGGATCTTGTTGCGCGCCTCGTGCCGGTCGAACGCGAAGCCGAGCTCGGCGGCGCTCGCCGTGATTCGTTCGAGATGCAGCTCGAGCAGCGCGATGCCGTGGTCGGGATCGAAGCGCATCGTTTCGAACAAGTCGTGGCCGCCCGCCGCGCCGCGCGCGAAGCTGCCCTTGACCTGGGCTTCGCGCCATTCGGCCATGGGGTCGCTGTCGGCCACGATCGCCCCGCCGACGCCGAGCACCGCGTGGTGGCGGTCGTTCTCGCTCGCGGTCAGTCGCACGGTGCGGATGGCGACGTTGAACGCTGCTTCGTCGTCCGGCCCGATGCGTCCGATGGCGCCGCAATAGGGCCCGCGCGCATCGCGCTCCACCTCGGCGATCAGCTCCATCGCGCGGATCTTGGGCGCGCCGGTGATCGATCCGCACGGGAACAGCGCGCGCAGCACGTCGATCGCGCCTTGTCCGGGTAGCAGTTCGGCGCGCACGGTGGTGACCATCTGGTGGACCGTCGGATAGCTCTCGACCGCAAAAGCCTGCTCGACCCGCACTGTCCCGGCCTCGGCCACGCGGCTCAAATCGTTGCGCATCAGGTCGACGATCATCAGGTTCTCGGCCTTGTCCTTGACCGAGGCGGCGAGCTCGGCGGCGAGCGCCTGGTCCTCCGCCGCGTCGCGGCCGCGCGGGCGGGTGCCCTTCATCGGCTTCACTTTGGCAGCACGGTCCTTGAGGCTGAAGAACAGTTCCGGGCTGAACGACAAGAGCCAGTGCGAGCCATCGAAGATCAGCCCGCCATAGCCGGCTTTGGCGGTCGGCCGGATCGCGGCGTAGATCGCCGCCGGATCGCCGGTCGCGGGGCCCGCCAGCGGCAGCGTCAAGTTGGCCTGGTAGATGTCGCCCGCGCGAATCGCTTCGCTGAGCGCGGCAAAGGCATCGAGATAAGCGCCGATCGAGATTTGCGGCTCGAGCGGCCCGATCGCGGCGCGGCCGGTGCCGCCGCGTGCGGTCAGCCACGCGGGAACTTCGGCAGCAGGAATGCGGACGGCCTCGTCGAACAGCCCGAACCACACCAGCGGGCCGGCCGCGCCGCAGCGCGCTTGGGCGAGCGGTGCCAACCGCGGCTCCATCGCCAGCCCGGCTTCGTAAGCGAGATAGCCGGCGAGCGTGCCGCCCCCGGCGCGGCGCGCGGCCTCGGCCGCGGCGAGCACCGGCAACACCTCGTCCGGCCGGCGGGCGACGAACAGCGCGCGCGGGTTCTCGAACAGCTGCGCGTCGCTGGCGCCCACTTCGCGCGCGTCGTCCAGCAGCACGAAAGGGCGGGATTGGGCCATCGCTTTGCGTCCTAGCCGCAAATCGCGCCAAGTCTATCGCTTGACCCCCCTGTCAATCGCTTGACCGGGGCCGGGGGCGTGGCGCAAACCGAGCGGCTGCGAGAGACACCTATATGACGGCCATTTTCATCGGTCTGGCGGACAATGGCGAACGGCAAGTGCTCGAGCTGTCGCGGGCCAACCGGCATGGGCTGATCGCGGGCGCCACCGGGACCGGCAAGACGGTCACCCTGCAAGGCCTGGCGGAAAGCTTCTCGGCCGAAGGCGTGCCGGTGTTCCTGGCCGACGTGAAGGGCGACTTGTCGGGCATCGCGCTCGCGGGATCGCCGACTTTCGCGCACGCCGACGCGCTCCAGGCTCGGGCCACGCAGCTCGGCATGACCGATTACAGTTATGCCGACAACGCGGCGATCTTCTGGGACTTGTACGGCGAAAAGGGCCACCCGATCCGCACCACGGTGAGCGAGATGGGGCCGCTGCTGCTGGCCCGCCTGCTCGACCTCAACGAGGTCCAGGAAGGCGTGCTCAACGTGGTGTTCCGCTACGCCGACGAGCAGGGCATGCTGCTGCTCGACCTGGCGGATCTGCAGTCGATGCTGTCCTACACCGCCGAGCACGCCTCCGAGCTGACGATCAAGTACGGCAATGTCACCAGGCAGACGGTGGGCACCATCCAGCGCCAGCTGCTGACGCTCGACGGGCAGGGCGGGGCGCGCTTTTTCGGCGAGCCGGCGCTGGCGATCACCGACTTCATCAAGACCGACGACAAGGGCCGCGGCTACATCAACATCCTCTCGGCCGAGAAGCTGATGCAGAGCCCCAAGCTCTACGCCACCTTCCTGCTGTGGCTGCTGGCCGACTTGTTCGAGGTGCTGCCCGAGATCGGCGATCCCGACAAACCCAAGCTGGTGTTCTTTTTCGACGAGGCGCACTTGCTGTTCGACGGCGCGCCTCACGCGCTGCTCGACAAGGTCGAGCAAGTCGTGCGGCTGGTCCGCTCGAAGGGCGTCGGGGTCTATTTCGTCACCCAGAACCCGATCGACATTCCCGATCTGGTCGCCGGACAGCTCGGCAACCGGGTCCAGCACGCACTGCGCGCATTCACCCCACGCGACCAGCGGGCGATCAGGGCCGCGGCCGAAACCTTCCGCATCAACCCCAAGCTCGACGTCGAGACGGTCATCACCGAGCTCAAGGTGGGCGAGGCGCTGGTCTCGACGCTGCAGGAAGATGGTTCGCCGTCGGTCGTCCAGCGCACGCTCATCAAGCCGCCGCGCAGCCGCCTCGGGCCGGTGACCGATCAGGAGCTTGCGGTGATCCAGTCGGTCAGCCCTTACGCGGGCAAGTACGACGCCTTGGTCAACCGCCAGAGCGCGGAGGAAATGATCGCCCAAAAGACAGCCGATGCCACCGCCACCGCGCAGGAAGTGGCCGCCACCAGCCCCGAGGAAGTGGGCAAGCGCGAACAGCTGAGCCCCAATATCTGGGGCTCGATATTCGGCCGGGCGGGCAAGGCAGCGACCAGCGCGGCGGTCGGCGCCGCGGCGACCATCGCGGCGTCGGCGATAACCGGGCGCAAATCGCGCTCCAACCCGATGCGCAATGCCGCGATCTCGGGCGCCGGGTCGCTCGCCACCAGCCTCGCCGGCCCGTTCGCGGGGCGCTTCGTGCGCAATATCATCGGCGGGCTGATGCGCTAACGCGCGGCGAGCCAGGCTTCGAGCTGGGCGCGGATCCGCTGTCCGGAGGCGAGCCGCTGGCGCAGCCCGGCCAGCGCCTCGTCGATCGGCTTGTGTTCGGTCGCGGGCCGCGCGGCGCGCAGCGCTTCCAGCTTGGCGACCATCGCCGGTCTGGTCGATGTGCGGAGCAGCCGGGGGATGAAATCGGCCTTCGAATAGTCGTCGAGCATCGCCTCGATCTGGGGCCGGTGCGCGAGCGCGAAGTCGAATGCCAGGTCCGGATGATGCCGCGCCACCGCCCCGACAATCGCCGCGCTGGTGGTGGCCCCCGGTTCCGCGATCAGCGCCAGGTCGAGCGCGCGCTGCGCCAGCGCATCGTCCACCGCATTGCCGAGTTGCGAATAAAAATCGGTATGTTCGATGCTGGTGGTCGACGATTGCCCTAGGCTGCGCAGCAGGTTCCAGTCCTCTACGGTCGCGTTGCTCGCCGCGATCGACAGCCACGCGGTCTTGAGCGGCCCGTCGAGAGCGGTGCGATCGGTCCGCAGCCGGGCAAACCGGCGGTGCGCCTCGGCCACGACCGCGGAATCCGCCATTGCTCCGAACGTCGTCAGCAGCGCCGCGCGCAAGTCGGCATCGGCGACCGATTCGTCCGGCCTGGGATCGAAGCCGAGTTGTTCGAGCCGGCCGTACCATGAGCGGTGGACGCGGGCGATGAACGGCGCCTGCGCCGGGCTGACGCCCAATTGCGCATAGAGCTCGGCCCATTTCGCGATCGCCGCCTTGGCGACCACCGGATTGGCGCCGCGCGGAACGGCGAGCAGCAGATCGAGCGCGGGCGCATAGTCCTGGTAGCCGGCTGCGGCGAGCGCGAGGCTGTCCTGCACCAGGCCGCTCTGCTCGATCGGCTCGAGGCCGGGCAGCGCCTTGGCCAGCGCGGCGAGGTCGGCGGGGGTGTAAAGCGTGCGGAAGTATCCCAGCTGTCCGCCGTTGACGATGGCCGGGCCGCAGCCCGGCAGCGCGGCCCGCGCGGTACCGTCGAGCAGTTGCCGGTGGAACGAGCCATCGGCGGCGCGCAGGTTGAGCGGCACCAGCCAGCGGCGCGGGGCCGGCGCCGCCGCTTCGCGGCCGTTGCGGCGGAATTCGCCTTGCTCGAGCGAAAGCTCGGTCATGCCCCGCTCGCATCGTTGGCGCACGGTCACCAGCGGCACCCCTGGCTGGCGCGTGAAGCTGTCGGCGATTGCCGCCACCCGCACCGCGCCGGCTTGCTCCTGCGCCCGCCACAAGTCGGCGGTCACCGCGTTGCCATAGGCGTGCGCGGCGATGTAGCGGCGGATCCCGTCGCGCCACACCGCCTCTCCGGCATAGGCCTCGAGCATCGCGATCACCGCTTCGCCCTTCGAATAGGAGATCGTGTCGAACGCCGAGTCGGCCTCGTGCGCGGTTCGGATGTGAACCACGATCGCATGGCTGCTGGACAAGCTGTCGAGCGCCATAGCCCGCTCGCGGCCATTGACCCGGTCGACCAGCGGGTACCAGTCCGGGTTGAAGTGCGCGGTCGCCTTGGTCTCGAACCAGCTGGCGAAGCCTTCGTTGAGCCACAAGTCGTCCCACCACGCCATGGTCACCAGATCGCCGAACCACTGGTGGGCGAATTCGTGCGCCTGGGCGGTATAGAGGTAGCGTTTGCGGTCCGGGCTGGTGCTGTGCGGATCGAGCAGCAGGTTCTTCTCGAAAGTCAGGATGGCGCCCCAGTTCTCCATCGCGCCGAACTGCTGCGACTGGCCCGGAGCCGCGACATTGTCGAGCTTGGGGAGAGGGAAGCGGACCCCGAAGTAATCGTCGTAAAATGGCACCAGCGCCGCCAGCGAATCGAGCGCGTAGCGCGCGGTCTCGCCGCTGCCGGCGGGCGCGACGATGCCGACTGCGGTGCCGTCGCTCGCGATCGTGCTCAGCCGTTCGAACGTGCCGGCGGCAAGGAACAGCAGATAGCTCGACATCCGCGGGGTGGTCGCGAACGTCACGCGCTTGAGCCCGCCCGGCAGCGGTTCTTCGCGCAGCACCGGCATGTTGCTGGCCGCCAGCTGGCTCCGCGGCACCACCGCGGACAAGTCGAATGTTGCCTTGTAGGCCGGCTCGTCGAACAGCGGCGCGAACTCGCGCGCATCGGGCACTTCGAACTGGGTGAACAGCCCCCGCGCGGGCTTGCCGGTGCGCTTGTCGGGGTAATCGAGCGCGAACAGGCCGCTCGGCTGGCGGTTGATCCGCCCGCGGTAGTCGATCTCGAGCCGATATGCCCCGGGCGCCAGCTCGCCGGGGGCGGTAAAGCCGGCCTGTTCGCGCGCCTCGTCAAGCGTGACGGTCATAACGATCGGCGAGCCGCCGGCCGACGGCGTCAGCAGCGCGCGCCCGATCGTCAAATGCCGGGCGTTGAGGACCAGCGTGCGGGCCGGTTCGAAGACCGTTAGGTCGATCGCCTCGTGGCCGCTGAACGTCAGCGCCTGGGCGTCGGGCGTCACCGAGATGGCATAGTGCTGCGGCCGGGCGGTGCTCGGAAGCTCAGTGGTTATCGCGGGGATCAGCGCGGCTGGATCGGACGCTGCAGGCGTAGTCGGAATCGGCGGGACCGGAACCGCGGCGCACGCGGCGAGCGACAGAACGCACAAGGCACTTGCGGCACGGCGCATCGACGAATCAGGCTCCGGGGAGAGGTACGGCCGAAACCGCGGTTAGCGGAGCAAGGTTCCCGTGGAAACCGTCACTCGAGCGGCAAGCGCAATTCGGCGACCAGGCCGCGCTTGGCGCCCGCGCGGCCGGGTCTGTTGGCCAGCGCCAGGCGCCCGCCATGCTGGTCGGCGATTGCACGCGCCAGCGTCAGGCCGAGGCCCGCGCCGCCGGTGTGGCGATTGCGCGAGGTCTCGCCGCGCGCGAACGGCTCGAGCATCGCGGCGATATCTTGCTCGGCAATGCCGGCGCCTTCGTCCTCGATCCGGATCACCGCCTGGGTTCCCTCGCGCGCCAGCGTGACGTGTGCGGTTTCGCCATAGCGCAGCGCGTTGCCGATCAGGTTGCGCAGCGCGCGGCGCAGCCAGGTGGCGCGGAGCGGCATCGTCAGCCGCTGCGTGTCACCCAGCGTCACCGGCTCGCCCATGTCCTCGTATTCCTCGACCACCGACGCGACCAGCGCCGCCAGGTCGGTGCGCTCGAGCGGGTCGCTCGGGCGGCCGACGCGCGCGAGCGAGAGGATATCGTCGAGCGTCCGGGTAATATCCTCGATCACCGCCGCTAGCTTGGCCCGTTCGTCGTCGTCCTCGACGATTTCGATCCGCACCCGCAAGGCCGCGAGCGGGGTCTTGAGGTCGTGCCCGATGGCGCCGAGCATCACGTTCTTCTCGTCGAGCAGCGCGGCAATGCGCGCTTCCATTGCGTTGTGCGCCTTGATCAGCCGGCGCGCGTCTTCCGGCCCGGAGGGCGCGAGCGGCGGCTCGGGCGTCTGCGAAGTTCCGATCGTCTCGGCGCGGCGGGTGAGCGCGGCGAGCGGCCGGGTAATCCGCCGCAGGAGGATCGCCAGGCCGCCGACCAGCAGCAGATAGAGCAGCACCGTCTGGCCGATCAGCGAGCCGAGCTGGCGCGGCTCCGATGTTCCGAGCGGAACGCGCGCCACGGTCCAATCGGTCTCGCCCTGACGACGCAGCGCCGCGACAATCAGCGAGCCGCTGGTCCACTCGGACCGGCTGCGCAAATCTGGCAGCTCGCGCAGCCGGCCCATGACATAGGAATCGGCGGATACCTTGCGGGTGGTGACGATCAGCTGTGCCGGGGTCAGACCCTGTTCGGTCAGGATCGCGCGCAACTGCGCCTCGCGGTTCGGGTCGCGCTGTTCGCCGGGACGGAGCGGGTTGGCGATGGTCCGCTCGACCCGCAGCCGTTGCCAGACTTGCATCCGTCCGCTGCGCGCGGTGCGCAGCGGACGGAAATCGAACCGGGGTTCGGCCACCAGCTGGAACGCCAGGCCATTGGCGGCGCCCATCTCGCGCCGCTGTTGGGCTGCGCGATAGAGCAGCGCGGCGGAAATGCCCTGCGCCACCAGCAGCGCCAGCGCGACCGACAGCAGCATCTGCCCGAGCAGGCTTTTGGGCAGCAGCCGCGGCACTAGTCGCGCTCGGGCGCGGCGCGGCGGACGTCGGCGGCGAGGCGGTAGCCGCCGCCCCACACGGTCTGGATCAGCCGGGGATCGCGGCTGTCCTCCTCCATCTTGCGCCGCAAGCGGCTGACTTGATTGTCGACCGCGCGGTCGAACAGGTGCGCCTCGCGTCCCTGGACCATGTCGAGCAGTCGGTCGCGGTCGAGCACCTGGCGCGGATGCGTCAGGAACGCGACCAGCAGGCGAAATTCGGCCGAGCTGATCGGCACCACCGCGCCGTGCGGATCGACCAGCCGGCGCTTGAGCGGGTCGAGCTGCCAGCCTTCGAATTCATACAGCGCGTCTTCCTCGGCCGCCGGCCCGTTCTTCGCCGAGCGCCGCAGCACCGAGCGGATGCGCGCGACCAGCTCGCGCGGCTCGAACGGCTTCACGACATAGTCGTCGGCGCCGATCTCGAGCCCGACGATGCGGTCGGTCGTTTCGCCCCGCGCGGTCAGCAGGATGACCGGCAGGTCCTTGGTCTCGCGCAAGTGGCGGCACAGCGACAGCCCGTCCTCGCCCGGCATCATGATGTCGAGCAGGACCAGGTCGGGGGTTTCCTCGACCAGCGCGAGGCGGGCCTTGGCGGCGTCCTCGGCCTGGCGCACGGCAAACCCCTGGCGGACCAGATAGTCCGCCAGGGGCTCGCGCAGGCTCGGCTCGTCATCGACGAGCAGGACCTTGATCAGACCGGTATCGGACAGCGGACCGCTCGGCTCAGCCGCCGCCGCCGGGCGCCGGGCCGCGGCCCGGCATCCCGCCCATCGGGCCGCGCCGTTCGTCGGGGCTGATCTTGCCGTCGTGATTGGCGTCGATGCGGTCGAACCGCTGGAGCATCGCGGCGGCGAATTCGTCGCGCGTCACGGTGCCGTCGCGGTTGGTATCGGCCATCGCGCCGCGGCCACCGCCCATCGGGCCGCGAGCCATCGGGCCATCGGGGCCGCGTCCGCCAAAGCGCCCGCCGCCGCGCTCGCCGCGCATGGCCGCCAGACGATCGCCGCCAGCGGCGAATTCGGCCTGGCTGATCTGACCGTCGTGGTTGGTGTCGAGCCGCGCAAACATCACCTGGCGCATCCCGTCGCGGTTCGCGGCCCGGTCAGCGGGGGGAATCGCGCGGGGCGGGGCTGCATCCGTCGCCACGCCGGGGTGGACTGCGGGTGCTGGTTGCGCGAGGGCAACGCCGCCGCCGGCAAGCGCCGCGCCGGCCAGCGTCATGGACAGGAATTTACGCATGGGGGATCTCCGAAGGATCGGGTGGGGAGTGTAGAGCGACGGGGCACCCCGGAGAAGGGGAAGTGGACTACGCGGCGCCCCGCCGCCCTTGCCTGCTGGTCTACCCGCGCGATGTCGCACCAGTATGCCGGTTGCCGCCGAAAGTGTCGCAATTTGTCGCCCGCGGATCCACTCACCGGGGCCGGTTCTGCGTTCCCGCCCCGGGCGTGATGAACAGCCCTCGCGCCTCGCCGTGGACATCGGCGGTATGCCACACCCCCGGGGCGTTGATCGCATATTCGCCAGGCGCCAGCGTGGTGCGCAGCTCCTCGCCGTCGGGTTGCTGCTGGATCAGCGTCATGCTGCCGTCGAGGCACACGACGACTTCGGCCCCGGCCGGGTGCATTTCCCATCCGCGCCAGTCCTCGGTGAAGCGGACCAGCGACACCAGCCGCCCGTCGGTCCCGTCGGCGCCGTGGCGCGCGCCATAGGCCGCGTACCAGTCCATCGCCCGGTGATCGCGCGGGAACGCCGGCTGCGGCACCGCGCTGGATCCTCGGCCGAGGTGGATCGGATGCTGCTCGAGCGACCTGCCGCCGCTGAGGTGGTCATGTTCCATCGCGTTGCTCCAGATCCCCCCGGGCGATGTTACAACGGCGCGCAGGCCTGTTCCAGCCACGCCAGCGGCGCGTCGCCGAGCCGCGGCCCGATCACCTCGCGAACCCGCGCGTGATAAGCGTTCCACCACGCCCGTTCGGCCCCGCTGAGCATGTCCGCGGCGACCAGCGCGCGGTCGATCGGGGCCAGCGTCAGCGTTTCGAACCCGAGCCATTCGCCTTCCTGCCCGGGGATCGTGCGCGGCACGGTCAGCACCAGGTTCTCGATCCGGATGCCGTAAGCGCCGGTCTTGTAATAGCCGGGCTCGTTAGACAGGATCATGCCCGCGAGCAGCTCCTGCTCGGTGCCGCCCTGTCCGCCGCGCGGTTTGGCGATCCGCTGAGGGCCTTCATGTACCGCCAGGAAGCTGCCCACACCGTGCCCGGTGCCGTGCGCGTAATCGAGCCCGGCGGCCCACAGGAACTGGCGCGCCAGCGTATCGAGCTGCGAGCCGATCGTGCCTTGCGGAAAGGTCTGCAGCGCCAGCGCGATGTGGCCCTGGAGCACGCGGGTGAAGCGGTCGCGCACGTCAGCCGGCGGCGCTGCGGGCCCGATCCACACCGTCCTCGTCACGTCGGTCGTGCCATCGGGATATTGCCCGCCCGAATCGACCAGATAGACGCTGCCCGGCTCGAGCCGGCGGTTGGTTTCCTCGCTCACCCGGTAATGGACCACCGCCCCGTTGGGCCCGGCGCCGCTGATGGTGTCGAAGCTGAGATCGCGCAAGTCGCCGTTTTCGCGGCGGAAGGCGTGCAGCCGGTCGGCCGCCGCCATTTCGTCGAGCCCGCCGCTCGGCCCCTCAACGCTCAGCCAGTGGAGGAAGCGGCTCAGCGCGGCCCCGTCGCGCTCGTGCGCGGCGCGGGTCCCGGCCTGCTCGGCGGCGTTCTTGATCGCCTTGGGCAGCACGCACGGGTCGGTCAGCCGCACCGCGGTGGCGCCGGCGGCCTCGAGCGCGTCGAAAATCGCGGTCACCGCCCGCTCGGGATCGGCCGCGACTTGCTTGCCGGCGAGCTCGCCGAGCGCGGCGACGAACTGGTCACGCGGGCGGATGTGCACCGCGTTGCCGAGCGCGGCGGCGACCTCGGCGGGCACTTTGGCGGGCGCGATGAACCACTCGGCGGTCCCGTCGGCATGCGCGATCACATAGGACAGCGCGACCGGGGTATGCTCGACATCGGCCCCGCGCACGTTGAGCAGCCAGGCGACCGAATCGAGCGCGCTGATGACCGCCGCGTCGAGCTGCCTGGCCGTCAGCCATTCGGCCACCGCGGCGCGCTTGGCGGCGCTCGACTGGCCCGCCAGCGCCTCGTCGTGGACGAACGCCGGGGCGGGCGAAGGCTCGGGGCGGTCGGCCCAGATCGAGTCGATCGGATTGCTGGCGAGCGGGACCAGCTCGGCGCCCACCTCCTTCAGCGCCGTCGCCGCCGCCTTGGCCCAGCCGCTGGTGTGGAGCCACGGGTCGAACCCGATCCGCGCGCCGGGCGCGGCGCTCTGGGCCAGCCACTGCGCCAGGCTGTCCTCGGGTACCGACTTGTAATCGTAGAAGCGGCCATCGACCTGGTCGCGGACTTGCAGCGTGTAGCGGCCGTCGACGAACATCGCCGCCTTGTCCTTGAGCACCGCCGCGGTCCCCGCCGAGCCGCCGAACCCGGTCAGCCACGCGAGCCGCTGGGCATAACCGCCGACGTATTCGCTCAAATGCTCGTCCGAAATCGGGACCACGAACCCGTCGAGGCTCCGCCGGGCCAGCTCCTCGCGCAGCGCGGTCAGGCGCGCTTCATGGGTATCCATCAACATCGTACGGTCCTCGGCTTGCCGTCTCGGTCCGCCCTCCATAGAGGGCCGCCATGCCCGATACCACATTGCTCACCCCTCCGGTCGCGCCAATGCAGCCGTCCGCCGCCACCCACCACGGGGTGACCGTGACCGACGATTACGCGTGGCTGCGCGATCCCGCCTATCCCGAGGTCAACGACCAGGCGGTGCTGGCGCATCTCGCAGCCGAGAACGCGTGGTTCGAGGCGCGGATGAAGCCGCACCAGGGCGCGATCGACGCGCTGTTCGCTGAGATGCGCGCGCGGATCAAGGAAGCTGACAAGTCGGTCCCGCAGAAGGACGGCGAGTACCTCTACTGGATCGAGTTCGAGGACGGGGCCGAATACAAGCGGTGGTGGCGGAGGCCCGTTACCGGCGGCCAAGACCAGCTGATCCTCGACGAACCGGCGCTGGCCGAGGGGCACGAATACTTCCGCCTCGGCGCGTTGTCGGTCAGCAACGACGGGCGGCGCCTGGCCTACTCGGTCGACGACAACGGCTCCGAGCGCTTCACCGTCCGGATCAAGGACCTGGCGAGCGGCGAGCATCTGCCCGACGAAATCCCAGGCACGCTGAGCGCGCTTGTGTGGGTCGCGGGCGACACCGGCCTGATCTACTCGCTCGCCAACGAGCAGTGGCGCACCGACAACGCCCGGCTCCACTGGCTTGGCCAGCCGCTGTCAGGCGACATCGAGCTGTACCATGAGGACGACGAGGGCTTTCGCGTGTCCGCCGGGCTTTCGGCCAACGAGCAGTGGGTGATCGTCTCGGCGGGCGACCACGAGACCAGCGAGTCCCGGCTGATCCCCGCGGCCGATCCGCTCAGCCCGCCGATCCTGGTCCGGGCGCGCGAAAAGGGCGTCGAATACGACGTCGAGGAGCGCGGCGGCGTGCTCTACATCCACACCAACGACACTCACGAGAACTTCCGCCTCGCCACCGCGCCGCTGGCCTCGCCCGCCGAATGGACCTCGCTGATCGAAGGCTCGGACGCGTTCTACCTGACCGGTTTCGAGCTGTTCCGCGACTTCTACCTCGTCGAGGGCCGCCTCGCCGGGCTCGACAGGCTGGAGGTGCGCTATTACGACGACGATCCGGTCAATTCGGGCCGGATCGAGCCGGTCGAGTTCCCCGAGGCGAGCTACACCGCCGGGTTCGGCAACAATCCCGAATGGGCGATGAGCGTGCTGCGGGTCAGCTACGAGAGCATGGTCAGCCCGGCGAGTACTTACGACTATCACGTTGCGGACCGGCGGCTCGAGCTGCTCAAAGTCCAGGAAATCCCCTCGGGCTACGACCGCGAGCTCTATACCACCCAGCGGCTCGAGATCGCCGCGCGCGACGGCACGGCGATCCCGGTTTCAGTGGTTTATCGCAAGGACCGCGTGTCACCCGGCCCGCTCCACCTTTATGGCTACGGCGCTTATGGGATCGCCATCGAACCGGGCTTTTCGACCACGCGGCTGAGCCTGGTCGACCGCGGCTTCGCCTATGCCATCGCGCATATCCGCGGCGGGGATGACCTGGGGCGCGCGTGGTACAAGGCGGGCAAGCTCGAGCGGCGGACCAACACCTTCACCGACTTTGTCGATGTGGCCCGCGGTTTGATCGCGCGCGGGCTTGCCGAGGCGGGGCGGATCAGCACTTCGGGCGGCTCGGCGGGCGGCGAGCTGATGGGTGCGGTGATCAATTCCGACCCCGAATTGTGGGGTGCGGTGGTGGCGCACGTGCCGTTCGTCGACGTGCTGGCGACGATGCTCGACGCCTCGCTGCCGCTGACGCCGGGCGAATGGCCCGAATGGGGCAACCCGATCGAGGATGCTGCGGCGTTCGCGCTGATCCGCAGCTATTCGCCGTACGACAATGTTCGCGCGCAGGCTTATCCGCCGCTGCTGGTCACCGCCGGGCTCAACGATCCGCGGGTGACGTACTGGGAGCCGGCCAAATGGGTCGCGCGGCTACGCGAGATGAAGACCGACGCCAACGAACTGCTGCTCAAGACCAACATGGGCGCGGGGCATGGCGGCAAGTCGGGCCGGTTCGAAAGCCTCAGGGAAACCGCC
The DNA here is from genome assembly GCA_039920725.1 of Croceibacterium sp. Lineage (GTDB taxonomy): Bacteria > Pseudomonadota > Alphaproteobacteria > Sphingomonadales > Sphingomonadaceae > Croceibacterium_A. Next base: position 2,445 of record JBDSDC010000072.1, on the reverse strand, counting down.
GAGGAATTCGCCTTCATCCTGTGGCAGCTGGGCGTGTCGCTCGAGGCGTCAAGTAGCGAAGCGATAGGCCCGCAAGAATGAGCAGCACTTTCGCCCTCACCTTCACCGCGCTGCCCGAGCACATCGATGAGAACGGCCACGTCAACAACGCGGTGTGGGTCCGGTGGATGGAGGATCTGGCGACCGCGCACTGGCTGGCCGATGCCGATCCGGCGCACCTCGCGGCTTATGCCTGGGTCGTGACCCGGCACGAAATCGACTATCGCGGCAATGTCCGCGAGGGCGAGGCTGTCACCGGTACGACCGAGATTCTCGAAGGACCGAGCGGCGCGCGGTTCGACCGCCATTTCACGTTCGCCAATGCCGCGGGCAAGGCGATCGTGCGGGCCAGGACCACGTGGGCAATGGTCGACCGCGAAACCTGGCGTGTGATGCGCGTGCCGCCGGAGGTGGCGGCGCCGTTCCTGCAAGACGCTTCGACAACCCCGGATCAAGTCCGGGGATGAGCGGACTTTGGAATTGAAACAACTTCCGCTCATTGTCCCGTCATCTGCGCTCGCGATCAGGAGGGTCAAAATCGGGAATCTCGCCGTCAATCCAGATGTGATCGGGCGGCTTGTCGCCGGCGAAGGTCACAACGTTGCCGGGGTATTCGGTTTCGTAAATCACCTTGTTGCCCTCAATGCGTAACGGATCGGCAACCGACGTTACATACAGACCAAGAAACTTGCAATTTGCGTCGAATACAACTAAGCGATGATTTCCGTGGCCGCTCTCAGGGTTATTAAATACGTAAGAGTAAAGCCGGAACTTAGTGCTTTTTGTCTTGGCGTCACCTAAGTACGTCATGGTTTCGTGGTTGGCGACAGCTATCTCGTCACTAAGCTTGGGCAAGTTTTGAATATCGCACGGACCGCTTGGTATTGCAGGCGGCTTGCTATCCGCCCGTGGGTTATGGTCGGCCTGGCAGTCCGCCAGCAGGGAAAGTGCTGACATCAGCAGCGCAGCAAGCGTTTTCAACAGCCTCACGCAAGCCGTCCGTTAGCGCATCATCCGCTCGCGGTCAGGCGAGTAGAATTCCGGTAAATCGCCGTCGATCCAGATGTGATCGGGCGGCTTGTCGCCGGTGAAGGTCACCACGTTACCGGGGTATCGCGTGTGATAGATGACCTTGTTACCCTCTATCCGCACGGGATTGTCGTCGGTTACATACAGCCCAAGATACTTGCAGTCCGCATTAAAAACGATCAATCTGAAATTTTCATGGCTGTCTTGAATATCGACGTCATCATAATAGTAGATTTGAAATCTCGCTTTGTCTGTCTTAACGTCGCCCAAATACTTTACAGTTTTGAGAGTAGAGAGGAATATGGACGGGCTAAGCTTAGAGAGGGGTCGTATATCGCACGGTCCGTTGGTGATGACCGCAGCCTCACCGCGCGCTTTTGTGCCATCGCCGCCATGGCAACCCCCCAGCAGGAGAAATAAAGAGTAGTCGAGGCCGGTCAGGGTTCTCACGCTCGCCGCTCCTTGGCGGTCGCCGCGCGGGCCATTTGCATGATTGTCCGCGCATACCAAACGTAATGCATTTCTTGCCCGGACTCACGAGAGCGAACTTTGCGGTGGTTGTATCTTTCCAGCGCACCCTGAGTGTCCAGGCGACGCACCCCGCCTTTGCCGTCATGCCAGAATGACTTTTGCCGCAACCACTCAAGCGCTGCATAGGCACTCACGGCAGGGGTCATCTTTTGACCCTGCTGAAGACCGAGCCGTGCTTTTTCCGGCGCCCAATCCCGCGGCTTGTTCACCTGAAACGGATCGGTCGTGAAGGCGGCGTGGTCGCCTTCGCCGCCCGATTCGCGCATCGCCCAAGCCTTCAGAAACTCGGGCGTCTTGTATTCGTCAGCGCCCGGTTTGAGGTTGTACTTGCGATTGTAGTGATTGGCCGCGGCGGCAAAGGCATAGTCGTTGGCGCTCCGCCAGGAGGTTCGTCCGCTTTCGGGATAGCCGGGGATTTCCGCCGCGGCCCTGCGCCGGGGTGCGGCGGAGGAAGGCTGCGGTGCAGGGCTGCGGCCAGTGGAGGGAATCCGGCTGCGTGGAGGCGCGATCGACGGTGCCCGAGACATGCCGACCGCTCCGCCGGAGAACGTGAACCGGCCAAGCCTGTCGTGATTGTGATTGAACTTCACTTCATCACCCGCGTCCAATCGCGGGTTCGGCACTCGGCCAGTGCGCAGATAATGTTCGAACGCCGCGACCCGCATCATGCCCTAGCCCTCAGCTACGGGAGGCACGGAACATAGCAAGAACAACGCGAAATGTCAAGATGCCAGCGCGTCGGCCGCCGGCATCCACTCGTAGCCGAGTTCGCGGGCGACGGCTTCATACGTCACCCGCCCGGCGTGGACGTTGAGCCCGTTGGCGAGGTCAGGGTCGGCGCGCAGC
>JBDSDC010000071.1:0-7483 GCA_039920725.1 Croceibacterium sp. | reverse complement strand
GGTGGTACCATCGGGCGCGGCGACAATGACCCCGCCATCGCCGCCGAGCGCGCCGACCTCCGCCATCACAGCATCTGCCGCCGCTTGCGCGCTTTCACCGAGCAGCCGCATTCGCGCGCCGATCTCGTGCGCGACCCCGGCGCGGATGAAGACCTCGCCCGCGCCGGTGGCGCTGACCGCGCAGCTGCGGTCGTCGGCATAAGTGCCTGCACCGATCACCGGCGAATCGCCGATCCGGCCCCACCGCTTGCCAGTCAGCCCGCCAGTCGAGGTGGCGGCGGCGACGTGGCCCGCCAGATCGGCCGCGACCGCGCCAACGGTGCCGTATTTCACCTCGGCATCGAACCAGCCGAGCTTGTGCGATTTGAGCGCCTGCAGCTGGCGCCACCGTTCGGGGGTCGCGAACCAGTCGGCATCGACCAGCTCGAGCCCCTGCTCGCGGGCGAATTCCTCCGCCCCCGAGCCGCCGAGGAACACGTGCGGGCTGTGCTCCATCACCGCCCGCGCCAGCCGCACGGGGTTTTTGACGTGGCGCAGCGCGGTGACCGCGCCCGCGCCTCGGCTCGCCCCGTCCATCACCGAGGCGTCGAGCTCGTTGACCCCATTGTAGCTGAACACCGCGCCGCGTCCGGCGTTGAAGCTCGGGTCGTCTTCGAGCACCACGACCGCCGCCTCGACCGCATCGAGCGCGCGTCCGCCGGCTGCCAGCACCGCGGTCCCGACGGCCAGCGCGGCCCTGAGCGCGGCGGTATCGGCGGCCTGGCGCGTCTCGCCCAGCGCTTCGCGCGTCATCGCCCCCGCGCCGCCGTGGATCGCCAGCGCCCACTTCGGCTTGGTAGGCGGGTTGCCTCTTGTCACCATGCCCGCGGGCGTAGCACAGCGCGAGCATGACCGACTATCGCATCATGGCCGACGACCTGAGCGGGCCCGAAGTGGCCGCGCTGCTGGCACTGCACCTGGCCGAGATGCACGCCAACACCCCGCTCGATCAGGTCCACGCGCTGCCGATCGAGCGGCTGCGGGCGCCCGACGTGACGTTCTACAGCGCCTGGGCCGGGGCCGAACTGGCCGCGGTCGGCGCGCTCAAGCAGCTCGGCCCGGAATGCGGCGAGCTCAAGTCGATGCGCGCCGCCCCGGCTTTCCGCGGGCGCGGCGCGGGCGAAGCGATCCTGCTGGCGCTGATGGCCGAGGCCCGCCACCGCGGCTATCGCTGGCTCGGTCTCGAGACCGGCCGCACCGGGCCATTTGCGCCCGCTGTCGCGCTCTACCGCAAGCACGGCTTCGCGACGTGCGAACCGTTCGGCGATTATCTGCCGGGCGATTTCTCGCAGTGCTTCGGCCGCGCCTTGTGACTCAGCGCGCGGCACCTTGGGGCCCGTGTGGCTCGGTCACGATCACCTCGCGCGCGGCGCGCAAGTCGCCCGCGGCGATCTGGCGCGTCAGCCGCTCGCGGTCGTTGGCGCGGTAGAAGTCTTCCGCCTTGCCGATCTCCTCTTCGCTGAGGCCGAGCTTGCCCAGCGCCATGCGGGCCATCTTGAGCGCCGATTCCATCACTTCGCGGACGACGTATTCGGCCGGGGTGTCGGTCAGTTTGAGCACCGAGCGGCGGTCGTAGCCGCGGATGTAGATCGACGCATCGGGGAACGCCTTATGGACCGCGTGGACCAGCTCGGGCCCGATCTGGTCCTGGTCGATGCAGAACAGGATCAATTCGGCTTCCGCCCCGCCCGCCTGGCGGAGCAAGTCGAGCCGGGTGCCGTCGCCGAAATAGACTTTGGCCCCAAACCCTTCGGCCACGTCGATCATCTCGACATCGGTGTCGATCAGCGTGACCGTGATCCCGCCCGCCATCAGCATCTGCGCCACCGCCTGCCCGAACCGGCCATAGCCGACGATCAGCGCGGACGCGGCGTGCTCGTCGCCCCCCTGACCGTGATTGGGTCCTTCACGCACTTCGGACTTGCCCGGCGCCTGGCGGATGCGCCGGGTGGCCATCATCAGGAACGGGGTCGTCGCCATCGACAGCGTGACCACCGCGGCAAACAGGCTGGCGGCGGTCTCGTCGATCAGCAAGCCGGCGCGCGCCTGGGCGAACAGCACGAAGCCGAACTCGCCGCCCTGGCTGAGCAGCAGCCCGAGCGCCAGCGCGCGGCGCCACGGCATGCGGATCGCCCGCCCCAGCGCGCCGATCACCGCCGCCTTGGTCACGATCACCAGCGCGGCCATACCGAACACGAAACCGGGGCGCGCGGCGATCGCGCCGAGGTCGAGCATCATGCCCACCGCGAGGAAGAACAGCCCGAGGAGGATCGAGCGGAACGGCTCGACATCGGCCTCGAGCTCGTGGCGATAGGGCGAATCGGCGAGCATGACCCCGGCGACGAACGCGCCCAGCGCGGTGCTGGCGCCGATCGCCTGCATCACCCCCGCCGCCGCGACGATCGTGAACAGCGCGGCGACGATGAACATCTCGCGCTCGCCCAGCCCGCCGATCAGGTTGAACAGCGGGCGGATCAGGAACCGGCCCGCGGCGATCAGCCCGGCGACCGCGGCCAGCGTCAGCAGCGCCGCCTGCCACCCGGGCGGCGCGCCGCCGGCGGCAGGATGGCGGCTCATCGCCCCGACGATCGCGATCAGCGGGATGATCGACAAGTCCTGGAACAGCAGGATGGCAAAGGCGCGCTCGCCGAACGGCGTCCGCATGCGCCCGGCCGATTGCAGCATCGGCAGGACTTGCGCGGTCGAGCTGAGCGCCAGCGGCAGCCCGATCGCCAGCGCCGCCCCGGCGGTGAAGCCGGTCACCGCATAGATCAGCCCGGCCAGCGCCACCCCGCACAGCGCCACTTGCGCCAGGCCGAGGCCGAGAATTTCGCGTTTCATCCGCCACAACCGCGACGGGCTCAGCTCGAGCCCGACGATGAACAGCAGCAGCACGATGCCGAGCTCGGCGAAGTCGATCTTGTCCTGCGCCCCGCCGACCAGACCCAGCCCGTGCGGCCCGACCAGCGCGCCCGCCACCAGGTACCCCAGCGTCGCCCCCAGCCGCAGCCGCCGGAACAGCAGCACGAACCCCAGCGCGAAGCCGAGCAGCAGGAACCCGTCACGCAGGAAATGGCTGGCGGTCTGGTCCATCGCGGCGATGGCTTTAGGGTCGGCGGCGCTGATAAGGAAGGTGCAGAGTTACCGGCCAGGCGACCAGCGCCGGGCGCGAGCTTGCGCCGCGCGGTTTGCGATGCCTTTCCTTCGCTGGACGGCGCTCCTAGCATAGGCGGCGGGTAGAGGAGCGGCGGCGGAATGGCGGCCAGCGAATGCGACGTGCTGATTGTCGGCGGCAGCCTGGTGGGGTTGTCGGCGGCGGCGTTCCTCGGGCATCACGGGATCCCCGCGCAAGTGGCCGAGAAGCACGCGGGCACCTCGATCCATCCGCGCGCCGGGTACTTCCATCTCGGGACGATGGAGGCTTACCGGCGGATCGGGCTCGAAGCCGCGATCCTCGAAGCCTCGCACGAGCAGTTCGGCCCCGACGGCGGGATCAACCTGGTCGAATCGCTCGCCGGGCGCGAGCTGGCGCAGTTCGTGCCCAGCATCAACGCAGGGGTCGAGCCCTACAGCCCGTGCCGGCGGTTCTTCATGACCCAGCAGAGCCTCGAGCCGCTGCTCCACCGCCGCGCGGCCGAGCTCGGCGCGGACCTGCATTACCGCAGCGAGCTGGCGTCCTTCACGCAGGATGCCGACGGGGTCACCGCGCAAGTTCGCGACCTCGAAACCGGCGCGGTCAGCGAAATCCGCGCCAAATACATGATCGCGGCGGACGGCAACCGCAGCCCCGTGCGCGCGGCGCTCGGCATCGGGATGAGCGGGCCGGGCTGGCTGTCGGACAGCATCACGATCTACTTCAGGGCCGATTGCCGACCCTGGCTCGAAGGGCGCCAGATGGGCGTGATCTACGTCCTCAACGCGGACCAGCGCGGTTTCTTCCGCTTCGAGGCCGGCGGCACGCGCGGGTTCCTGGTGGTCAACACCCTCGGGGACCTGGCGCTGCCCGGCGCGAAGGACGTGGCCAGCGACACTTCGCCCGAACGCTCGATCGCGCTGGTGCGCTCGGCGGTCGGCGTGCCCGATCTGGCGGTCGAGATCGAGGACGTCGCCGCCTGGGTGGCCGAGGCGCGCTATGCGAACGCCTTCCGGCAGGGCCGCGTGTTCCTCGCCGGAGACGCCGCGCACGTGGTTCCGCCGACGGGCGGCTTCGGCGGCAATACCGGGGTGCAGGACGCAGCCAACCTCGCATGGAAGCTGGCCGCGGTGCTCAGGGGCGAGGCCGACGAGGCCTTGCTGGACAGCTACGAGGCCGAGCGGCTCCCGGTCGCCCGGCTGACGGTCGAGCAGGCCTATACCCGCTACATCCGCCGGGTGACGCCCGAGGAGATCGACGCGACAACGCCCGAGCTGCGCGACGAGCTGACGATGGAGATCGGGCAATTCTACTGCTCGAACGCGGTGACCGGCGGGCGACGCGAGGACGAGCCGGCGTGCCTCCATCCGGACCTGACGCGCGGCCGGGCAGGCGCGCGGGTGCCGCACGCGTGGCTCGACGACGGCCGCTCGACGATCGATTGCGCGGTTACCGAGCCGGTCTGGCTGGTCGGCCCGGATGGCCAGGTGCAGGCCGGGCCGCACCAGACGGTCCGCTTGTCCGAGAGCGCGTCCGATCGCTGCGGGATCGGCACCTTGGGCGCCCTCCTCGCCCGGTCGGACGGGTTCATCGCCTACCGCAAACCTTAGGCAACTCAGGAACAGCGCCGGCACCCGCTCGTTGAGAGCACCGAACGGGTCACGGAGACAAAATCATGTCATTCCATCGTACTTTTGCCACCAGCCTTGCCGCCGCAGCGCTGCTCGCGTTGCCCGCCGCGGCCTCAGCCGAGGGCAAGGCGGCCCGGGCGCAGAAAGCAATCGCCGCGGCGCAGGCCAAAATTGACGCGGTCAACATCGTCGGCGCGGCGGGCGATGCCCCGCGGCTTCATGCGGAGGCCTTGAGGGCGCTGCACACCGCGCAGGACGAACTCAACCATCACGCCAAGCTCGAGGCGTTGCGCGATGCGAACCACGCGTCCGAGCTCGCCGACCAGGCGCTCGCCGCCGCGCAACGCGCGCGGACCGACGATCAGCGCTTGGCGACCGAGGCCGCGCAGGCCCAGGCCGCTCAGGCCAATGCCCGCGCCGCCGATGCGCAGGCCGCCACCGCGCGCGCCCAGGCCGACGCCGCCGCCGCGCGCGCCGCGCCCCCGGTGATCGTGCAGGTGCCGGCCCCCGCCGCTCCCGCCGCTCCCACCACGACCACGCTGACCACGACCAGCACCGACGTGGCCGCTGCCGCTCCGGCGCACCGCCGCGTGGTGCACAAGGCCGCCGCTCACCACCGCCGCCCAGTCCGCCACACTGTCCGCACGACAGCGACGGTAACGACGCACTAAGCGATTAGCCGCAAGGTCTTGATCCGCGGAGCCACGTCAGGGTCAAGCCTCGTTCAGAGCCAGGCTGCGATGGGCGGAGAATTTGCCGGGCGGTATCGCCAGCCGCAGTGCCCGCGCTCCACCCCGCCCGGCGCGGCGCGGCGCGGCACGGCGGAAATCGACGAGGGAGGGCAGTAGGTATTCCGGGTATTCCAGGGACATTATACCTAATTCGCCGACCGGAGAGATTGTTCGCGCAAAGGCGCGAAGGCGCGAAGGGTCTTTGCGGGCGGGCTCGGCGGGGTCCACATGGAGACACGAAACGGTTGGGCGCTGCATCATTGCGGCTTTGTGTCTTGGCGCGAACAGGTCATGTGCCCCGCTGTCGATTGGACAGGCGAGTGAAGTTGACTGGCCCACCCCGGCCCTCCCGCAAGCGGGAGGGTGAAGTAGGAATCCTCCCGCTTGCGGGAGGGGTAGGGGTGGGCCTGTTTTTGACTCCCGCTCGGGCATGGAGACAGCATACACCTCCCCGATCAGCCTTGCCGGTCGCCCCTCACAAACAACTTTCCGACACGGCCCGCCAATGCCTAGCTGGCGCAATGCCCCTGCCCTCCGCCCATCCCCGCACCAGGCCATGCGACACAATCTTACGCCCGCACGAACGATAATTTTATTTCCCGCCCCGCGCGTTTTGCCTCCTCAAGCCCTCGCAAACCCGCAGGAATCCGCCACTTTCGCTGGATTACACGAAATCCAACAGGTGTAACTTGTGTAACCCTCAGTTGGATTTCGCCGCCCTCGCGCGCCCGCCCTGCCTGTCATTGCCCCTTCATCTGCGCGGGCTTATATGCGCGGGCATGACTTCGATACGCCCTTGGCGCGACATTCAGCGGCGCAAGAGCCGGCAGATCATGGTCGGCGCGGTGCCGGTGGGGGGCGATGCGCCGATCACCGTGCAGACGATGACCAACACCCCGACCTCGGACGCCGCCGCGACGATCGACCAGATCCGCCGGTGCGAGGAGGCCGGGTGCGACATTATCCGCGTGTCGTGCCCCGACCAGGCGAGCACCGCCGCGCTCGGGGCGATCGTCCGCGCGGCGCGGATCCCGATCGTCGCCGACATCCATTTCCACTACAAGCGCGCGCTCGAGGCGGCGGATGCGGGCGCGGCGTGCCTGCGGATCAACCCGGGCAACATCGGCTCATCCGAACGGGTCGCCGAAGTGGTCCGCGCGGCCAAGGCCAACGGCTGCGCGATCCGCATCGGGGTCAATGCCGGGAGCCTCGAGAAAGACCTGCTGGAGAAATACGGCGAGCCGTGTCCGGAAGCGCTGGTCGAATCCGCGCTCGACCACATCAAGCTGCTCCAGGACCACGATTTTCACGAATTCAAGGTCGCGGTGAAAGCCAGCGACGTGTTCCTGGCGGTCGCCGCCTATATGCAACTGGCCGACGCGGTCGATTGCCCGCTGCATCTGGGGATCACCGAGGCCGGCGGGCTGATCGGCGGCACGGTCAAATCTGCCATCGGCATGGGCAACCTGCTGTGGGCCGGGATCGGCGACACCATCCGCGTCTCGCTCAGCGCCGAGCCCGAGGAGGAAGTGCGGGTCGGCTATGAAATTCTCAAGTCACTGGGCCTCAGGACCCGCGGCGTCCGGGTGGTCTCGTGCCCCAGTTGCGCGCGCCAGGGCTTCGACGTGATCCGCACGGTTCAGGCTCTGGAAGACGCGCTGAGCCACATCAAGACGCCGATGTCGCTGTCAGTGCTCGGCTGCGTGGTCAACGGCCCCGGCGAAGCGCGCGAAACCGACATCGGGATCACCGGCGGCGGTCAGGGCAAACACATGGTCTACCTGTCGGGCGTGACCGATCACCATGTGCAGGACGCCGACATGATCGGGCACATCGTGGCGCTGGTCGAGGCCAAGGCGGCGGAGATCGAAGCGGAAATGAGCGACGCGGGTTTGGTCACCGAGGCGGCGGAGTAGACGAAGCGGTAATGCATCGGCGTTAAGTTGGGC
>JBDSDC010000070.1:0-5267 GCA_039920725.1 Croceibacterium sp. | reverse complement strand
CGCCCGGCATCCATCAGCGGGTCCTTGGCCCACGCCTCGGGCATCAACATCATCATCGCATGCGCGAGGTCGTAACCGCCGAGCAGCAGCAGTTCGAGCGCGTTGTCGAGGCACGCGGTGTCCGACTGACCGTGCGGGATGATCGGCCACAGCTTGTCGAGATCGCTGCCCAGCAGCGGCGATTCCATCGTCCGGCGGCGGGCGTTCATCCAATTGACGTTGCCGCGCACGGTATTGATCTCGCCGTTGTGCGCGAGGAACCGGTACGGGTGCGCCAGCTTCCAGCTGGGGAAGGTGTTGGTGCTGAAGCGCTGATGGACCAGCCCGAGCGCGCTGGTGCACGCGGGATCGCGCAAGTCGTCGTAGAAGCTGCCCACCTGGCTGGCCAGCAGCAGCCCCTTGTAGACCACCGTCCGGCTGGAGAAGCTGGGCATGTAGAGCTGGGTGATCTCGGGCAGCGCATGCTTTTCGGCCAGCGCGGCGAGCGGGTTCTGGGTCTGCTTGCGGATCACGATCAGCTTGCGCTCGAACGCGTCCTGGTCGGCGCAGTTGTCGCCCCGCGCGACGAAGCACTGGCGGATGCACGGCATCGAGGCGAGCACCGCCTTGCCCAGCCCGTCCTGCGTGGTCGGCACGTCGCGCCAGCCGATCAGCCGCTGGCCCTCTTTGGCGATGAATTTCTCGAACTGCCCGGCGATGAAGTCGCGCGCCTCCTCGTGCTGCGGCATGAAGCACATGGCTACCGCGTACTCGCCGGGCGGCGGCAGGGTCAGCCCCTGGCTGTCCGCCCACTGGCGATAGAGCGCGTCGGGAATCTGCAGCAGGATGCCCGCGCCGTCGCCGAGCAGCGGGTCGGCCCCGACCGCGCCGCGGTGATCGAGGTTGGTGAGGATCTCCAGCGCCTGGCCGACGATGGCGTGCGACTTGGCGCCCTTGATATGGGCGATGAAGCCCACCCCGCAGGAATCGTGCTCGTTACGCGGATCGTACAAGCCCTGGCGAGCGGGATACTCGGTCAACCTCGTGTTCCTGTTTCCGATCGGGGCAAGCCGCGCTTCGGCGCCGGTGTAAACCGGCAGCAAAGCCCGAATCACCCGGCACGCAAATGCCTAAATTGTCGCGAGGGATTTCCATGGCGACAGGAAACAGTTTTGGCAAGTTTTGACCGATTGCGCCACATAATTGCGCAATCCAGGCCGATAGTGTAATTTTCCGTCAGGCGCCGCGCCGCCCGAAAAAGCGCTTCCCGCGAGCACCTTAACCGCCGATAACTGCCTGCATGGCCGCCCCCGCCGCGCTCCCGATCGTGCAAATCCTCGGCGTTGCCGCCAGCGCCAGCCTGCTCTCGGGCTGGCGGCTGTACCTGGTGGTGCTGGCGACCGGGATCGCGATGCGCACCGGCTATGTCCCGCTGCCCGAACATCTCGCCGGGCTGCAAGTGCTCGCCAGCCCGTGGGTCATCGGCGCCGCCGGGTTCGCCGCGCTATGCGAATTCTTCGCCGACAAGATCGCCTTCATCGACAGCTTGTGGGACACGGTCCACACGGTGATCCGCCCGATCGGCGGGGCGCTGCTGGCGCTGGCGATCGTCGATCCGTCCGATCCCGCCACCCAGACCATCGCCCTTCTGCTCGGCGGGGGCGGGGCGCTGCTCGCGCATGGTAGCAAGGCGGGTATCCGGGCCCTGGTCAACACCAGCCCCGAGCCCGTCAGCAATGTGGTCGTCTCGACCGCGGAGGACATCGCGAGCAGTGGCTTGCTGCTGCTGATGTACACCCACCCGGTCGCCGCTGGGGTCATTGCGATCGGATTGCTGCTGTCGGCGATCGCGCTGCTGCTGGTTGCGCGCCGCGTGCTGCGCAAGCTGTTCCGGCGGGAAGACCGCGCCCAGACTTAGGCGCATGCGTCACGCGTTGGCGCGGATCCACGTTTCGACCACCGGTGCGATGCTGTCGCGCCACTTGCTGCCGTTGAAAATGCCGTAATGGCCCACGTCCTTGGCGAAGAAGTACTTCTTCTTCTTGGCGGGTAAATGCTCGGCGAGGTCGAGCGCGGCCTTGGTCTGGCCGAGGCCCGAGATGTCGTCGCGCTCTCCCTCGATCGCCAGCAGCGCGGTGTCGCGGATCGCGTCGGGATCGATCGCCTTGCCGCGGTGGACGAACTGGCCCTTGGGCAGCGAGTGCTTCTGGAACACCTCCTCGATCGTCTCGAGGTAAAACTCGGCCGTCAGATCAGACACCGACAGGTATTCGTCATAGAACGATTGCTTCGAGGCCGCGCTTCCCGGGTCGCCCAGCGTCAGGTGTTTGAACATCTCGTAATGGCTCATCATGTGGCTTTCGAGGTTCATCGAGATGAACCCGGCCAGCTGGAGGAAACCGGGATAGACCTTGCGCCCGGCGCCCGGGTATCCGAGCGGCACGGTGGCGATCACGTTGTCGCGGAACCAGGTCAGCGGCCGCGCCATCGCCACGTCGTTGACCGAAGTGGGGCTGGCGCGGGTGTCGACCGGACCGCCCATCATGGTCAGCGATTTGGGCCGGCACGGATCCTTGTCGGCGGCCATGATCGCCGCCGCCGCGAACGCCGGGACCGACGGCTGGCACACCGCCAGCACGTGGGTATCGGGGCCGAGGAACTGGAGGAATTCGATCAGGTAATCGATGTAGTCGTCGAGATCGAACGAGCCGAGCTCGCGCGGGACCATCTTGGCATCGGCCCAGTCGGTGATCCACACTTGCTGGTTCTCGACCAGCCGGGCGACCGTGCCGCGCAGCAGCGTGGCGTAATGCCCGCTCATCGGCGCGACGATCAGCAGCTTGGGTGCGTCCTTGGGCAAGCCGGCGCGCGTGAAGCGGCGAAGCACGCCGAACGGCTTTTCGAGCACCACCGTTTCGTGCACCGCGCGCTCGCGTCCGCCGATCTTGACCGCCGCGATCCCGAACTCGGGCTTTCCGTGTTCCTGATAGAAGCTGGAGAACACCTGCAGCGCGCCCGCGACCATCGGGCCCATCCCGAAATAGCCCAGCGGCAGCGCCGGGTTGGTCAGCAGCTGGGCGCCGATTCCCGCCCAGTCGCTGGCCCGGTTGAGCCACGAGCGCTGCCATTCATACGTATCGTAGAGCAAGCTGAATCCCCCGCGCTGCGGACAATGCACCCGTCGCTTTCATGTTGCAATGCGGCAAAGAACGAAGTTGTTCCCCAGCGAGCGCTTCAATCCCAGGCAACGGCCTGCTAACGCCCGCCCGGAATGGCCCGCCGCCCCTCCCGCCCTCCTGTCGAGCCCGCCGCGACGCTCGGTCCGCTGCGCCTGATCTGGCGCGCCGCGGCGCGCTATCCGGGCTATATCGCCGCGGCGCTGGTGGCGCTGGCGGTCACCGCATCGGCCACGCTGGCGATCCCGGCGGGCTTTCGCCTTATCATCGACCGCGGGTTCGTCGCCGGGACCAACCCGGCCGAGATCGCCCGCTGGTTCCGCTACCTCGGCCTGATCGTCGGGGTGCTCGCGGTCGGCACCGCGTGCCGGTACTATTTCGTCAGCTGGCTGGGCGAGCGGGTCGTGGCCGACATCCGCGAGGCGGTTCACGCCAACCTGCTGCGCTTATCGCCCGCGTTCTTCGAGGAGAACTCGCCCGCCGAAATCGCCTCTCGGATGACCGCCGACACCGGGCAGATCGAGCAAGTGGTCGGGACCACGATCTCGGTCGCGCTGCGCAATTCGATCATGGCGATCGGTGGCCTCGCTTATCTGTTCTACCTGGCCCCGCAGCTGGTGGCGCTGCTGGGGATCGCGGTGCCGGTGGTCTTGGTGCCGATCATCGTGTTCGGCCGCCGGGTGCGCAAGCTGTCGCGCGAAAGTCAGGACCGCGTCGCCACGGTCGGTGCGCTGACCGCCGAAGTCCTCGGCGCGATGAAGATCGTCCAGGCGTTCAACCAGGAATCGCGCGAGGAAGCGCGTTTCGGCGCGGCGGTCGAATCGACGTTCGATACCGCCAGGCGGCGGATCAGCTTGCGCGCGGTGATGACCGCGGTGACGATCGCGGTGATCTTCGGGTCGATCACCGCGCTGATGTGGCGCGGCGCGGTGCTGGTCGCCGAAGGCAAGCTGTCGGGCGGGACGATCGCCGCGTTCGTGCTGACCGGGGTGATGGTCGCGGGCGCGCTCGGTTCGCTGGCGGAAGTCTACGGCGACTTGCTGCGCGGCGCGGGCGCCGCCAGCCGGCTCGACGAGCTGCTGCACGAGAAGCCGGTGATCGCCCCGCCGGCGCGGCCCTTCGCGCTGCCGCTCCCGGCGCGCGGCGCGCTGGCGTTCCAGAACGTGACCTTCCGTTATCCCACGCGCCCCGAAGTCGCCGCGGTGTCCGGATTCAGCCTGACCGTGGAGCCGGGCGAGACCGTGGCGGTGGTCGGCCCTTCGGGCGCGGGCAAGTCGACCATCTTCCAACTGGCGATGCGGTTCTACGATCCGCAAGCCGGCACGATCCGGATCGACGGGGTGCCGCTGGCGCAGGCCGACCCGGCCGAGATCCGCCGCCGCATGGCGCTGGTGCCGCAGGACGGGGTCCTGTTTGCCGCCAGCGCGCGCGACAACTTGCGCTACGGCGCATGGGACGCGGACGAGGACGCGATCTGGCAGGCGGCGCGCGATGCCAATGCCGAAACTTTCCTGCGCGCGCTGCCGCAAGGGCTCGACACTTTCCTCGGCGAAGGCGGAGCGCGCCTCTCGGGCGGGCAGCGCCAGCGGGTGGCGATCGCCCGCGCGATCCTGCGCGATGCGCCGATCCTGCTGCTCGACGAGGCCACCAGCGCGCTCGATGCCGAAAGCGAGCGGCAGGTGCAGGACGCGCTCGAGCGGCTGATGCAGAATCGCACCACGCTGGTCATCGCCCACCGCCTCGCCACCGTGCGCGCGGCCGACCGGATCGTGGTGATGGACGAAGGCCGGATCGTGGAGGAGGGAAACCACGCGGCGCTGATCGCCGAGGGCGGGCTCTATGCCCGCCTCGCGGCCTTGCAATTCGACGATCGGCGGGGGTTGCTCGAACCGGCAAGCCGCGGTTAATCGGCCCGATTACACATGAAACCGGGCGGCCGTCCGGGCTCCAAGCGGGCCTGCGCCAGGCCGGCCGGATGATCACCCGTTAGGCGCGGCAATTCGAAAGGCCACTCCCCGCATGCTTCGACCGTTTCTGGCCCTGGGCACCTGGGCGGCCGTGATGGCGCTCACGCTTCCCGCCGCCGCGCAGCCTGCCGCCTCCGTCTCGGCT
>JBDSDC010000069.1:0-17308 GCA_039920725.1 Croceibacterium sp. | reverse complement strand
CAAAGGCCCCTGCTGAGCGGGTGGTGAAGGACATCCGGCGGCAGACACGCCGGCATTTCTCGGCCGAAGACAAGATCAGGATCGTGCTCGACGGCCTGCGCGGCGAGGACAGCATCGCTGAACTGTGCCGCCGCTAGGGCATTGCGATCAAACGCGGCTCTAAGCCTTTGATTTTATTGGTGGGCGGTGACGGGCTCGAACCGCCGACCCTCTCGGTGTAAACGAGATGCTCTACCAACTGAGCTAACCGCCCACGCTGCGGGAAGCCGCGGATTAGCGGGTTTGCGGCAAGGGTCAACGGCGTGCGCAATGGGAACGATGCGGCAGCGAACTGACCACCCAAACCGGGGACGGGATCGCCCGATCCTGTCGGCCGGGCGACGGCGCATTCAGCATATGTGCAGCGGCTAAGAGCGAGAGTGGCGGGATAACCTCGGGAGTAAGACCATGAAATCCAAGATTGTCCTCGCGCTGGCCGGAATGGCGGGGATCGCGCTGATGGCGCCCGCGCCCGCTGCCGCCCGAGGGGTGTTCTCGGTCACCATCGGGTCGGGCGGATATGGCGGTTACGGCTCGCAGTACGGATACGGTTCGCCCTACGGCTACGATAACTCCGGTTACGGCTACCAGGGAAACTATCGCCACGAGCGCGAGCACGACGATCTCGACGACGAACATGCCGACGTTCACGACGACCTCGGTGAGCTGCACGCCGACGCTCACGCGCAAGGCTTGAGCCAGCGCGGACATCGCCGGCTGCACCGCTACCTGAAGCGTCAGCACGTCAACGAGCATTACCAGTTCGAGCAGGAGCATGCCCGCGAGCACCAGCAGGACGGCTACTATCGCCGTTACTGATCAAGCGGCCGGGTAACCGGACCCTCGATTCCAGAGCCCCGGCCGCCGCGCGCCGCCGGGGCTTTTTTGTCGCTCGCGGGCCGAGCTCAATGTTGGGGACTTAATTGCGGGTCCAGGGTAGCCAGCCGATGATGGGCGGAACAAAGCTGCAAGTGCCGCGCGCGGTCTGGGTCCTCGGGCTGGTCAGCCTGTTCATGGATCTATCGTCCGAGATCATCCATGCCTTGCTGCCGCTGTTCATGACCGCCACGCTGGGCCTGAGCGTCGCGATGGTCGGGATGGTCGACGGCATCGCCGAGGCGACTGCGAGCATCACCAAGGTCTTCTCGGGCCGTTTGTCCGACCTCTCCGGCCGCCGCAAGCCGCTGATGCTGCTCGGCTACGGCCTGGGCGCCGCCTCCAAGCCGCTGTTTCCGCTCGCCGCCGGAGTATGGCCCGTCCTCGGGGCGCGCTTTGCCGATCGTATCGGCAAGGGACTGCGCGGCGCGCCGCGCGATGCGCTGGTCGCCGATGTCACTCCGCCGCAGTTTCGCGGCCGTGCATTCGGGCTGCGCCAGTCGCTCGATACGGTCGGCGCCTTCGCCGGTCCGCTGCTCGCGATCGGGCTCATGCTGGCGCTGGGCAACGACATGCGGCTGGTGTTCTGGATTGCGGTGATCCCGGCGCTGATCGCGGTCGCGCTGGTCGTGTTCGGGGTGAAGGAGCCGGCCAATCATGCGCCCGCCGGACGCGCTTCGCCGGCGTGGCGCGATGTCCGGCTGCTCGGGGGTCCGTTCTGGAAGGTCGCCGCGATCGGAGTGCTGTTCAGCCTCGGCCGCATCAGCGAGGCGTTCCTGATCCTGCGGGCGCATTCGGCCGGCTTGCCGATCGCTCTCGCACCGCTGGTGCTGGTGGCGATGAACCTCGTCTATTCGCTCGGCGCCTATCCGGCGGGCATCCTGTCCGACAGCGGTACGCCGCGCCGCTTGCTCGGGTGCGGCATCGTCGCGGTGATCGCCGCCGACCTGGTCCTCGCCTTCGCGACGGGGCTTACCGGGGTGTTCATTGGTGTCGGCCTGTGGGGCGTGCACATGGCACTGACGCAAGGCATTCTCGCGCGCCTGGTGGCGGACACGGCGCCGGCGGATTTGCGGGGCTCGGCATTCGGCGTGTTCAGCTTGCTCGCGGGCGCCGCGCTGCTCATTGCCAGCGTCCTCGCCGGCTTGTTGTGGGACGCGTGGGGCTCGCAAGTCACGTTTGCCGCGGCAGCGGGGTTCTCGGCGCTGTCAGGAGTGCTGCTGATCGCCTTCGGCGGGGGGCGAACGAGACCGGCTCGAATGAGCTGAGCCGCGCCCGTTCGATGGGAAGTCGGGGACGGCGCCAGGCGTTCGGCGTCAGACCAATTGCGCGGCCGTTTCCCCGACTTCGGCGAAATAGCGCGCCATGCCCTCTGCTGCCTTGTCGGACAGGGCGATGAACGCGCGGCGGCGGTCGGACTCGTCCTCGACTCGCTCGAGCAGCCGGGCGCAAGTCATCTGCGCGATCCAGCGCAGCGCGGTGGTCGGCGGAACCCCGCTCGCGATGCACAGCGACGTGACGCAGACCCGCCGGTGCTCGGCGCGCGCGGCGGCAAGGTCTAGCAGGATGTCCCACGCCGGATCGGCGAACAGCTCGGCATCGAAAAACCGCGCGCGCAGCTGGCGCTGGCGAATGATGCGCCGGACCAGGCGCGGATCGGGCAACGGCGCGCGCGCGGTGCGGCCCGGCGGGTCGCCAAGTGCGGGCGCGTGGTACGTCGCCGCCGGACTCCCGAACTTGAAAGCACCACCCGAACCGCCGCGGTCGGAACCGAGACCTTCGAGGCGCTGCGCAATCCGGCCCACTTGTTCGGTCAGGCGCAGGAGCGTCAGCCGGTCGTCCTCGCCCAGCTCGCGCACGCGCATAACCGGGACTTCGGCCAGCACCCGGCCGAGCGCGACGACCCGTTCGGCGCGGGTCGGATCGACCAGGATGTGCGGTTGCGACTGGTCGCAGCAGGCAAACACGCCTTCGAGCGCGGCGATCCCGGTCGCGATCACCAGCTGCGCGCCCGAGCGGCGCGCGCGCATGTCGAGCCGGGTCAGCGCCGCGAGCGCGGCGGCATCGACTTGCGGACAATCGACCAGGACGACTTCGCCCAGCGCGCGCGGTTCGCCCACGAGGAGTGCCGCCAAATCCGCGCATTCGCGCACCGCGAGGCCCGCAGCCGCGACATCGCCGCTCAGCTCGTCGCGCAAGCCCGGCCGGTCGGCGAAGATCGACACCGCGATCGCGCGGCCGGGATCGTTGGCCGGGGCATAGGCGAAATCGGCTTGGCTCATCGCTGCTCTCCCGAGTCGCAAACAACTTCGAACAAGATAAGAACAAACAAGGATCAGGTCAAGAAACTCGCCGCCCCGCGCGGCGCTCAGCCGGTCCGCTCGCCCACCAGGGTCCCGGCCGGCCCGCCGAGCAGGCGGAAGTCGAACCGGGGCCAGCGCTTGCGCCAGCGGCGCGCCACGACCCGCTCGCCCGGGCGCGCGGCGTCATCGAGCAGGATCATGCCCCCGCGCGGAATTCGGTCGAACAGCACTTCGGCGCGCCCTCGCCCGAACGGATGGAGCGCCCAGTGCGGGCCGTCGATCACCAGCAGGTCGATGCTTTCGGGCACGTCGCGCAATTGATACCACGATGACGACCATTCGTTCGGCGCCAGGACCAGCGGCGCGCGGATAATGCGGGAGGCGAGGCCGTTTTCCGCCAGCCATTCGGCGGTCTTGTCGACGAATTCGCCATGCTGGTCGTAACTGGTGAGCCGGCCGCCGCCATGATGCTGAAGCGCGCGGGCGATCACCAGCGAGGTCGCGCCGCACCCGATTTCGACCACGTTGCGCGGGCGCAGCCGCTCTATCGCATCGACGATCCGGGTGAGGAAATAGGTATCGGCCTTCCAGCTGCCGAGATGGGGCAAGGCATTGTACGGCAGGCCCAGCCGGTCGAGCAGCGCGTGCTTAGCGGAAAGCGGCCCGCCCCACAGGCTGCGCGCCAGCCACGGCCACTGGATCGCCCCCCAGGCGACCGTGAACAGCCGCTCGCCGAGCGGGCGAACGAGATGATCTTCCCCGACCGAACGGATGCCGGTTTTGTCACGCGTGGTCATGGCGCGCCCACATCCGGCGAGTTCGCCGTGCGCGTCAATCGGCGAACGGGTTGCGCACGAGGATGGTGTCCTCGCGCTCCGGGCCGGTCGAGACGCTCGCGACCGGGCATTCGATCAGCTCTTCTATGCGGCGGATGTACTTGATCGCCTGCGCCGGCAAGTCGGCCCACCGGCGCGCGCCGGCGGTTGTCCCGCTCCACCCGTCGATTTCCTCATAGATCGGCTCGACCGCCTCCTGGTCCGCCGCATTGGCGGGCAAGTAGTCGATTTCCTGCCCGCCGAGCCGGTACCCGGTGCAGATCCTGATCGTATCGAAACCGTCGAGCACATCGAGCTTGGTCAGCGCGATCCCGGTCACTCCGCTGATCGCGCACGATTGGCGCACCAGCACGGCATCGAACCAGCCGCAGCGCCGCTTGCGCGCGGTGACCGTGCCGAATTCGTGGCCCCGCTGGCCCAGCCGTTCGCCGACCTCGTCGGTCAGCTCGGTGGGAAACGGGCCCGAGCCGACGCGGGTGGTATAGGCCTTGACGATGCCAAGCACGAACCCGGCGGCATTGGGGCCGAGCCCGCTGCCGCTGGCGACAGTGCCGCTGACGGTGTTGGAGCTGGTGACGAAGGGGTAGGTGCCGTGATCGACGTCGAGCAGCACGCCTTGCGCGCCTTCGAACAGGATTCGCACGCCGTCGCGGCGCAAATCGCGCAAGCGCTTCCACACCGGCTCGGCGAACTGGCGCACGAACGGCGCGATCCCGCGCAAGTCGGCGAGCAGCCGCGCGCGGTCGACCGGCGCCTCGCCGAACCCGGCGCGCAAGGCATCGTGATGCGCGCACAACCGGTCGAGCATCGGCTCTAGCTCGTGGAGGTGCGCCAGGTCGCACACCCGGATCGCGCGGCGCCCCACTTTGTCCTCGTAAGCCGGGCCGATGCCGCGCCCGGTGGTACCGATCTTGCCTTTGCCGGCGGCGCCTTCGCGCAACACGTCGAGCTCGCGGTGCAGCGGCAGGATCAGCGGGCAGTTGTCGGCCACAACCAGGTTGCCGGGGTTCACTTCGACCCCCTGGCCCTCGAGCCGCTCGATCTCTTCCTTGAGCGCCCAGGGATCGAGCACCACCCCGTTGCCGATGATCGACAGCGTGCCGGTTACGATGCCGCTGGGTAGGAGGCTGAGCTTGTAGGTGGTGTTGCCGACCACCAGCGTGTGTCCGGCGTTGTGCCCGCCCTGGAAGCGCACCACCACGTCGGCGCGGGCGGCCAGCCAGTCGACGATCTTGCCCTTGCCTTCATCGCCCCATTGGGCGCCGATCACGGTGACGTTGGGCATTAGCTGTTCCTGCCGGCGAACCGGGCGGGGGCCTAGAAGCTGACGTGATCAAGGGCAAGCGAAGAGCCGCACCCTCGCTTTGCCTAACAGTGCCGTTCAGGCCGCATCGCGCTTGTTTTTGGGCCGCGGCAATTCCACCACCGTGTCAGATGGCCTGGCGGGCGAGCGATAGTCGCTATAGTTGTAGCTGGATATGCGCTTGGGCGGTGCGCTCCAGAATCGCACCAGCGGTCCCCAGATGTCGAGCACGACGAGCAGGACGTTTCCGGCCAGCACGGCGATCAGCCACAACGGGATCGACAGCGGGAAGGTGACGGCGAACAGCCGTCTGGTGCGGACTTGCCAGCTACTGGGAGCGGCGAGCCGGCGAATCTTTTTGACAAGTGTCGTCGCCATGGCGGTTTGCCCGAACCCCTCGGAAGTGGTTCAACTTACACGATTGGTGCATTGCAAACAACAACCGCCTTGCTAGGCGGTAGCGCGAGATAGCGGGCCGGCGCCGTTAACCATGCGCGTCGATCTTATCGAGCTGCCGAATCAGCTCGTCGAACCGGTGGGTCTGGTCGACCCGGTAAACCCGATTGAGGCTGTTTCGCAGCATCGTGAAGGTCGCTTTGTTGAGCAGGGCTATCGCATAGACCTGGTTGCCGTTTTCCATGGCTCGTGCATCCTTCCGGCCGAGTGGGGCCTTCGCTGCACCCGTCGCCATGAATACGGTCGATCCCGCCCGGGGTTTCCGAAATTCGTCAGCGGTTGTGCCGAATCGGCGCGGAAAGCGGCTTAGGCGAGCCGCCTTCGAGGCAGTGCGAACAGCCCAGCGCCGCCGCGTCGTCACGCTCGTCGAGCGCCGCCACGGTCCGCCAGCCTTCGGCGCGCAAGGCATCCGCGGCGGCGCGGTCGTGGCCGAGCGGAAGAAATATCGCCGGCCGCCGGGGCTCGGCTGCCTTGACCGCCTCGACCAGCTCCTCGGGGTACAGCGAGAACCCGGTCGCCGCCTCGTCGGTCCCGCCGATCCGGTAAGTGCCGCCGCGCCCGAGCGCGCCGCGCACCCCTTCGGCGTAGATCGTGAACCCGAACCAGCTTTGGTATTCGAAGCCGTGCCGCTCGCTCGGGTCGAGCGTGAGGCGCGCGCGCGCGGCGACACGCTGGGCGATTTGCCGCAGCCCTGCGATGCGGCTGGCAAGCGCCCCGCCGGCGTCGATCGCAGCAAGCTTGCCGATTGCGTCGTCGAACGGACCCGTCGCATAAAGCAGCGGCAGATAGGCCTCGCCCCCCGCTTCGCGCAGCGCGCCCGCATCCTTGGCGTCGAGCTCGCGGCGGACCGCCCGGACTTGCTCGGCCGACAGCGGGAATTCCTCCGCCGCAAGCGTATCGACCAGGTCCGGCAGCGTGAAATCGACCGACAGCGCGGGGGCGCCGACGGCGTCCAGCGCGGCAATCGCCAGTTCGACGATCTCGGCCGCGGCGGCCACCGTATCGCTGCCGATCAGTTCGGCGCCCAGCTGCAGGTTCTCGCGCCGCGGATCGAGTTGGTCGCCGGCAATGCGGGCGACTTGTCCGGCGTAGCTGAGCCGCAGAGGGCGCGGCTTGCCCGCCAGGCCGGTCGCGGCGATCCGCCCGACCTGGGGTGTCATGTCCGACCGCACCGCCAGCGTGCGCAGGCTTTTGGGATCGACGAACCGGACCAGGTGGCGGGTCTTCACCCCGTCCATCCGCTGCGCGATCGACTGCATGAACTCGATCAGCGGCGGGCGCACCCGGTCGTAGCCGTGCGCGTCGAGCACCTCCATCACCGTGCGCTCTATCCGCGCCGCAACCGCCGCGCTTTGCGGCAGGCGGTCCTCCAGGCCCTCGGGCAGCAAGTCGGCAGCGGGATCGATCATGCGCGGCGCTTAGGGCCTGCGCCCACGCTCCGCAACGGCCTGGACGGAGAGGATTTTGGCGCACGGGCAGGAGCGAGGAGGCAAGCGATGCCAAAGCATCGTGGCCGACGAGCGACGCCGCCGTGCGTCAAAAGCCGCCCGCCACGGAGCGGTCGCAGGCCCTTACTGGAACGACAGCGCCTTGACCATCTTGACCCCTTGCAAAGCGCAGGCCTTGTCGATCAGGTCGCCCGGGATAGCCTGGTCAACGCTGAGCAGCAGGATCGCTTCTCCGCCCGCTTCGCGGCGGCCGAGGTGGAAGGTCCCGATGTTGATCCCCGCCTCGCCCAGCAGGCTGCCGATGCGGCCGATAAAGCCCGGCGCGTCCTCGTTGACGATGTACAGCATGTGCCCTGCGAGGTCGGCTTCGATGCCGATCCCGAAAATCTCGACCAGCCGCGCCTCGCTGCCGAATAGCGTGCCCGCGACCGAGCGGTCCCCGCGGTCGGTAGCGACGGTCACCCGCACCAGCGTGTGGTAGACGCCTTCGCGCTCGTTGCGGATCTCGCGCACTTCGATCCCGCGCTCCTTGGCCAGGAACGGCGCGTTGACCATGTTCACGGTGTCCGAATAGCGCCGCATGAGGCCGGCGAGCACTGCGCCCGCGATCGGCTTCTGGTTGAGCTCGGCGGCGTGGCCTTCGGTCTCGATGCTGATCTTGGGTAACTCGCCGTGGGCCAGCTGGCCGATCAGCGAACCGAGGTTCGCGGCCAGCGCCATGTAGGGCTTGAGCTTGGGCGCTTCCTCGGCGCTCAGCGAGGGCATGTTGAGCGCATTGGTGACGCCGCCGTGGACCAGGAAGTCGGCCATCTGCTCGGCGACCTGCAGCGCGACGTTGACTTGCGCCTCGCTGGTCGAAGCGCCCAGATGCGGGGTCGAGATGAACCCGGGCGTCCCGAACAGCGGGCTGTCGGTCGCCGGCTCGGTCTGGAAAACATCGAGCGCCGCGCCGGCGATATGGCCGGAATCGAGCCCGTCCTTGAGCGCCGCCTCGTCGATCAGCCCGCCGCGCGCGCAGTTGACGATTCGCACGCCCGGCTTAGTCTTGGCGAGCCGCTCACGGCTGAGGATGTTGCGCGTTTCGTCGGTTAGTGGGGTGTGCAGGGTAATGAAGTCGGCCCGCGCGAGAAGCGTTTCCAGGTCCGCCTTCTCGATCCCCAGCTCGACCGCGCGCTCCGCGGTCAGGAACGGATCGTACGCGACGACTTTCATTCTGAGGCCGAGCGCGCGGCTGGCGACGATCGAACCGATGTTGCCGGCGCCGATCAGGCCGAGCGTCTTGCCGGTCACCTCGACGCCCATGAAGCGGTTCTTCTCCCACTTGCCCGCCTGGGTGCTGGCATCGGCTTCGGGCAACTGGCGAGCGAGTGCGAACATCAGCGCGATCGCGTGCTCCGCGGTGGTGATCGAGTTGCCGAACGGCGTGTTCATCACCACGATCCCGCGCGCGGTGGCGGCGGGAATGTCGACGTTGTCGACCCCGATGCCCGCCCGGCCGACGACCTTGAGATTGGTCGCCGCCGCGATGATGTCCTTGGTGACTTTGGTCGCGCTGCGGATGGCGAGGCCGTCGTACTGGCCGATCACCGCCTTGAGCTCGTCGGGCGTCAGGCCCGGCTTCACCTCGACCTCGCAGCCGCGCTCGGCGAAGATGCGCGCGGCGTTAGGGTCCATCTTGTCCGAAATGAGGACTTTGGGTTTGGTCATTTTGAAATTCCTATGGAGTAAGTCCCCGCGAAGGCGGGGACCTCGGTCGGCGAGCGCGACCAAAATAGACTGGGGTCCCCGCCTACACGGGGACTCAGGCGTGAACCTTTAGCGAAGCCCAGGCCCAGTCGAGCCACGGCCCCAGAGCCTCGATGTCGGCGGCATCGACAGTCGCGCCGCACCAGATGCGCAAGCCCGGCGGAGCGTCGCGGTAACCGGCGATGTCGTAAGCCGCGCCGGCATCGTCGAGCAGCTTGGCGAAGGCCTTGATGAAGTCGGCGTCGGCCCCCTCGACGGTCAGGCACACCGAAGTCTTCGAGCGGGTGCCTTTATCCTGCGCCAAGTGGCCCAGCCACGGGCGCGAGGCGACAATCTTGCCGAGCGCCTCGGCATTGGCGGTGCAGCGCGCCTCGAGCCCCTTGAGCCCGCCGACGCCGCGCGCCCATTCGAGCGCGAAGATCGCGTCCTCGACCGCCAGCATCGATGGCGTGTTGATCGTCTCGCCCTTGAACACGCCTTCGGCGAGTTTGCCCTTGCTCATCAGGCGGAAGACTTTGGGCAGCGGCCACGCCGGCGTGTATTGCTCGAGCCGCTCGACCGCGCGCGGACCCAGGATGAGCACCCCGTGCCCACCTTCGCCGCCGAGCACCTTCTGCCACGAGAACGTCGCGACATCGATCTTGTCCCACGGGATGTCGTAAGCGAACACCGCGCTGGTCGCGTCGGCAAACGAGAGGCCCTCGCGGGCGGCCGGGATCCACGCACCGTCGGGCACGCGCATGCCGCTGGTCGTGCCGTTCCAAGTGAACAGCACGTCGTCGGTCCAGTCGACCTTGTCGAGATCGGGGAGCTGGCCGTAATCGGCGCGCATCACGGTGGCCTCGATCCTGAGCTGCTTGACCACGTCGGTCACCCAGCCTTCGCCAAAGCTCTCCCATGCCAGCGCGGTCACGCCGCGGGCGCCGAGCATGGTCCACATGGCCATCTCGAACGCGCCGGTGTCGGACCCGGGAACGATGCCGATGCGGTGCGTTTCGGGCAGCTGGAGCACTTCGCGCATCAGGTCGATGCAGTACTGAAGGCGCACTTTGCCGAGCTTGGCGCGGTGCGACCGGCCGAGCGATTCGGTGGCGAGCTTTGAGGGGGAGTATCCCGGCGGCTTGGCGCAGGGACCGGAAGAAAAGAACGGACGCGCCGGCTTCACGGCCGGAGCGGCGGGGGTATCGGTCATGCTAACTCTCCTTACAGAGAGCACGCGCGGCGTTGGGACCGCGTGGCCCGCCGGGCGCCCTAGGGATCGGGCGGTGCAAGTCAACTGCGATTGCGGTTGCGGCTGAAACCGCCGGGCGGACCGGCGGCCTTTGCCGCCCGGGCCGGTTTTCCACAGGCCATCCGACTATTGCCCTGTTGTCCGCGCTTTACCGCGCAGCATGGCCGGCTTCCCGCATTCGCCCAAAGCAGGTAGAACCCCCTCCGGGTCGTCCAACGGAATGCCATTGAAATGGCACTGAAGGGGGAAGCATGACCGAAAAAATAGGAGGGCTGGCGCGCCTCATCGCCACGCTGTTGGCGATCATCGCCGGATTCGTCGCCATTCCCGGCATCAACATCGCGCTTGTGCTGGTCGTGCTCGGCCTGATTGCGGGAATCCGCTATCACGCCGCCGGAACCGATGTGCTGCGGCTGTTCCTAGTCGTGCTCGTGCTGCCGTTCGCGGGCGCGGCGCTCGGCCAGATACCCGCCATCGGGGCACAGCTGAACGCGGCCGCGCTCAACGTGGCCTTAGTTGCCGCCGCGATCTCCGCGACGGTCATCGCGCTGCGCCTGTTCGACAATTGCCGGAACGATATTGCCGCCTGGACCGGCCCAAGCCCCGCGGTCGCGGGCGCGAAGCCGGCCGAACTCGCCGCTTGAAGTGACCTGACAACCGGGCTCGCGGGCCGCCCTGCCCGCGAGCCCCTGTCAGCGAAGCTTGCGTTGTTGTGCCTGGCCTTCGGGCAAGGCTTCGTCCTGCGCGCGCACCACTCTGAACCGCGGGCGCCGCAGGTCCGTTTCCGCTTCGGCCGGAGTCGCGCGATCGAGCCCGGCCGCGAGCCAGGCCTTGACCGCGTCGGCGGCGTGACCCGCGCCAAGCTTGCTCATCATGTTGGCGCGGTGAATTTCGACCGTGCGCGGGCTGATGCGAAGCTGCTGGGCGATTTCCTTGTTGGCGAGCCCCGCGCTGAGCAGGCCCAGCACCTGGTGCTCGCGCCCGCTGAGGTGAGATATGCGCCGCGCCGCCTCGACCTCGCGCTGGCGGCGCTCCTCGTACGGACGCGCCTCGGCGACGATCGAGTGCAATCGGCCGGCGAAGCTGTTCATTTCCAGTGGCAGCGCGAGATAATCGAGCGCGCCGGCGCGGATCGCGGAAACCACCTGCTCCAGATCGACGGCGGTCGAAGTGACCACAACCGGGAGCCAGATGCCGCTTTCGCCAAGCTGGTCGATCAAGCGCCGGGCGCCCCCGGCTTCGCCGGTTTCGGCCGCCAAGATTATGCCTTCCGAAGGCGGCCGCTCGAGCAGTTCGCGGAGTTCGGAATAGACTTCGGCATGATGGCCGAGCGCGAAAGCAATGCGGGCCTGTTCGGCTCGCGAGCGGCTTTCGCCGCCGACAATGTGCAAGACTGTGCGTTCCATGGCCCTGTCTGTGCCCCTTTGCGGACGGGGCCGCAGCCGGCGACGCATCCAACCCGGTGGTAATACGGGTCCGCAGAAACCGTAATCCGGCGTAATCCCTACGTATTTTTACATCGATTTCGGGGTGGAATTCGTCGGGCTCGGGGCTCCGCCCGGGTCGGCCTGCTCCGCATGGGCGTAGAAACTGTAGTCGGGCAGGGTGTAAAAGGCATTGCGCAGCGCATCGCTCCAGCTGCGCGATATCGCATCGAAGTACGGGTCGCTGGCATCGATCCGCCGTTCGTGCAGCGCGGCGAAGCCATCGCGCTCGATCACCATCAGGTCGAGCGGCAGACCGACCGACAAGTTCGCCTTGAGCGTCGAATCGAAGCTGACCATCATCAGCTTGACCGCATCTTCGAAGCTCATCTTCCGGTCGTAGCCCCGCAGCAGGATCGGGCGACCGTACTTGGTCTCGCCGATCTGGAAGAACGGGGTGTCCCAGCTGGCTTCGATGAAGTTGCCTTCCGGGTAGATCAGGAACATCCGCGGCTCCATGCCCTTGATCTGGCCGGCCACGATCATCGACGCGGTAAACCGCCCTTTGCCCGAGGTGCCGTTGTCGTCCTGCGTATCGCGCACGGTTTCACGCAGGAGCTTGCCCACTTCGCCGGCGATCTGGAACATCGTCGGCATCTCGAGCAACGAGTTCTGCCGTTCGGCCGGGGCCTTGGTGCGTTCCTCCAGCCGGCTGACCACCGCCTGGGTGGTGGCCAGGTTGCCCGCGGTCATCAGCGCGATCATCCGCTCGCCGGGCTTGTCCCAGTGGTACATCTTGCGGAACACCGAAATGTTGTCGACGCCCGAGTTGGTCCGGGTATCGCTCATCAGCACGATCCCGCGGTCGAGCACCATCCCTACGCAATAGGTCATCGCCTCTGCCCCTTCGTAGTCCGGCCCTTGGTGGTCCGGCCAACCACAGCCCCGACCTTATTGTTCCGACACCTGCCGTTCGACCGCAAGGTCCACCGACAATTGTTCCGCCACCGCGCCGAAACTTATCCCCGTCACAGGCGCCGCATCGCGATAGTCGCGCCCGGTGGCGACACGGACATAGCGCGGGTCGGGGCTGATGCCGTTGGAAATGTCGAACCCGACCCAGCCGAGACCCTGCACCCACGCCTCGGCCCAGGCATGGCTGGCTTCCTGTTCGATGCGATCGTCCATCATCAGGTAGCCGCTGACGTAGCGGGCGGGAATTTCCAGCGACCGGGCCGCGGCGATGAACACGTGGGCATGGTCCTGGCACACTCCGCGGGCCGCCACGACCGCGGCTTCCGCCGGCGTGTCGACGGTGGTCCAGCCCACTTCGTAAGCGATCTGGTCGCGAATCGCGTCGGACAGGTTGTGCAGCGTCGGCACCATGCCCTCGCCGCTTCGCTTGACCCCGGCGATCAACTGCTTGATCCGCGGGCCCGGCCGCGTCAGTTCGGTATGGCCGAGGAACGCCCACAGCGGCAGATGGCCCGAATGGTGGCCGATCACGCCGGCCTGGTCCTCGGTCCGGACCGTCCCCCGGCTGGTGATGACAACTTCCTGGACGCCCTCGATCACCGATACCAGCGTGACGTGGTTGAAGTTCTGGTCGTCGTATTCAAGCTCTGCGCGGGCACCCTGATACTCCATCGTCCAGTCCAGCACCGCCTGCCCTTGCGTGGCCTTGGGCGTCAGGCGCAAGCGCTGCAGCCCGTGCGCGACGGGCTCGTTGAACCGGTACCGAGTGGTGTGGCGGATCGACAATCGCATCAGGCAACGAACCGATACTGGTCGGCGATGGCTTCCGCCAGTGCCCGATTGGAGCGGATGAACGCCAGCAGGAACTGGTGCAGCCCCTGGTCGAACACGTCGTCGACACTCGTGCCGCGGACCAGCGGCTCGGCCTGGCGCAGCACCGCGTGAACCGGCCCCTCGCTGCCGTGGATCTGCGCCAGCGAGGCGAGATTCTCGCGCATCGCGTTGTAGCAGAACGCCAGGCTGCGCGGGAACCGGTCGTTGAGGATCACGAACTGGGCGATCGAGCGCGAATCCATCCGTCCGGCGTTGAGCCAGCGGTAGGCGCGCTCGCCCGACAGCGAGCGCAGCACGTTGTCCCACTGGCCGGTGTCGAGCGCGGTCCCGACGTAGGCCAACGAGGGCAGCAGCAGGTAGTACTTGACGTCGAGAATGCGCGCGGTGTTGTCCGCCCGCTCGATAAACGTGCCGGCGCGGGCAAACGCATAAGTTTCATTACGCATCATCGAGCCGTGGGTGGCGCCGCGCGCCAGCGTCGATTCGCGCCGGATCGCCGCCAGCACCGTGGTCAAGCTGGTGTCGCGCACCGGCCGGCTCAGCAGGTCCTTGAGGTTCATCCAACCTTCGTTGACCGCTTCCCACACCTCCAGCGTAATCGCCGAGCGGCACGTGCGGGCATTGAACCGCGCGCTTTCGAACATCGCCAGCACGCTCTCGGGATTGCCCCGCCCGCGCAGCAGGAAATCGCTCACGTGGGCGCCGCTGAAGTCCTGGTGATGCGCCTGGTAGGCCTTGCGGTGGCCCAGCGTGGTGAGCACCGAACGCCATTCTTCGCTCGCCGAATCGGGGCCCCGGGTCAGCGCCATGCGGTGCCCGGCGGCGAGCAGCCGCGCGGTGTTCTCCGCCCGTTCGAGATAGCGGTACATCCAGAAGATGCCGTTGGCGACGCGGCCTAGCAAGACGGGTCCCGCGTCATCAGTCGTCGAGCACCCAGCTATCCTTGGTGCCGCCCCCCTGGCTCGAATTGACCACCAGCGAGCCTTTCTTGAGCGCGACCCGGGTCAGCCCGCCCGGCGTGATGTCGATCCCGTCGGGCGAAACCAGCACGAACGGCCGCAAGTCGACGTGGCGCGGCGCCAAGCCCCGCTGGGTGAAGATCGGCACGGTGGACAACGACAGCGTCGGCTGGGCGATATAGTTGTCGGGGTTGGCCCGCAGCTTGGCGCGGAACGCGGCGAGCTCCGCCTTGTTGGCAGCGGGGCCGATCAGCATCCCGTACCCGCCCGAGCCGTGGACTTCCTTCACCACCAGCTCGGACAAGTGGTCGAGCACGTACTTCAGGCTGTCGGGGTCGGCGCAGCGCCAGGTCTCGACATTGGGCAGCAGCGCCTTCTCGCCGGTATAGAACTCGACGATTTCGGGCATGAACGAATAGATTGCCTTGTCATCGCCAACCCCGGTGCCGGGTGCATTGGCGATGGTGATCCTGCCCGCCCGGTAGACATCCATGATTCCGGGCACGCCGAGCAAGCTGTTCGGATTGAACGTCAGCGGATCGAGATAGTCGTCGTCGACCCGCCGATAGAGCACGTCGATCGGCTGGAACCCTTGGGTGGTGCGCATCTGCACCCGCCCGTCGACCACCCGCAAATCGCTGCCCTCGACGAGCTCGGCGCCCATCTGGTCGGCCAGGAATGCGTGCTCGAAATAGGCCGAGTTATAGAGTCCCGGCGTCAGCACCGCGATGGTCGGGCTGTCGCCCGCGCCGTCGGGCGCGCAGGCGGCCAGGCTCTTGGCCAGCCGGCGCGGGTAATTGGACACCGGCTTGACCTTTACCCGGGCGAACAGCTCGGGGAACATCGCCATCATCGTCTCGCGGTTCTCGAGCATGTAGCTGACGCCCGAGGGGGTACGCGCGTTGTCCTCCAGAACCAGGAACTCTTCCGGCCCGGTGCGCACCAGGTCGATGCCGACGATGTGCGTGTAAACCCCGCCCGGCGGCGTGAAGCCGACCATCTGCGGCAGCCAGGTGGGGTTGTTGCGGAACAATCGCTCGGGCAAGCGGCCCGAGCGGATGATCTCCTGCCGGTGATAGAGATCGTGCATGAACGCGTTGAGCGCGCGGACCCGTTGCTCGATCCCGCGGGTCAGCTTGCGCCACTCGATGCCGGTGACGATCCGCGGGACCATGTCGAACGGGATCAGGCGTTCTTCGGCGGCATTCTCGCCATAGACATTGAAGGTGATGCCGGTGCGGCGGAAAAAGCTCTCCGCTTCGCCCCCCTTGCGCCGCATCCCCGCCGCGTCCTGCTCGTTCAGCCACTGCCGATAATCGCGGTAGGCGTCGCGCACCGCGCCGTCAGGCGTGAGCATTTCGTCGAATGGGGAGGCGTCGGACGCGGTCATCGATCCCTGGTTTGTGTGCAGTGCACAATGGCATGCTTGGCCCCGTCCGCCAAGCGCCCTAAAAACAGGTGGCGGTCAGATGCGTTCCAGCTCCTGCGCGACCGCGCGGATCGCCTCGTCCGAATTGGCAAAGCCAAGGTGGGTGCAGCGCAGGGCCCGCGCCCGGTCGCGCTCGCCCGGCCGGCCCCGGGCGCTGCGCGGCGCGATCACGCCGTCGCGCGGGCTCCACAGCGCCACGGTCTCGACCGGCGGCTTGACCGCCAGCTGCGCCTCGACCGGCGGCTGATCGACCGCGTGCCCGGTCACCAGCTGGTAAACCTTCCACGCGTTGTTGGCATAGGCCGAGCCCGAGAAAGGTGAGCCCATGGTTATGACCTTGGCGATCGATTGCGGGATGCGCTTGGCGATTTCGCGGGCGAAGACCCCGCCCAGGCTCCACCCCACGAGCACCAACTGCTGGCCGTAGCGCGCTTCGAGGTCGCCGACGCGCGCCTCGAGCAAGGCGAAGTTCTCCTCGCTCGGGCCGAAGTTGAACCCCAGGCCCCAGCGCTTGACGACGTGGCCGGCCGATTCCAGCCGCCGCGCCATATAGCGCATCCGCAACGGGTGCGTGCCAAAGCCGGGCAACAGCATGACAACCCGCGGATGCTCCGCGCGCGGCACGATCAGCGGCCGGGCGACGACCCGGCGAACCGGCGCCGCGAACGCGCCGAGCTCTCCGAGCAGCAGCCTGAGCGCGGGTCCGCGCTCGCCTTCGGGCGCGACGGTGCGGATCAGTTCGGCGCGCCTGGCGAGGGCGCTGCGCCAGGGTGTCGTGACACGACGAGGGGCTGTGATCGACGCCATTGCCCGGTTATCGGTGATCGCCAATTGTCGTTTCCTGAACGGCCGCTTCGGTCACGGTATCAGCAATTGCGCGCCGCCCGCGAGCGCCCCATAGCGCCGCACATGGCCGAACTCGTCATCCGCCGCGGGCTGGAGGAGCCCGACACCTCGGGCGGTTTCGTGCCGCACAAGCCCGCGCGCCCGGCCAAGAGCCTGCCGGGCAGGCCGTTCGAGCTGATCTCCGAATATCAGCCCTCGGGCGACCAGCCGACCGCCATCGCGGAGCTGGTCGCAAGCGCGCTGAACGGCGAGAAGACGCAAGTCCTGCTCGGGGTCACCGGCAGCGGAAAGACCTTCACGATGGCCAAAGTGATCGAGGCACTGCAGCGCCCGGCGCTGGTGCTGGCGCCGAACAAGATCCTCGCCGCGCAGCTCTACGGCGAGTTCAAGAGCTTCTTCCCGAACAACGCGGTCGAGTTCTTCGTCAGCTATTACGACTACTATCAGCCCGAAGCCTACGTCGCGCGCACCGATACCTACATCGAAAAGGAAAGCTCGGTGAACGAGGCGATCGACCGGATGCGCCATTCGGCCACCCGCTCGCTGCTCGAACGCGACGACGTGATCATCGTCGCCTCGGTCAGCTGCATCTACGGCATCGGC
>JBDSDC010000068.1:0-31108 GCA_039920725.1 Croceibacterium sp. | reverse complement strand
CTGCCAGGCGATGGACGTCGAACCCTGTTCCGGTGCGGGGGTGAGCAGGGACGGTCACGAAATCCTCAGCGAACGTGAACTTGCGCAAGCGCTCATCGCCCTCGACCAGCGCGACCGCAAGTCCGGCGGCGCGGGCGACCTGGGCATCGTCCCCCGCGCTAACCTCGGCGGTCCAGGCGCGATGCGCCGCCAGAATCTCACCGAAACGAAACCCCTGGGGAGTCTGGACCCGGCGCAGCACCTCGCGGTCGGCGCGCTCGGTCATCAGGCCGTCGCGCGTGACCGCGACGCTATCGACGATCGGCAGGACCGGGATCGCCCCTGCATGATCGGCCAGGGCCGCCAGCAAGCGCCCGATCACCGCCGGCGGGATCTCAGCGCGGGCGGCGTCGTGGATCAGGACATGGGCCGGCGCATCGGTTTGGAGCGATTCGAGCGACTGGCGGACCGATTGCTGGCGCGTGTCGCCGCCCGTCACCAGACGGACATCCAGACCTGCAAGAACTTCGCCGGCGAGGCCATCGGCTCCGGCGGGGATCGCCACGACCAGCGGATGCGCTCCGGCATCGAGCAGGGCTTCGGCGGCGCGGCGCACCAGCGCTTTTCCCCGCCACAGCGCGAACTGCTTGGGCACCCCGAGCCCGGCGCGAAGACCTTGCCCGGCGGCGGCGATGACGGCGGCAAAGGGGACGGCGGGGGAGGGGGCCATGCGCGCTTGGCGGCTAGCGGGTTGCTCCGGCGCCTGCAATCCACTATGCGCTGCCCGATTTTTAGGCACACTCCACCATGCCCTCGCTGCCCCCTCCGCCGGCGCTCAAGCCGATCGCGATCGGTCCCGTGCGGATCGAGTGTCCGGTCGTGCTCGCGCCGATGACCGGGGTCACCGACATGCCGTTCCGCACGCTGGTGCGGCGCTACGGCTCGGGTCTCAACGTGACCGAGATGATCGCCAGCCCGGCGATGATCCGCGAAACACGCCAATCGTTGCAGAAGGCCGCGTGGGATCCTGCGGAGGAGCCGGTATCGCTGCAGCTTGCCGGTTGTTCGCCGGCGGAAATGGCCGAGGCGGCCAAGCTCAACGAGCAGCGGGGCGCCGCGATCATCGACATCAACATGGGCTGCCCGGTCAAGAAGGTCGTCAATGGGGAGGCTGGCAGCGCGCTGATGCGCGACTTGCCGCTGGCCGCGCGGCTGATCGACGCGACGGTCAAGGCAGTGTCCGTCCCGGTCACGGTCAAGATGCGGATGGGCTGGGACCACGACCGCCTCAACGCGCCCGAACTGGCGCATATCGCCGAAGATCTAGGCGCGCGGATGATCACCGTTCACGGCCGCACCCGCAACCAGATGTACAGGGGCGAGGCCGACTGGGCATTCGTTCGCCAGGTCAAGGACGCGGTTTCGGTCCCGGTCATCGTCAATGGCGACATCTGCGGCATCGCCGACACTTCGCGCGCGCTAGACCTGTCGGGCGCCGATGGCGTGATGATTGGGCGGGGCGCTTACGGCAAGCCGTGGCTGCTGGGCCAGGTCATGCATTGGCTGCACACCGGCGAAGCCTTGCCCGACCCGGGGGTCGACGAGCAGTACGCGGTGCTGGTCGAGCATTACCGCGCGATGCTGGCGCACTATGGCGATCACACCGGCGTGCCGATCGCGCGCAAACACCTGGGCTGGTACACTAAGGGCCTGCCGGGATCGGCCGAGTTCCGCAATTTCGTGAACTTCATCGCCGATCCGCAGCAAGTCCTGGGCGAGCTCGAGCGCTTTTACCGCCCGTTCCTGCAGCGCCTGGCCGCATGAACGAGCCCGCCACCGCGGCGGGCATGCCCGAACCCCGCGAGCAGATCGCCGGGTTGACCTTTGCGCTGATGGTGGTGGGGCCGGACCTGACCATCCGCCAGGCCAATCCCGCCGCCGAGAATCTGACCGGGCGCAGCGCCCGCCGCCTGATCGGGCGCAAGCTGCTCGACATTCTCGGAATCGACGATCCGCGTATTGGCGACAAGCTGAGCGAAGACGATACCCAGCTGCTGGCACGAGGGCTCGCGATTGAGGTCGACGGCCGAACGCTGGCGATCAGCCTCAGCGTCTCGCCGATGCCCAATCACGCCGGTTGGCGAGTCGTCACCTTGTCCGAGCCGGGCCAGTCGGACCTGCAGGCTGACGACGAGCCGGCGCGCGGGGTGCGGGCGCCGGCGGTGCTGGCGCACGAGATCAAGAACCCGCTGGCGGCCATCCGCGGCGCGGCGCAACTGGTCGCGCGCAAGCTCGATGATACGGACCGCGCCTTGACCGACCTGATCACCGACGAGGTCGACCGTATCGCCCAGCTGGTCGACCGGATGCAGCGGCTGGGCCGCGAACGGGCGGAGCCGGTCGCCGCTGTGAACCTCCATGCCGCCATTCGCCGGGCCTGGGAAACCGTCCAGGCTGCGGGCGGGCCCGAGGCGACACTACGCGAGGAGTTCGATCCGTCGCTACCGTCGGTGCTCGCCAACGAAGGGGCCCTGGTGCAGGTGCTGATCAACTTGCTCGGCAACGCGCGTGACGCCTGCGCCGCGGCCGATCGGCCGGAAATCGTGATCCAGACGCGCTTCGTCAGCGGCTTCGTCACCAGCGTCATGCGCCTCGGGCGGCCGGTGAAGCTGCCGATCGAGGTCATGGTCAGCGACAATGGGCCGGGCATCGATCCGGCCTTGCGCGAGCACATTTTCGAGCCATTCGTGTCGAGCAAGAAGAACGGACAAGGGCTGGGCCTCGCACTGGTGCGCAAGCTGGTCGGCGACATGGACGGGCGGATCGGACACGACCGTGACGAGAGCGCGGGCTGGACGCAGTTCCGCGTTCACTTGCCGATGGTCCGCTAGGGGAGACGGAGATGAGCAGGCGCGCCTTGCTGGTCGAAGACGATGCGGCGATCGCCACTGTGATCACGGCGGCGCTCGAGGCCGAAGGCTTTGCGGTCGATCGCTGCGACAGCGTCGCCGGGCGCGACCGACTGCTCGCGGGGAACGCGGAATACGACGTGATGCTGACCGACGTCATCCTGACCGACGGCGACGGAATCGCCACGCTCGATCAGGTGCGGGCGAGCCACCCGCATCTGCCTATCATCATCCTTTCTGCCCAAAACACGCTCGATACCGCGATCCGCGCGACCGATACGGGCGCGTTCGAGTATTTCCCCAAGCCCTTCGACCTCGACGAGCTAGTCCGCGCGGCCTGCCAGGCCGCAGCCGCAGGCGGCGGTGGTGACGAAGCGGAGGGGGAGCCCGCCGGGGGCCTGCCGCTGGTCGGTCGGAGCCGGTCGATGCAGGATGTGTTTCGGATGATCACCCGGGTCTTGCGCAACGACCTCACGGTGCTGATTCTGGGCGAGTCGGGTACCGGGAAGGAACTGGTCGCGGAAGCGATCCACCACCACGGCGCGCGCAAAGCCGGACCGTTCGTCGCGGTCAACACCGCCGCCATCCCGTCCGAACTGATCGAAAGCGAGCTGTTCGGGCACGAGAAGGGCGCGTTTACCGGTGCTATCGGGCGCGCGATCGGAAAGTTCGAACAGGCCAATGGCGGCACGCTGTTTCTCGACGAGATCGGGGACATGCCGCTCGACGCACAGACCCGTTTGCTCCGCGCGCTGCAGTCGGGCGTAATCCGCCGGGTCGGCGGGCGCGAAGACATTCGTTTCAATGCCCGGATCGTCGCCGCCACCAACAAGGACCTGGCCCCTCTGATCGCCGCAGGTCGGTTCCGCGAGGACTTGTTCTACCGGCTCAACGTGGTCCCGATCCAGTTGCCGCCCTTACGCGAACGGCTCGACGACATGGCCGCGCTGGCGCGCCATTTCCTCAATCAAGCAGCTGGCGAGGGCCTGCCGCGGCGCCGGATCAGCGGCGAGGCGATCAAGTTGCTCAAGGGGCTTCCGTGGAGGGGTAACGTGCGCGAGCTGCGCAACTTCGCGTTTCGGGCCGCGCTCCTATCGCGCGAGGATGAAATCGATGCCGCCACCGTCCGCCAGTTGGTGACCGAGCGATCGGCCGCTTCCGACGAGACGGGGGCCGCGAGCTTCGAAGGGGCGATCGGCGCGTGGCTGGCCGCCGAACGGCCGGCATCCGGAATGCTGTATCACGGCGCTCTCGCGGCGCTGGAAAAACCGCTGTTCGAGCATGCCTTGCGTCAGACCGGGGGCAACCAGCTGCGCGCCGCGCAATTGCTTGGAATCAATCGCAACACCCTGCGCAA
Organism: Croceibacterium sp.; assembly: GCA_039920725.1. Taxonomy (GTDB): domain Bacteria; phylum Pseudomonadota; class Alphaproteobacteria; order Sphingomonadales; family Sphingomonadaceae; genus Croceibacterium_A. The sequence goes on along the minus strand of JBDSDC010000068.1, from coordinate 26,863 downwards.
ACGGCTCGACGAGTTGCAGATCGACCCGGAAGGCTTCGCCCGGCCGGGCTGAACCGCCACTCGGCTTGCCAAAAACCCCTTGCAATGTTGCAACAGCAAAGTTGTAACCTTGCAACGATGGTCGCCGCCTCCTCCTCGACCGCCGGCCGCCCGCCCATACGCCGCCTGCCGCGCTGGTGGCGGCGCGTAATGGTCGGCGCGCGCCGGGCGAACCTCTACTTCTGGCTGGCGATTGCCGCCGCCGTCGCGCTTGTCAGCATGCTGGCCAGTTCATACCTCATCCTGACAGGCTCCAGCGACACCACCCGGATGGTTCCCTCGGTCCCGGCTGCGGCAATGCTGATCGGGACTTTGATCCCGGCGATGATGCTGCTGGTGCTGTTCGGGCGCCGAGTTGCGATCAAGCGCGCCGGTGGCACCACGGCGCGCCTTCACGTGAACATGGTGTTCTTTTTCTCGTTGGTCGCGGCGATCCCGACGCTGCTGGTCGCGGTCTTCGCCAGCTTCCTGTTCCAGTCCGGCGTCGAGTTCTCCAGCCAGACCCGTGGTATCCTCGAGAACGCGAACGAGTTGGCCCGCGGTTACTACGTTCAGAACCAGGATTCGCTCGCCACGAACACCACCGCGATGGCGGGCGACGTGCGCGATTTCCTCCAGCGCTACTCGCTCAGCAATCCCGACTTCCCGGGTGAATACTATGGCCAGGTGGCGCAGCGTGAACTCAACCACAGTGCGATCCTTCAGGAGGGCCCGGACGGGACGCTCAGTATCGCCGCTATCGCCAATCCCGAGGAAGGCGATCTGACCAAACGCGCCGCGGCCCAGGCCCTGCCTCAGTTGAAGGCCGGCCGGCCGGTGGTGGTCACCGCGCGCAAGGACCGGGTCGATGCAGTGGCGGCGATCAACCTGCGGGCCGGCATATACCTTTACAACGCGCGCGATTCGGACATGCAATCGCTCAGTCAGTGGGAGCGGGCGCGCACCGTCCTGCAGAATTACAAAGTGGTTCAAGAGCGGTGGCGCGCCCGGCAAGTGCAATTCAACCTTGCGCTGTTTGGCGTCTCGCTGGCGCTGGTCGGCCTCGCCGTGTGGTTCGCACTGCGCTTCGCCGACCGGCAAGTGAAGCCGCTCGCCGACCTGGTTACCGCCGCGCGCGAAGTGGGCAGCGGTAACTATGCCTTGCGTCTGGGCGGGCGAACCGGGCCTGACGAGATCGGCCTGCTCAATCGGGCGTTCAACCGGATGACCGCGCAGATCGAGCGCCAGACCGACGCGCTGATCGGCGCCAACCGCCAGCTGGCCGAGCGCCGGGCGTTCATCGAAGCGGTGCTGCAATCGATCACCGCCGGCATCGTCTCGATCGACACGGCCGGACAGGTGTTGCTGATGAACGCGTCGGCGCAGGAAATGTTGCTCGGGGGGGCCGGGCCGGCCCCCCTCGATCTCAAGCTCGAGGACGTGGCGCCGCAGCTCGGCACTCTACTCAAGAGCGGGGCGAGCAGTGGCATTGTCCAGTACAACCGCGGGGGCGAACTGCTGACCCTGGCAGTCAAGTTGGCGCCCTCGGCCAATGGCACGGTCATAACTTTCGAGGACATTACCCGCCAGTTGCTCGACCAGCGCCAGGCGGCCTGGTCCGATGTCGCGCGGCGGATCGCGCATGAAATCAAGAACCCGCTGACGCCGATCCAGCTCGCCACCGAACGGCTACAGCGCCGCTATCGCAAGCAAATCCTGGAGGACGGCGATTTGTTCGAGGAACTGACCGGCACGATCGTCCGTCAGGTCGGCGAGCTGCGCAAGATGGTCGACGAGTTTTCAAGCTTTGCGCGGCTTCCCAAGCCGGTGTTTCGCGGCGAGGACGCGGTCGACCTGGTGCGTCAGGCGCTGTTCCTGCAGGAAGTGGGCCACCCCGAGATTGCTTATCGCTTCGCTGCCGCCGACGAGATCCCACCGATCGAATGCGACCGCCACCAATTCGGGCAGGCGATGACCAACGTGCTCAAGAACGCCGCCGAGGCGATCGAGGCCCGCCGCGCCGATGCCCAGCCCGATTACCGTGGCCAAATATTGGTCGAAGTGGCGGCCGACGAACGCCATTTGATCGTAAGCGTGACCGACAACGGCGTCGGGCTGCCGCACGGCGGTGAGCGTATCATGGAGCCCTACGTCACGACTCGCGAGAGGGGCACGGGCCTGGGGCTCGCGATCGTCAAGAAGATCATCGAGGAGCACGGCGGCGATCTCGCTTTCGCCGGCGTGGACGGCGGCGGCACGCGGGCAACTTTGCGCTTCGCCCGCGAGCCCGCTCAGGCGGGCGCGGGTAGTGAGGCGGCGGAATGACCTTTAGGAGGAATATTTGATGGCGCTCGACATCCTGGTTGTCGATGACGAACAGGACATTCGCGAACTGGTGGCGGGCGTTCTCAGCGACGAAGGCTACGAATGTCGAACGGCCGGGGACAGCACCACCGCGCTTCGCCTGATCGACGAGCGACGTCCAAGCGTGGTTCTGCTCGACGTATGGCTACACGGCAGCCCGATGGACGGGCTCGAAGTGCTCGATGCGATCAAGGCGCGCGAGCCCTCGTTGCCGGTGATCATTTTCTCGGGCCACGGCAATATCGACACCGCGGTTTCGGCGGTCAGCCGCGGGGCGATGGATTTCATCGAGAAGCCGTTCGAGGCCGAGCGACTGCTCCACCTTGTAGCGCGCGCGACCGAAACCGATCGCTTGCGGCGCGAGAATGCCCGGCTGCGCGAAGGGGTTGCACTGTCCGAGGAGTTCACCGGCAATTCCAGCGCGATCAATCAGGTCCGCGCCACGCTCAAGCGAGTCGCCAACACCGGAAGCCGGGTGCTGATCAGTGGGCCAGCCGGGTCGGGCAAAGAAGTGGCCGCGCGGCTGCTGCATGCGTGGAGCCCGCGCGCCGACAAGGCCTTCGTGACCGTCAATTCGGCGCGCATAACGCCGGAACGCTTCGAACAAGAACTGTTCGGCGAGGAAGCCGACGGGCACTTGGTGCGCGCGGGCCTGCTCGAAATGGCCGACGGGGGCACGCTGTATTTCGACGAAGTGGCCGACATGCCGGCCAGCACCCAAGCCCGCATCCTGCGCGTGCTGACCGAGCAGAGCTTTGTCCGCGCCGGCGGCAGTCGTCAGATCCGCGTCGATGTACGGGTCGTCTCCTCGACCGCGCGCGACCTCGAACGGGAAATCGCCGAGAAGGGCTTTCGCGAAGACTTGTTCTATCGCCTTAACGTGGTCCCGGTGGCGGTCCCGCCACTGGCCCACCGCCGCGACGACATCCCGCCGCTGGCCGACAGCTTCTTCACCCGCCACGCGCGCGAACAGGGGTTGCGCCCGCCCGATATTTCACCCGAAGCGATGGCGGCGCTGCAAGCCTACGACTGGCCCGGCAACGTGCGCCAGTTGCGCAATGTGGTCGAACGCACGATTATCCTTGCTCCGCGCGACCGGATGGCGAGGATCGAGCCCGATATGCTGCCGCCCGAGATCACCGGCGCCAGCGCGGAAAGCAGCACCGGCATCGCCTCGCTGATGGGCCTGCCGCTCCGCGATGCACGGGAGAACTTCGAACGCGAATATTTGCGAATCCAGATCCGGCGGTTCTCGGGAAACATCTCCAAGACCGCCGGGTTCATCGGCATGGAGCGCTCGGCACTGCACCGCAAGCTGAAGCTTTTGGGCATGAGCGAGCGCGAAGGAGAATGAGTTCGATTGCGCAAGCAACAATTGCGCAAGCGGGCGGCAACTCTTAGGTAGGTTGGCAGTTACACCGGTTGTCGGCGCGATCGCGCGGTGGCGGCCAGAATGCGGGCACCCAGTGTCCGCCAACAAGATGGAGTCAGAGCAATGACCAAGGCCACGCTTTCCGCGCGCCCCCGACCCAAGCCCGAACCTGCGGCCGTCACCGCCGCGCCGGCCAACGCCCCGCCCCGTATCGGAAACCTGCAGGACTTGTTCCTCAACCACCTGCGGCGTGAGAAAACCCCGGTTACGATGTTCCTTGTCAAGGGCGTCAAGCTGCAGGGCATCGTTACGTGGTTCGACAACTTCTCGATTCTGTTGCGGCGCGACGGCCAATCGCAGCTCGTTTACAAGCACGCGATCTCGACCATCATGCCGAGCCAGCCGATCGATGCGGCGCAGTTCGGGCCGGGAGGGGAGGGGCCCAAGAAGCAGCGCCTGCTGCAGGACATCTTCCTGTCGCGAGTGCGTGACAGCGCCGTGCAAGTGACCATGTTCCTGGTCAACGGCGTGATGCTCCAAGGCCGGATCGCCGCGTTTGACTTGTTCTGCATGCTGCTGGAGCGAGAAGGTTTCGTGCAGCTGGCGTACAAACATGCGGTATCGACCATCCAGCCCGCCACCCCGGTGGACCTTACTACCGACATCGACGACGACGAGGGCGAGGCGGCCTGAGCGCTCCCGACGAAATCGAAGGCGAAGTCACCCGCGGCGCGCGCGCGCTGGTGGTCTGTCCCGACATTCGCCGCCAGCGCCAGGGTGAAGACCCAGATGCGCGGCTCGAGGAAGCCCGCGGGCTGGCTCAGGCGATCGGCGTCGTCGTCGCCCAATCGTTCATCCTGCCGGTTCGCAGCGTACGCGCGGCCACGCTGTTCGGCGAGGGCCAGATCGAGCGCATGGCAACCGAGTGCGAGCAGGAACAGGCCGACCTGGTGATCGTCGACGGTTCGCTGTCAGCGATCCAGCAGCGCAACCTGGAAGAAAAGCTCAAGCGCAAGGTGATCGACCGCACCGGGCTGATCCTGGAGATTTTCGGCGAGCGCGCGGCGACCGCCGAAGGCCGATTGCAGGTCGAGCTGGCACACCTCGATTACCAGCAGAGCCGGCTGGTTCGCAGCTGGACCCACCTCGAGCGTCAGCGCGGCGGTTTCGGGTTCCTCGGCGGCCCGGGAGAAACCCAGATCGAAGCCGACCGGCGGATGATTCGTGCGCGGATGAGCAAGCTGAAGAGCGAGCTCGAGCAAGTGCGCCGGACGCGCGCGCTCCACCGCGAACGCCGCGACCGCGCGCCGTGGCCAGTGATCGCGCTGGTCGGATACACCAATGCCGGCAAGTCTACGCTGTTCAATCGCCTGACCGGCGCTGACGTCATGGCGGAAAATCTCCTGTTCGCGACGCTCGACCCGACGATGCGCGCGATCGAGCTGCCGGGCATCGACAAGGCCATTGTGTCGGACACGGTCGGTTTCATTTCCGACCTCCCGACCCAGCTGGTGGCCGCGTTCCGGGCGACGCTGGAAGAAGTGACCGCCGCCGATGTGATAGTTCATGTCCGCGACATCGCCAATCCCGACAGCGCAGCGCAGAAGCGCCAGGTCCTCGGCGTATTGCGCGACATCGGCGCGCTGGGTGACGAACGCGAAGGGCTGGCGGGCGCTCCGCTGATCGAGGTGTGGAACAAGTGGGACTTGCTCGATCCGGCGCAGGGTGACGAACTGGCGCAGCGCGTGGAGGGCGATCCCGACTCGCTCCCGCTGTCAGCGGTGAGCGGGTTCGGTATCGCGCCGCTGCTTGCCCGTCTCGGTGCGCTGCTGACCGAGGGCGCGCGGCTCCACAAGATCACGCTGCCCGCCGGCGACGGCGCGCGCATTGCCTGGCTCCACGCGCACGGCGAAGTCATGGACGAGAGTGAAGGGCGCGACGGCGTCAATGGGCCGATGCGGCAGATCGAAGTCAAGTTGACTGACAAGGAACTCGGGCGCTTCGAGGCGCTCCGGACTTAGCTTTCGCCGAGTTTGACCTGTTGCCACAGCGATTCCTGCTGCTCGAGCGAGAGGGTGGCGAAAGAGCCGCCCGCCAGCGCTTCCATCGCGCGGTAACGGCGCTCGAACTTGGCGTTGGCGGCGCGCAGGGCCTCTTCGGCCTTCAAGCCGTAGGCGCGCACCAGATTGACGGCGGCGAACAGCAAATCTCCAGCTTCTTCCAGCTGCTTGTCGTCTGATGCTTCCGCAAGTTCTCGGATTTCCTCGGTCACTTTATCGGCCGGTCCCGCGGCATCGGGCCAATCGAAGCCGTCGCGCGCGGCGCGCTTCTGAAGCTTTTCCGCGCGCAGCAGCGCCGGCAACGCTTTTGCGACGCCGTCCATCGCGCTGTTGGCGCCTTTGCTGCTCCGTTCCTTCGCCTTGAGCAATTCCCACCGTTCGTCGCGCGCTTCGCCTGGAGGCGGCTCATCGCCAAAGATGTGCGGGTGGCGCGTCTCCAGCTTGTCCGCGATCGATTGCGCCACGGCAGCGAAATCGAACAAGCCGGCTTCCTCGGCAATCCGCGCCTGAAACACGACCTGAAACAGGAGGTCTCCGAGCTCGTCGCGGATGTCAGCAGGATCGCCGCGCGCGACCGCGTCCGCAACTTCGTAGGCTTCCTCGATCGTGTGCGGGACGATGGTCTCGAAGCGCTGCGCGCGATCCCACTCGCAACCGCGCTGCGGGTCGCGAAGGGTGGCCATGACGGCGAGGAGGCGCTCTAGCGACTGAGACATCTAAGGATGATAATATGTATTATGTTAAATTATAGAGGGGGTCAGTTAGCCCTCTCACGGCCTGATCGCGGCGAACACGCCCGCCACGACCGCGATGATCGCGATCCATGCCCCAGCGAGAATTAGAGTTTTCTTCCAACCAGCGCGCTGATGCCGATAACCGACCAACGCCAGCACGAGGCAGCCGATCGACAGGATCGCGAATGTCGGCGTGTCCCACGCGATCATGCCTCAAGCACCAGGCCGTCGTACCCGACCCGAACACCGTCCGGCAGCTCGGCTGACAGCGCGGCGAAGTCCAAGCTCTTGTCGAGATGCGTCAGCACCGTCAGGCGCACTTGTGCTCGTTGGCTGAGGTCCAGCGCCATCGCCAGGCTGGCGTGCGTCGGGTGAGGTTCGCGGCGCAGGCAATCGCACACGAGAACGTCCACACCTTCAAACAGCGCGAGCATATCGTCGGTGATCTCGCTGAAATCAGTGGCATAAGCGATAGATTTGCCGTCAGTCTCAAACCTATAACCGGTGCTCCGGCTCGGGCCATGCGGCATCTCGACCGAGCTCACCCCAAACCCCTGGTGGATGCGCAGCAGTTCGAGCGATTCGAGCTGGATGATCGTCGGATAGCCGTAGCGGCCGGAGAAGGCATAACTGAACCGCAGGCTGAGCCGGCGTGCGGTTTCCGCCGAGGCAAATCCGGGAATCGGCGACGTGCGCGAAAACCGCATCGGTCGAAGGTCGTCGATACCGTGACAATGATCGGCATGGTCGTGGGTCCAGAACACCGCGTCGACCGCCTCGATGCCCTGGTTCAGGAGCTGCTGGCGCAAATCAGGCGAAGTATCGACCAGCAGCCGCGCGCCGGCCTCACTTTCGACCACGATCGAAACGCGGGTGCGGCGGTTCTTGGGTTCGGTTGGATCGCAATCCCCCCAGTCGTTGCCGATGCGCGGCACGCCGGTGGATGTCCCGGAGCCGAGCATGATCAGCTTCACCGGACGGCCTTATCGAACAGGCGATAGAAATTGGCGGTGGTCGTCTGCGCCAGCGCGTCCGCCGTGGTTCCGCGCAATTCGGCCACGAACGCCGCGGTATCGGCGACATAGGCCGGCTCGCACGCCCGGCCACGGTGCGGGACCGGTGCCAGGAACGGGCTGTCGGTTTCGACCAGCAGGCGCTCGTCGGGCACCTGGCGAGCGAAGTCTTGCAGCTCGCGCGCGTTCTTGAACGTCACGATCCCCGAGAGCGAGATCGTCAGGCCAAGTTCGAGCACGCGGCGCCCGAATTCGGCCGAAGCGGTGAAGCAGTGGATCAGCGCGGGAAACGCGCCTCGCGCCATTTCTTCCGCGAGGATCGCGGCCGTATCGTCCTCGGCGTCGCGGGTGTGGACGATCAGCGGCAGCCCGGTCGCGCGCGAGACCGCGATGTGGGTGCGGAACAAGTCGCGCTGCACCGCCCGGTCCGACTTGTCGTAATAGTAATCGAGCCCGCTTTCGCCGATCGCAATCACCCGCGGATGGTCCGCCGCCTCGAGCAGCGCCGCCGCGCCGAGGTCGGCGTGCTGGTCGGCCTCGTGCGGATGGATGCCGATGCTGGCCCACACGTCGGGCTCACGCTCCGCCGTCGCGACTACCGCGGCCCATTCGCGCTGGCGGGTCGAGATGTTGAGGAACGCCCCCACCCCCGCCGCTCGCGCGCGCGCCAGTACCGCCGGCTGATCCTCGACCAGCCCTTCGTAGTTCAGGTGGCAGTGGCTATCGACCAGCATCAGGCGGCTGCCTCATCGGCCAGTTCGAGGCGCGGGAACAGGCCGACGGGCTGACCGAGCCGATAGTCGCTCTGCGCCAGCGGCGAATACCAGTGCGAGCGGATGCCCTCGATCGTGCGCAAGTCTTCCGCGACGCCCATCGCCGTGAGCAACTTACGCGCCGAGCCGGGCATGACCGGGCTGACCGCGACGGCCAACTGGGCGATGACGATGTAGAGCGTCGCCAGCACCGTCTCCATCCGCGCCGTATCGGTCTTGCGCAGTGCCCATGGGGCTTGCGCGTCGATATAGGCGTTGCAGGCGAATACCGCGACCATCCAGTGCTCGAGCGCCTGAGCGAAAGCGAGCTGTTCGAAGGCCGCGGGCATATCGGCCGTGGTCGCCTGGTCGACCAGCGCGAATAGCGCCGCGTCGTCCGCGGTCTGACTTGAAATCGCCGGCAGGTGCCCGTCGCAATTTTTGTAGATCTGCGACAGTGTGCGCTGCGCCAGGTTGCCGAAGCTGTTGGCGAGCTCGGCGTTGTTGCGGCTGACGATTGCCTCGGGCGACCACCCGCCGTCCTGCCCGAAGGTGAATTCGCGGAGCAGGAAATAGCGTAGCGGATCGACCCCGTAGCGGTCGGCCAGTTCGCCCGGATCGGTCACATTGCCCAGCGTCTTCGATTCCTTGACCCCCCGGTTGAGCAGGAAGCCGTGCGCATAGACCGCGCGTGGCAGGGGGAGCCCGGCGCTCATCAGGAACGCGGGCCAGTAAACCGCGTGGAAGCGAACGATGTCCTTGCCGATCAGGTGCAAGTCGGCGGGCCAGAACTTGCGGAAGTCCGCGGTGTCGTCCGGATAGCCCAGTCCGGTCAGGTAATTGGTCAGAGCATCGACCCACACGTACATCACGTGATCCTCGGCGCCGGGGACCTTGACCCCCCAGTCGAAGCTGGTCCGGCTGACCGACAGATCGCGCAGCCCGCCCTCGACGAAGCTGCGCACTTCGTTGAGCCGCGATTGTGGGCGTACGAACTCCGGGTTGTCGCGGTAAAGCGCGAGCAGCGGCTCCTGATAACGCGACAGACGGAAGAACCAGCTTTCCTCGACGGTCCATTCAACGGGGGTTCCTTGGGGCGAGAGCTTGGCCTCCCCCTCCCCGGCCCCATCCCCCGCGGTCAGTTCGCTCTCGTCGTAATAGGCCTCATCGCGAACCGAATACCACCCCTGGTAGCGGCCCAAGTACAAGTCGCCGCTGGCTTCCATCGCCTGCCACAGCGCCTGGCTGGCGCGGTGATGCTCAGCCTCGCTGGTGCGGAAAAAGCGGTCATACGAGATATCAAGTTTGTCGAACAATTCCTGGAAGTGTCCGGACATTTCGTCAGCCAGCGCGCGCGGGGTGAGGCCCAATTCGCGCGCCTTTTGGGCCATCTTCATCCCGTGCTCGTCGGTACCTGTCTGGAATCGCACCTCGCGCCCCCGCAGCCGGTGAAAGCGAGCGAGGACGTCGGCTGCGATCGTCTCGTAAGCATGGCCGATGTGCGGCCGGCCGTTGGGATAGTGGATCGCGGTGGTGAGGTAATAGGGCTCAGCCATGCGCCGGTTCCCTAGGCACGCCTAGGGACGCAAGCAACCCGCCGATTTCCATCACCAGAAGCCCGGCGTCGTAGTTGTAGGTCGGCGCCTGCGCCGTCAGCCGCACGAGGTCGCTGTGGGCTTGCGCCAGCGCGGGAATGCCCGGACGCTCGGTGGCGTTCATGCGCTCGGCCAGCACCGCGCGCGCCAGTTCCAACACGGCCAGTTGCCGCTTGCGGTCAGGCCGCGCGCCCATCGCCTCCGACAGCTTGCCGCGCAGCGCCAGCCCGGGATCGCCCCGTTCGGCAATTGCCACCATCAGGCCGTGCACCTTGGCTAGGTCGAGCTCGACGAATTCCAGCGCCGCGCCGGGTGAGCCTCCGGCCGCGGCGATCGCGGCCGCGCGGGTGGTCGCATCGGCTTGGGGGGCTTCGCGGGCCAGGATCGCGTCGAGCGCGGCGCTATCGAGATCGGGAAACCGCAACACGCGGCAGCGCGACCGGATCGTCGGCAAGAGGCGCCCAAGTCGGTGCGCGACGAGCAGGAAGAAAGTCCCCGCGGGCGGCTCCTCCAGGCTCTTGAGCAGGGCGTTGGCCGCGCCTTTTTCGAGCTCGTCGGCGGGATCGATGATCACCGCGCGGCGATTGCCAAGCGTGGGCCGTGTAGTCAGCCGCTGCTGCATCGCGCGAATCTGGTCGACCGAGATGTTGCGCTTGAGCTGGAACGGCTTGCCCTCGTCGCGCTTGCGCTCATCCTCGGCACTGGCGGGCAGTGGCTCGAGCACGATTATGTCGGGGTGATACCCGGCAGGCTGCTGCAGACCCGTTTCAGCGACCAGTTCGCGCGCGGCGGCCAACGCAAAAGCGGCTTTGCCCACTCCGCGCTTGCCGGCAAGGATCCAGCCATGATGCAGGCGCGGGCCCGCGAGCGCCTGGCGCCATTCACGCCACGGCCGTTCATGTCCGGCGAGGGTCACAGCCGGGCGTCCAGCGCCGCCAGCACGCGGGCATGGACCGCATGCTCGCCGCCGCTGCCATCGATCCGAGCGAAGCGTTCGGCTTCCTGCTCTGCGAGCACGGCGAAGGTGGCGGCCACTGCGCCGTGATAAACTGTCCCCCGCCCGCCAATCACGTCGTCACCGGCGCCGTCGCGGGCCGCAAGCCGCGCCTGCGCCGTGGCCGGATCGAGCTCGAACAGCAGCGTCAGGTCGGGCAGGAGGCCGCCCGTGCCGACCCGGTGCAGCGCCAGCACGTCCGCGTCGGCGAGGCCCCCTCCCCCGCCTTGATAGGCGCGCGAGGAATCGACGAAGCGGTCGCACACCACCCACTGCCCGGCGGCCAGCGCGGGCCGGATCGCGCGTTCGACGTGATCGGCGCGCGCGGCGGCAAACAGCAGCGCTTCGGCCGGCGCGGGCCACCCGTCACCGGGCGGATGGAGCAGCAGCGCGCGAATGGCCTCGGCGCCCGGAGTTCCGCCCGGCTCTCGCGTCAGCAGCACCTGCATCCCACGCGCGCGCAACGCCTCGGCCAGCAGCCGCGCCTGGGTCGATTTGCCCGCCCCTTCCCCGCCTTCCAGCGCGATGAAGCGGCCGGGCGTCATACGAACAGCCCGAACAGGCCGTTGCGCAGCCGCTGCAGCCAGTTCGCCTTGGCGACCGCGGCTGCAGCCAGCAGCGGTATCTCGTTCGGCTGCTGGCCTGGGATCGAGATGTGCAAAGTGGCAATGGGCTGCCCGGCCATTATCGGTGCTTCGATCGGGCCACGGTAGCGCACTTCCAATGTCGGCGTTCGAGGCGCCTGCCCTTGCGGCATGCTCGCCAGCACCGGCACGGCGGTGCGCAGGCCGACCTCGAGGGCCGAACCGTCTTGCACCCGCGCAAGGCCCACCGGTGCTTCGCCGGGCAGCAACTCACGGCTCTGGAACGCCGCGAAACCCCACTCCAGCAAGTCGCGAGCGGTGCGGTTGCGCGCGGTGGGAGTCGGCGCCCCGGCGACAACAACCACAAGGCGGCGAGCGCCACGTTGCGCGGATCCGAGCACATTATATCCAGCCTGGCGGGTATAGCCGGTCTTGATCCCGTCGGCCCCGTCGACGATGCCGGTGACCGGGTCATGGTTGACCTGGGCGATATTGTTGTAGCTCATCCGCCGATGGCCGAAGTACCGATGGTACAGGCCCCCATACCGGGTGATCAGCGCGTCGGCGAGGACCGTCAGGTCGCGCGCACTGGTGTAAGTCCGGCCATCGTCCATCCACCCGTTGGGAGTGCCGAAATGGGTGTTGCGCATGCCCAGCTCGGCAGCATTGCGGTTCATCAGCGCCAGCCATTTGTCTAGCGAACCGGTGCTGGATGTCCCCAGCATGACCGCCGCATCGTTGCCCGAAACGGTCGTAATGCCCAGGATCAGCTGGCCGACCGTGACCCGGTCGCCCGCCTTGAGGAACATCGAGGAGCCCTCGCCCGACCACATGTCGTCGATCTCCTGACTGACGACGAGCTGGGTGTCGGGCGACAGCTTGCCTTCGCCGATCAGCTTGAACGCGGTGTAGGCGCTCATCACTTTGGTGACCGAGGCGGGGACGAAGCGCCGGTCGGGATCGCGCGAGTAGAGTGTCTGCCCACTCGAGAGATCGACCAGCAACGCTACCGGAACATCGCTGGGGACGGGCGCGAGTTCGGTGGCGACCATGGGCGGCGACGTGGGGGCGGCCGTGGCCCCTGCATCACCGGATAAGGCAAAGGCCGCAACTCCGGCCAAGGCAAGGATCGAGTACTTCAAGCCGGCTCCCACCGCGGGCGCGGCGGCGCCTCCGACAAACTCAGGAGGGCGCAGTCAGCCGCGGGTCTGGATTCGGGCGTCGCTATAGCCCGCCGCCTCGACCTTGGCGAGCGAGGCTTCGGCTTCTGCCCAGTTCGTGAACGGCCCGGAGAGGACGCAAAATAGCTTGCCCGCGGCACTCATCGGGCGATCTCGTCGGCAAGCAACCCCACGCTCATCGCGTAGTAATTCGAGCAGTTATATCCGAGGATGACCCGGTAATTCTGCGTCAGGAGGTAGCTAGCGCCTTCCGGCCCGTCAGGCTCGAACAGTGCCGCCATGACGTCATCGCCGATTGGCGCCTGCGGCGTGACCCCGCGCTGGCGCCATTCACCCACCGTCATCCACCGGCTGAAGCGCGAATGGACCCGCGGGCAAACCGGGGGCGTGGTTCGTGCGGCGATCGCGGCGCGGTCGACGGTGCTGGGCGCATAGGCGCGCACAGCCCACGGTTGCCCGCGCCGCCAGCCCGCGTCGCGGAAATAGTTGGCGATCGAATGCAGCGTATCGGTCTCGCTGGTCCAGATGTTGCGCACACCGTCGCGGTCGGCGTCGACCGCGAGCCGCAAATAGACGCTCGGCAGGAACTGCGGGTTGCCGAACGCCCCGGCCCAGCTGCCGACCAGCGTGGAACGTGGGACGCCGGAGTCGGCGATCCTGAGCACGTCGATCAACTCGCCTTCGAACAGCGCGCGCCGCCGCCCTTCCCACGCCAGCGTCGCCAGCGAGCGTGCGAGGTCGAAGCTGCCCCGGTTGGCGCCATAGCCGCTCTCGTGGCCCCAGATCGCCACGACGATCGCTTCGGGGACGCCGTAGCGCGCCTCGATATCGGCGCCCAGCGGCCGTAACCGGTCATAGACTTGGCGTCCGCGCGCGATCTGCGCGGCGGTGTTATGATCACGCAAATAGGGCGCGAGCGACGGAAAACCGCCGACGCTGCCGCCGGACGCGACGTTGCCGCGGTCGAAATCGATCACCCGCTGGTTCGGGGTCAGATCGCCCAGCATGCTCTGGATCGTCGCCTCGCTGACGCCCTGCGCGCGCGCCTTGGCGGCAACTTGCTCCAGGTACGATTCGAACCCGTTGTCCTGGGGCACGGCCGGGCTGCTGGGGCCGAGCACCAGAGCTACCGCAGCAAGGGCCAACAGGAAACGACGCGCGACCATCTTGGCGATGATAGTGGCACGGAGCGGGCGGCGAGGGAATCCCCCGCCGCCGGTCTTTTTCGATCAAGCGCCGCGCAATCGCGCCCAGACTACTCCTGCGGCCGCGTCACCACCGGCACGCTATCCAGGTTCGGGTAGAAGGCGGGGTTCTTGGCCAACATCGCGGATAGCGGGTCGAATCCGCAATTCACCTGGGTGCCGCAATTGGTGACCGTGTGGACATAGCGGATCTTGCCGTCCTCGATGCGGAACACGTGCGCATCGGGCCGCTTGTTGGGACCCATCTTGAGGAACACCGCCACCGATCCGGCCACCGGGTCGATCACGTAGCGCCGGTCGGCCATGTCGATATTGCTGGGCACGCCGACGTTGCAACTGTCGGTCGCCAGCCCCTTGCCGGTGTAGGCGCTGCCTTCGAGCCGGGTGCACGGCGTGCCCCACGGCACTTGCACGGTCTTGTCCTTGAACGAATCGAGGTAGGCGTCGGCGGCGGCCTTGAGCTGGTCGCGGGTGTTGCGCCGGGCCTCGGGAATGTCGCTCCAGTCTTCGCGCCGGGCATAGTAAAGCGTCTTGCCGGCATCGAACAACCAGTCGTCTTTGTCGGTCACGATCACGTCAAAGCCGCTGATGGTGCCAGCAGGGGAACCCGGCGAGCCGGTACCCCTGATCATCGTTGCCAGCACATAGGGATGCTTTGGATCGGTGATGATGCTCTCAACGTAAACCTGGCAGGCCACGGTGTCATAGAACGAACGGTCCCAGTCGACCTTCTGAGGGCTCGCGATCACACCGCCGAAGGTCATCGAGGACAGTTCATAGTTCTCGAAGTAATTCACCCACTCGCCCATCGGCCTCATATTCATGATGACCGACCCGCTGGCCTGGGCGGCTCGGTATTGCTCCGCGACCTCCTTAAGCCGCTCGCGACTGCAGAGTTCCTGCGCCGCGGCCGGGCCGGCGATGGTCACCGCGGCTAGCGCGCCGATCGCGCCCAGGACGATTGGTTTTAAGGACATCTGCTCGCTCTCCCTGCCTGGCCCTCACTGGGTCAAAGCCTTATTCGGTAAAGCTAACCCAAGGCCCCGGCCGAGTCACGGGGTGACAGCACCGCGTTCTCGCGCTAGCCGACCGCCCCACGGACAGGTGGCCGAGTGGTTTAAGGCAGCGGTCTTGAAAACCGCCGTGGGTTAACGCTCACCGTGGGTTCGAATCCCACCCTGTCCGCCAGCGCTTCAACCCATCTGGGTTTCGAGCTCTTCCTCGGGAATCGTTTCCGCGCGCCGGGTCGGACGCTTGCTGCGCTCCTCCTGGGCCTTGCGCGGCCCTGTCCGGGACGCACCGCGGCCCGATCGGTCATGCAGCAGGCTCGGGTTGGTGCTCGCGTCGAACAGCGCTTCCTCGTCGCGGATCTCGTATTCCATGGCGCCGCTCCTCACCCCCTCAACGCGCCTGCATGGGGCCGGTTCCACGACAAAAGCCGTTTGCGACGAACGGTTTAGCGGATCACATGTGGAGCACGCGGCCATATGCGGCGAGCACCGATTCGTGCATCATCTCGCTTAGCGTCGGGTGCGGGAACACGGTCTGGATCAACTCCGCCTCGGTCGTCTCGAGCACTTTGCCGACGGTGTAGCCCTGGATCAGTTCGGTCACTTCGGCGCCGATCATATGCGCGCCCAGCAGCTCGCCGGTCTTGGCGTCGAACACCGTCTTGATGAAGCCCTCGGGCTCGCCCAGCGCGATCGCCTTGCCGTTGCCGATGAACGGGAAGGTGCCCGCCTTGACGGTGTAGCCCGCGTCCTTGGCCTTGGCCTCGGTCAGCCCGACGCTGGCGATCTGCGGGCGGCAATACGTGCACCCGGGGATAGCGTTGCGGTCGAGCGGATGCGGGTGAACCTCCTTGTTGCCCAGTTCCTGCGCGATCGCCTCGGCGGCGGTGACGCCTTCGTGGCTGGCCTTGTGTGCCAGCCATGGGCCCGGGGTGCAGTCGCCGATCGCCCACAGCCCCTTGGCAGCGGTACGGCCGTAAGGGTCGATCTGAATAAACCCGCGGTCGAGCTTGGCCCCGGCTTTCTCCAGCCCGAGGTCCTCGGTGTTGGGGACGATGCCGACGGCGACGATCACGTGGCTGAATTCGATGCTGGCGTTCTTGCCATCCTTACCCTTGATCTGCGCAGTTGCGCCGCTGGCCGCGACCTTGAGCTCGCTCACCCCCGCCCCGGTCATGATCGTCATGCCCTGCTTGGTCAGCGACTTTTCGAGGAACGCCGAGACGTCGGCATCTTCCACCGGGACCACCCGGTCGAGCATCTCGACCACGGTAACTTCGGCGCCCATGTCGTTGTAGAAACTGGCGAACTCGATCCCGATCGCGCCGCTGCCGATAACCAGCAGCTTGCTCGGCAACTCGGGCGGGGTCATTGCGGTGCGATAAGTCCACACCCGCTTGCCGTCAGCAGGCGCGAACGGCAGGTCGCGCGCCCGCGCGCCGGTGGCGACGATCACATGCTTGGCGGTGAGTTGCTCTTCGCCCTTCTCGCCCTTCACCGTGAGGCTGGTCGGACCGGACAGCGTGCCCGTGCCCATGTGCACCGCGATCTTGTTCTTCTTCATCAGGTGCGTGACGCCCTGGTTCAATTGCTTGGCGACACCCCGGCTGCGCTTCACCACCGCGTCAAGATCGGCCGTTATCTCCTTGGCCGCCAAACCAAAATCCTTGGCGTGCTGCATGTAATGGAAGATTTCCGCCGACCGCAGCAGCGCCTTCGTCGGGATGCAGCCCCAGTTGAGGCAGATGCCCCCCAGCAGCTCGCGCTCGACGATCGCGGTCTTCAGCCCGAGCTGCGCACAGCGGATCGCCGCGACATACCCGCCGGGCCCCGATCCAAGGACGATGACGTCGTATTGCTCAGCCATAATGTGCTCCTTTGCCCCCTCTCCTTCCCACGCCTGCGGCGCGGGCCCCTTCCTCTCCCGCGAGGGGAGAGGAGACCGGGGGGATTGTCTCGACGCTAAGCCTCTCTCCCCTTGCGGGAGAGGGGTTGGGGAGAGGGGGCTGGCGCAGCACGTTCTCCTACCCATCCACCGGGCGCGGGCGGTGGTTTTCGTCAATCGCGACGAAGGTGAACTTGGCTTCGGTCACCTTGATCGATTGTTCCTCGCTGCGGTGGCGGCGCCAGGCTTCGACCGCGATCACCAGGCTGGTGCGGCCGACTTTTTCGATCTCGGCATAGACCGAGACTTCGTCGCCGACGCTGACCGGATGGTGGAACTGCATCCCGTCCAACGCCACGGTCACCGCCCGCCCTTTGGATCGGCGCGCGGCGGCGAGGCCCGCGCCATTGTCCATCAGGCTCATCAACCACCCGCCAAAGATGTCGCCATAAGCATTGGCGTCGGCCGGCATGGCGACGACGCGGATGGCGGGATCGCGGTGCTCGGTCATGCGGAGTGGGAGCGGAAGTTCACGAAGTTCACGCCACGTCCCTGTCGATTCCACCCCTCCCCCGCGCGCTGGCCGGCTGCCCTGGCACGGCTCGACGCACGGTTGGCCGCGGCACTGCAGAAGTTGATTGGGCGGTCCATTGAAAGACTTTCACAGAACGATGGCGTGTAGGAAAACGGTTTCGCCTCAAGCCACCAGCCCCAGCGGCTTCTCGCACAGTTCCTTGAACACCTTCATCAGCTGCGCGCCGTCGGCGCCGTCGATGGCGCGGTGGTCGAAGCTGCCTGTGGCGCTCATAACGGTGGCGATCTGCAGCGCATCGTCGACCACGTAGGGCCGCTTCTCGCCCGCGCCGATCGCCATGATCATCGCCTGGGGCGGGTTGATGATCGCCTCGAACTGCTTGATCCCGTACATGCCCATGTTGCTGAGGCTGGCGGTGCCGCCCTGGTACTCGGCGGGCGCCAGCTTGCCCTCGCGGGCACGGGCGGCGAGGTCCTTCATCTCGGTGCTGATCGCACTGATGGTCTTGCCCGCCGCATCGGCGACGATGGGCGTGATCAGCCCGCCCTCGATCGACACCGCCACCGCGATGTCGGCGCGGGTGAACTTGAGCAGCTTGTCGCCGGCGAACTGGACGTTGCACGCGGGCACCGCGAGCAGCGCCTGGGCGAGCGCCTTGATCAGCATGTCGTTGACCGACAGCTTGACCCCGCGGCTCTCGAGCGCCGCGTTGAGTTCTCCGCGCAGCTTGAGCAGCGCATCGAGCCGAATATCGACCGTGAGGTAGATGTGCGGCACGGTCTGTTTCGATTCGGACAGCCGGCGCGCGATCGTCTTGCGCATCCCGCTGAGCTTTTCCTCCACGTGGGGGATGCCGAAGTCTTGCGCTCCGGCTGGTGCGGGCGTTGGCGCGCGCGCTTCGACAGCCTCAGCACGAGCGGAGGCGGGCTTAGCGCCCTCGATGTCGGCCCTGACGATGCGGCCATTTGGCCCGCTCCCGGTCACGCCCGACAAGTCGACGCCCTTGTCCGCGGCGATGCGCCGGGCGAGCGGCGAAGCGAACACCCGCGCACCGGGGGCAGCCTTGGCCATGGCCGGTGCGGGTGTTTGCGCAGGTGCCGCGCTGGGCTGCGCCCCCGCGGAGGCGGGGGCCTCGGTCGGCTTGGCGGGTACCGGCGCTTCACCGCCTGAGGCCCCCGCCTCCGCGGGGACTCCGCCCGCGCCCTTCGCGCTCGCCACGTCCTCGCCCTCTTCGGCCAGCGTGGCGATCACGGTGCCGACTTTCACCCCCTCGGTGCCCTCGGCGACTTCGATCGCGGCGATCGTGCCTTCGTCGACCGCTTCGAATTCCATCGTCGCCTTGTCGGTCTCGATCTCGGCCATGATGTCGCCCGAGCTGATCTTGTCGCCCACTTTCACCAGCCATTTGGTGAGGGTGCCCTCCTCCATGGTCGGGGACAGCGCGGGCATCTTGATGGCGATCGGCATGGCGGGACGCTCTATCCTCTCACAGGCGTGTTGGCCCTGTCTGTGACCAATTTGCGCGGGCCTATCAAGCGCCTTGGGCAAGGTTCTTGCGCGGGCGGTGCGTTGGCCCGATATCGCGCACGGGGGAGACGGCAAGATGCGGGTCTATCTGGTGATCATCGACGAGAGCCAGGAAGCGCACAGCGCGCTGCGCTTCGCCGCCCGCCGGGCGCACGATACCGGGGGCGCCGTGCACATCGTGGCGCTGGTCCCCCGGCAGGCGTTCAGCGCCTTCGGCGGGGTCCAGGCGACGATCGAGGAAGAAGCCCGCGACCGCGCCGAAGTGCTCGCCAACAGCGCGGCGGGGGAACTGATGGCCGAAAGCGGGCAGATGCCGCAGATCACCGTCCGCGTGGGCGACGGCAAGACGGTCATCGGCGACTACCTGAAAGAACACCCGGAAGTTGCCGCGCTGGTCCTCGGCGCCGCGGCGGAGGGCAATCCCGGCCCGCTGGTGAGCCACTTCTCGGCTTGTGCGGGCGCGCTGCCGTGCCCGCTGTTCGTGGTCCCCGGCGGCCTGAGCAACGAAGAGATCGAACGGCTGAGCTGATCCTCCTCGTACCGGGGAGGATGTTACTTCCGCCCGCGGCCCTGGTGGCGGATGTTGGCGGGCCGGCCGCGAGTGCCTTCGGTGAACTTGCCCGCACGCCTGGGCTTTTCCGGCGGGCGTGATCCCCGCGGCTCGATCGCCTGGCCGTCGCCGTCCGGCACCGCGAACTTGAGCGCGCCGGTCAGCGGATTGGCTTCGGCCAGGCGCAGCTCGAGCGTATCGCCGACGCGGTATTCGGTCCCGCTATGCTCGCCCACCAGCGCGCGCGCGGCTTCCTCGTAGCGGAAGTATTCGCGGCCGAGCGAAGATACCGGCACCAGCCCGTCGCCGCCGAGCCCGACGATGGTCGCGAAGAAGCCGAATTTCAGCACCCCGGTGATGCGCGTCGGAAAGGTCTCGCCCACGCGGCCCGATAGCCACGCGGCGACGTACCGGTCGATGGTGTCGCGCTCGGCCTCCATCGCGCGCCGCTCGGTCAGGCTGATCGCATCGGTGACCTTGCCAAGATCATCCCGGTCCTGCGGCGACAGCCCGCTTCTGGGCGGCAGCTTGCCCGCGGGCGCGGGCTGCTCGAACCCGAATGCATCGACCAGCGCGCGGTGCACCAGCAAGTCGGCATAGCGGCGGATCGGCGAGGTGAAGTGCGCGTAGCTGCCGAGCGAGAGCCCGAAATGCCCGGCGTTGCGCGGGCCGTAATAGGCCTGCGTCTGGCTGCGCAGGACCGCCTCCATCACCAGCGCCTTTTCGTTCGGGTCGGCGATATCCTTGAGCATGCGGTTGAACAGCCCGGGGGTGATGACCTGGCCGAGCGCGAGCTTCTTGCCGATCGAATCGAAATAGTCGCGCAGCGCCACCAGCTTCTCGCGCGTCGGCGGCTCGTGCACGCGGTAGACCACCGGGCTGGTCTTGCTCTCGAGCGCCTTGGCGGCGGCGACGTTGGCCGCGATCATGAAATCCTCGACCACCCGGTGTGCATCGAGCCGCTCGCGCAGCGCGATCTCGGCGATGCGGCCCTGCTCGTCGAGCATCACGCGCCGCTCGGGTAGCTCGAGCTCGAGCGGATCGCGCGCCGCCCGCGCCGCGGCGAGCGCGCGCCACGCGGCCCACAGCGGCGGCAGCGGGCCCTCGGATTCGCCCGCGTCGATCCGCGCCTGCGCGTCCTCGTAAGCGACAACTTCGGCGATCTGCACCAGCGCGCGCGAGAAGCGCCACTCGGTGACGCGGCCCGCGGCGTCGATCCGCAAATGGCAGGCCATCGCCGCGCGGTCCTCGCCGGCCTTGAGCGAGCATACCTCGGCGCTCAAGATCTCGGGCAGCATCGGCACCACCCGGTCGGGGAAATAGACCGAGTTGCCGCGCTTTCGTGCATCGCGGTCGAGCGCGCCGCCGGGGCGGACATAGAAGCTAACGTCGGCGATGGCGACCAGCGCGCGGAATCCGCCCGCGCCGTCCGCCTCGGCCCAGATCGCATCGTCGTGGTCGCGCGCGTCGGCGGGGTCGATCGCCACGATCGGCAGATGGCGCAAGTCCTCGCGCCGCTCTTCGCTGAGCGGGAGCCTGGCGGCAAGCTCGGCCTCGGCCAGCGTTTCGGCGCCGAATACATTGGGGATGCCGTACTTGTGGATCGCGATCAGGCTGAACGCGCGCGGCGCCAGCGGATCGCCCAGCACTTCGATTACCTTGACCCCGGCGCGCGGCGATTTTCCCGCCGGCGCGGCGAGGACCAGCTGGCCGCTCGTCGCGCCCCCAAGATCCGCGATCGGGGTGGAGTTACGGACCCGCTTGTCGACCGGGGCCAGCCAGCCCTTGCCCGAGCCGTCGATCTCGACCACCCCGAGCAGGCTTTCGCCAGCCGAGGCGAGCGTCTTCATCGGATGCGCAGTCCACCCGCCGCCGGTTTCTTCTGTGCGCGACAAGACCCGGTCGCCGACTTTCAGCGCCGCGATCTTCTTGCTCTCGATCAGGCGCAGGCGCGGGGGCGGCACCGCGTCGTCAGGTTGCCAGCTGTCGGGAATGGCGATGGCCTGGCCATCCTCGATGTCGACCACCCGCAGCACGGTCACCTTGGGCACCCCGCCGAGCTTGTGGAACGCGCTCTTCTGCCCGTCGATCAGCCCTTCTTCGGCCATGTCCTTGAGCAGACGCTTGAGCGCGATCTTCTCCTGGCCCTTGAGCCCGAACTCGCGCGCGATCTCGCGCTTGCCCGCCGGGGTCGCGGAAGTCTGGATGAATTCGAGCACCTGCTCGCGGCTCGGCAAGCCGGCTTCGCGGCTGGGTTTGGATGGCATTGGTCGGCTATGGTGTGCGCCTGAGCGAATTGCAATTCACTGGCGGGAATGCGCCCGCTTGCTTAGGGAGCGGCGATCTAAACTGGTTTTACGGGATACAATATGAACAAGCTGATTGCGGGCGGGCTGCTGGCGGCATCCGCGCTTTCTTCCGGTCAAGCGCAAGCGACCGGCATCCTCTCCACGACAGGCCCGATCGATGCGACCGCGGCCGACGCGGCCTCGATCAACCGCAAGTGCGACACGTACATCGCCGAAATCGAGAAGCGCCGCGCCGCGCTCGAACGCCAGAAAGGCGCCGCGACGCTTGCTCGCACCCTGACGCCTTACGACGAGATCAACGGGCTGCTCGGCGCGGGCAGCGGCGAATTCTCGCTTTACCAGCAGGTCATGGCCGATCAGCCGCGGCGCGATGCCGGGGCCGATTGTCAGGTCCGCCTGGCAACACTGGGGAGCAAGCTCAGCTTGTCGCGGCCGATCTACAACCGGCTGAAGGCGATCAAGGCCGCCAAGGCCGATGCCGCCACGCGGCTTTACCTGACCCGCACGTTGCAGAGCTTCGAACGGTCGGGCGTGGCGCTCACCGCCGCCAAGCGCACCCGCGTCCAGGCGATCAACGAGGAACTGGCCAAGCTCGGCACCGCGTTCGAGGACAACATCGCCAACGGCCGCAAGGTCATCAAGGCCGCGCCCGCGGAACTGGTCGGGCTGCCGGCCGACTTCTTGGCCGCGCACAAGCCGGGCGCCGACGGGCTGATCGAGATTTCGACCGACACCCCCGATTATCAGCCGGTGATGACCTATGCCGAGAGCGACCCGCTGCGGCGGCGCCTGGCCGAAGTCTACAACCGGCGCGCCTGGCCGGCCAACGACGCGGTGCTGAAGCAGATGTTCACGCTGCGCCAGGAACTGGCGGCGATCCTTGGCCGGCCCAATTATGCGACACTGATCCTCGAGGACAAGATGGTCGACAGCCCCGCCAAGGTCGAACAGCTGATCGCCGACATGGCGGCCGCCGCGCGCGCCGCGGCGCAGCGCGACTACGCCAAGAACCTCGCGGTGCTGAAGGAACTGCGGCCTGGGGCCGACCACATCGAGTTCTGGCAGACCGGCTGGCTCGCCCCCAAAGTCCAGCAGAAGTACTACAACTACGATCCGCAACAGGCGCGCCAGTACTTCGCCTATAACAACGTGCGTGACGGGATCCTCAAGCTGACCGAAGACATGTTCGCGGTCGATATCCGGCCGTGGACCACGCCCAAGTGGGATCCGCTGGTCGAGACTTACGAGATGGTCAGGGACGGCAAGGTGATCGGGCGATTCTACTTCGATTCGCACCCGCGGCCGGGCAAATACAGCCACGCCAACATGATCCCGCTGCGCCCCGGCGTGGGCGACGAGCCGCCGGTCGCGGCGCTGGTGATGAACCTGCCGTCCGGCGACCATTCCACCGGGCTGATGGAACACAGCCAGGTCACCACCTTCCTCCACGAATACGGCCACATGCTCCACGGGATGTTCGGCGGACACACAAGGTGGCTCGGCCAATCGGGCGTGGCGACCGAATGGGATTTTGTCGAAGCCCCGTCGCAAATGCTCGAAAACTGGGTTTACGATTACGACACCCTGGCCAAGTTCGCGGTCAACAAAGACGGCCAGACGATACCGCGCGACCTGGTCGAGCGGATGAACAAGGCCCGCTACTTCAACCTCGGCATGGGCGACATGACCCAGCTGGGCTATGCCAATATCTCGCTGCAGTTCCACCAGAGCCCGATCCCGGCGGACTTTGGCGTGGCGACCCGGAAATGGCGCGACCAATACGCGGTCGTGCCGGCGCCCGAATGGGTCCAGTTCCAGGACGCGTTCACCCACCTCAACGGCTATTCGGCGATCTATTACACCTACCGCTGGTCCAAGGTGATCGCCGACGACATGTTCACCCGCTTCCAGAAGGAAGGGCTGACCAACCCGGCGACCGCAGCGGCTTACCGTAAGGCGGTGCTCGAGCCGGGCGGGACCAAGCCCGCGGCGCAGCTGGTGCGCGATTTCCTCGGCCGCGACATCAGTCTTGGCGCCTACCGGGCGGAAATGGCGCTGGATCGGTAATCCTCTCCCACCGGGGGAGGAATTCTTAGTAAGACCGCGCCACCAGGATCCGTTCGACCGCCGGATCGCCGGTGAACAGGCAAGCGCTGTCGGCGGGGGCGGCGTCCAATGGCACGTTGCGGAAGGTCAGCTTGAGCGCCTTGAGCCGTGTCTCGACCGCGTCGAGCGCGGCGCCGCTCGGCCTCGACCACTGGACTTCGGCCCAGCCCGGATAGCGCTTGTCCTCGGCAAAGTAGGCCGCCAGCTCGTCGAAGCTGCCAAGGCTCACCCGGTTCGCGTCCCGGCGGCGGCTCGCTTCTTCGAACAGCTCGCGCTGAATGCATTCGAGCTCGGCGGCGGCCGCGGCCGCGAATTGCGCTTTGTCGAGCGCGTGAAAGTCAGGCTTGCCGTCTTCGCGCCACAGTCGGTGGCGGCGCAGCACGCTGACCTGGCCCGCCTCGGCATCGCGCGGGCCGACTTCGAGGACCAGCGGGACGCCCTTGCGCACCCAGTCCCACCGTTTCTGCGCGGCTTTGCCGGGCCGCTTGTCGAGCAGCACCCGAACCGGCTCACCCAGGGCTTGTCCGGCGGCGAGTTGGGCGCGCAAGTCCTCGCAATATTCGAGCAACACGGCATCGCCGTCGCCGTCGCGCAGCATCGGCAGGATCACCACCTGGAACGGCGCGATCGCGGGCGGTACGCGCAGACCGTCGTCGTCGCCGTGCGCCATGATCAGCGCGCCGACCATGCGCGTCGACACGCCCCAGCTGGTGGTGTGCGCCAGTTGCTGCCCGCCCTCACGGTCCTGGAAGCGGATGCTCGCTGCCTCGGCAAAGCTGGTCCCGAGGTAATGCGACGTCCCGGCCTGCAAGGCCTTGCCGTCCTGCATCATCGCCTCGATCGACCAGGTGCCGACCGCGCCGGGAAACCGCTCGCTCTCGGGCTTCTCGCCGGCGATCACCGGCAGCGACAAGTCCTCTTCGGCAAACGAGCGATACATCTCGAGCGCGCGCATCGTCTCGCGCAGCGCGTCCTCGCGGCTGCCGTGCGCGGTATGGCCTTCCTGCCACAGGAACTCGGTGGTGCGCAGGAACATCCGGGTGCGCATTTCCCACCGGACGACGTTGGCCCACTGGTTGAGAAGCAGCGGCAAGTCGCGCCAGCTCTGGATCCACCGGCTCATCGCATCGCCGATGATCGTTTCCGACGTCGGGCGCACGATCAGCGGCTCTTCGAGCTTGGCCGCGGGGTCGGGGATCAGCCCGCCTTTGCCGTCCGAGATCAGCCGGTGATGCGTGACGACCGCCATTTCCTTGGCGAAGCCCTCGACGTGCGCCGCCTCGCGCACGAAATTGCTCAATGGGATGAACAGCGGGAAATAGGCGTTCTGCACGCCCGCGGCCTTGATCCGCGCGTCGAGCAGGCGCTGCATCCGCTCCCAGATGCCGTAGCCCCACGGCTTGATCACCATGCACCCGCGGACGCCCGATTCCTCGGCCATGTCGGCGGCGGCGATGACTTCCTGGTACCACTGCGCGAAATCGTCCTCGCGCGTGATGGTCAGGGCGTGGCGGATGGCGGACATGACAAAGCTACCTGAAGCAACGAGCGAGCGCCGCCCCTAACCCAACGGTTCGCGGAAGGCTATTCGCCCAGCGCGTCGAGCCGCTTTTGCATCGCCGCGAGCTGTTCACGCAAAGCCTCGAGGTCATCCTTGGCCGAGGGCGGCGCCGGCTGAGCCTGGACCGGCGAGGGGGCGAAAGTCTTGCCGCCGGGCATGAACGCGCTCGCCGCGGCCTTGAACATCGACATGTTGCTTTCGGCCATCTTGGCCAGCGCGTCGGGGCTCATGCTCGCGCTCCAGGTTTCCTGCATCTTGCGCTGGTTGGCGCGGAAATTGTCCATCGACGCCTCGAGGTAGTGCGGCATCAGCGTCTGCAGCGAGTTGCCGTACATCGAGATCAGCTGGCGCAGAAAGCTGATCGGCAGCATCTGCTCGCCGTGAGATTCTTCATCCATGATGATCTGGGTCAGGATCGCGTGGGTGATGTCAGCGCCGGTCTTGGCGTCGAGGACCTGGAAATCGACCCCGTCGCGCGTCATCCGCGCCAGATCGTCGAGCGTGATGTAACTGGAAGACTGGGTATTGTAGAGACGGCGGTTGGCGTATTTCTTGATGATGATGGGATCGTTGCCGACCGGTGCTTCACTCGCCATCGCCCACTCCTGATGTCGGATGGCCCAGCTTAGCACTTGCACTATGTGCGCTGCAACAAACATCAGTTGCTGCGGCCAAAGCGCCTCCCCAGCAATGTCAGCAGCTCATATTGGGACAGGCCGGATCGAGCCGCAGCTTCCGGCAGGCTATAGGGCACGTCGAGCCAGTCGCCTTCGTGCAACGCGGGTGCAGCATTGGCGTCGACAACGACCATGTCCATCGACACTTGGCCGAGCAAGGGGAGCATCGCCCCGCCGAAGCGCAACGCGCCCTTGCCGGTCCAGCCGCGCAGAAACCCGTCGGCGTATCCCAGCGACACGGTCGCCGCGCGCAGCTTTCGGTCAGCGGTGAACACCGCGTTGTAGCCCACACTATCGCCGGGCGAGAGATCGCGCAG
This sequence comes from Croceibacterium sp., assembly GCA_039920725.1. Classification (GTDB taxonomy): domain Bacteria; phylum Pseudomonadota; class Alphaproteobacteria; order Sphingomonadales; family Sphingomonadaceae; genus Croceibacterium_A. Next base: position 514 of record JBDSDC010000068.1, on the reverse strand, counting down.
CTGCAGCACCGCCGCCTGGGGATGGGCGACCTGGCGGATGACGCCCGCCAGCTCGGGCCGCGGAACACCGCCGTAGAGCGCCAGGCCGGGCCGGGTGAGGTCGAACGCATAAGCCGGGCCAAGCGCAATCCCGGCACTGTTGGCCAGGCTCCGCCGCCGGGCCGGAATCTGCCCGGCGATGTCTGCGAACAAGGCCCGTTGGCGCTCGTTCTGCGGCACGTCCTCGTCGGCCGAGGCGAGATGCGACATCAGCGTGTCGACCTGCAGCCGCGCGATCGCCGGATCGGCCAGCGCCGCGGGCGGCACGCCGAGGCGGTTGATCCCGGTATCGACCATCAGGTCGCACGCGCCGCCGCCCGCCTCGTGCCACAGCACCGCCTGGCGAACGCTGTTGATCACCGGGCGCACGCCGGCGGCGATGGCGTAGTCGGCCTCGGCCCGGCTCAGCGGGCCATGGAGGACCGAGACTTCCGCCGCCGGGGCATGCTCGAGCAGGCCGGGCACTTCGCTCCAG
>JBDSDC010000067.1:0-3343 GCA_039920725.1 Croceibacterium sp. | reverse complement strand
CTGGTCGCGGAATTCCTCGACGCGCGCGTCGACCATCGCCTGGTCATACTTGTCATATTTGTACATCAGATCACCCAGGTTCCGGCATGGGGGTCGGCGGGCTTGAGGGTCAGGTCGGGGCGGACCGTCGGGCCATAGGCGCGCACGCGGTCCTTGATATGCGCCGGACGCACCCCTGCGCCATCGATCGCCGCGTCGATCACGTAGCCGCCGTTGACCCGGCAGGCCGCGTCCTCGACCGCGAGGATCTGCTCGCCGTCGTCATCGACGTCGGCGGCGTCCTCGACATGGAGCGACCAGCCGTTGCCGGTCCACCAGATCACGGACCCGGTCTTGAGGTCGTTGCCGGTGATGATCTTCACGCTGCGGCTCCCTGGACGATGCGCGCGAGGGCCGTGTTGCCCTCCCGCGTGACGTCGCCGATCACGATCAGCGCCGGGCTCTTGACGCGCTGGCTCTCGACCAGCTCGGGCAAAGCGGCCAGCGGGCCGCGCAGCACGCGCATGTGCGGCCGCGCGGCGTTTTCGATCACCGCGAGCGGCATGTCGGGAGCGAGACCGTCCGCCATCAGCTTCTCGGCGATCTGCGGCGCGGTCTTGACGCCCATGTAGATCACCAGCGTGCGGCCCTTGCCGGCGAGCCCCGACCAATCCTGTTCGCTGAGGCCTTTGCACTGGCCGGCCACGAAGCTGACCACGCTGGCGTGGTCGCGGTGGGTCAAGGGAATCTGCGCGGCCGCCGCGGCGCCGTTGGCGGCGCTCACACCGGGGACAATCTCCACTGGCACGCCGGCGGCGCGGCAGGCTTCGGCTTCCTCGCCGCCGCGACCGAACACGAACGGAGCGCCGCCCGTGAGGCGGACGACATCGCGCCCGGCTAGCGCTTCGCGCACCAGCAGCGCCTCGATTTCGGCTTGCGGCAGCGTGTGGCGGGCGCGGCTCTTGGCGACTGAGACGAATTCGGCCCCCGGAGGCGCCAGCGCCAGAATCGCGGGATCGACCAGCCCGTCATGCACGATCAGCCCGGCCGCGCCGAGCAGCCGCGCGGCGCGCAGCGTCAGCAGGTCCGCCCCGCCAGGGCCCGCGCCGACCAGGTAAACGGTGCCGATTGTCGCCATGCGAGGGGAGATGGCGATGCGGACCGGGTTTCGCCAGCCACAATGGGTTGGGTGGGGGTTAGGGCAGCTTTAGCAGGCCGGCCCTTCGTTGCGGATCGCGGCGATCAACGCGCGCAGCTCGGGCGTATCGCGCAGCGAGAGATCGTTTTGCGAGGGGTTGGGCAGCTTGACGCCGTGCGCCTGGAACAGCTGCCACAAGCGCTTGAGCACTTCCGATTTGACGCTCGCGAGCCCTTCCTCGGGATCGTTGATCCACACCCGGATCTCAAACACGATGCCGCGCTCGGCGAAATCGATCAACCACACGGCGGGCGGCGGGCTGTCGAGCACGCGCGGCGCTTCTCGCGCGGCCTGCAGCATCAGTTTTTCGGCGAGGTCGAGGTCGGTGTTGGTGTCGACGGTCACCGGTATCCGGATGCGCACATCCTTGGAGCTGTACGACCAGTTCTCGACCTGATTGATCATCAGGTTCTCGTTCGGGATCAGAAATTCCTTCTTGTCCCGCGTGGTCACCGAGACCGCGCGGATGCCGATCTTCTTGACCTGGCCCACCGCGCTGTTCTTGCCGTCGTTGACCGCGATCACGTCGCCCGGCTTGATCGAGCGGTCCATCAGCAGGATGATCCCCGCGAGCAAGTTGCCGAACGTCTTCTGCAGCCCGAAGCCGAGCGCCAGGCCGAACGCGCCCGAGAACACCGCCAGCGCGGTCAAGTCGATGCCGAGGAGCTGGATCGCGACCAGGCACGTGAACGTCCATATCGCCAGCGAGACCAGCTTCTGCGCCAGGACCCGCTGCGCACCGTCGAGCGTGGTCATCTTGCCCAGGACGATGCGAGACAGCCGGACCGCCAGCCGCGCCAGCACCAGCGCGCCGATTACGATCACCACCGCGACCAGCACGGTCCAGACCGAGAACCGGGTGTGCGCCACGGTAAAGCCCCAGCGGTCGAGCGTGCCGATCACATGTCCGAGGTCGCTGTTCGGGCCGACGTCGTGCAGCAGGGAGCTGGCGCCGCTCATGCCAGCGCCAGCGCCGCGAAGCCGTGTTCGAGGTCGGCGATCAGGTCGTCCGGGTCCTCGAGCCCGATCGACAGCCGCACGCCCAGCTTGTGTTTCGGCTCCCACCCGGCGGGCGGCCAGGCGGTGGCCGAGCGGGTGCGGGCCGGATCGAACGGGATCACCAGGCTTTCGAACCCGCCCCACGAATAGCCGATCCCGAACAGCTCGAGCGCGTCGATCAAGCGCGCGCGGCCGACGGGCGAACCACCGTCGAGCACGAAGCTGAACAGCCCGCAGCCACCGGTGAAATCGCGCGCCCACAACTCGTGGCCCGGTGCGCCGGGGAGCATCGGGCACAGCACGTGGGCCACTTCGGGCCGCGCGGCGAGCCAGCGCGCAATGGTCAGCGCGCTTGCCGTCTCACGCTCGAGCCGCACGGCCAGGGTGCGCAGGCCGCGCAAGGCCAGCGCCGCGTCGTCGGGCGAGACCACCACGCCGAGCGCCTGCGCTTTGAGCCGCAGCCGGGTGTACAGCGCTTCGCCGGCGGCGACCGAACCCATCATCAGGTCCGAATGGCCGCCGACGTGCTTGGTCAGCGACATGATCGCGACGTCGCACCCGCGATCGAGCGCGGGGAAGCCGAGCGCGCTGGCCCAGGTGTTGTCGCATAGGCTGACCGCGCCCTTGTCTCGGGCGATGGCGGCCAGCGCGGGCACGTCGCCCACTTCCAGCGTCAGGCTGCCGGGGCTTTCGAGCAGCACTGCCTTGGTGCGCGCGGTGAATTGGGCGGCGAAACCGGCGCTGTCGAGCGGATCGAAGAACCGGGTCGTGATCCCGAGCGGGGCGAGCAGGTTCTTCGCCATCGCCCGGCTCGGCTCATAGGCGTTGTCGGTCATCAGCAGCTCGTCGCCGCTTTCGAGCACCCCAAGCAACGCGCCGGCAATCGCGGCCACGCCGCTCGGATAGAGCAGCGTCGCGTGCGCGCCGGGCTCAAGCTCGGTGAGCGCTTCGGCCAGCGCCCATTGCGTCGGCGAGCCGCGGCGGCCGTAGTAGAACTGCCCGTCCTCGTTGGGCCGCCCCCGCGCCAGGTCGGTGCTGTCGGCATAGAGATGCGTGCTCGCGCGCCACACCGGCGGGCTGACCACCGCGCCGGTCCATTCGGGCCGCCGGCCCGCTTCCACAACGCGGGTCGCGGGGCGGGTAACCGGTTTGCGGGTATCGTCGCTC
>JBDSDC010000066.1:0-6858 GCA_039920725.1 Croceibacterium sp. | reverse complement strand
AGTCATCCCGCCGAGCGCTTCGACTTCGGCGATCAGCGCCTCGGCCTCGGCCACTAGCGTCGCGGTAAGGGATTCTACGTAGTAGCTGCCCCCCAAGGGATCGACCACTTTGGTCACGCCGCTTTCTTCGGCGAGCACCAGTTGAGTGTTGCGCGCGATGCGGGCGGAAAAGTCGGTCGGCAGCGCGAGCGCCTCGTCGAGCGCGTTGGTGTGGAGGCTTTGCGTGCCCCCGAGCACCGCCGCCAGCGCCTCAATCGTGGTGCGGATGACGTTGTTGTACGGGTCCTGCTCCTGCAGGCTCACCCCGCTGGTCTGGCAATGCGTGCGCAAGACCTTGGAGCGCTCGTCCTGGGCGCCGAGCCCGTCCATCACCCGGTACCACAGCGTGCGCGCGGCGCGCAGCTTGGCGACTTCCATGAACAGGTTCATGCCGATGCCGAAGAAGAACGACAGGCGCGGGGCGAAGGCGTCGAGATCGAGCCCGGCGGCGACCGCGCGCTCGGCGTATTCCTTGCCGTCGGCGAGCGTGAAGGCGAGCTCCTGCACCGCGGTCGCCCCGGCCTCGTGCATGTGATAGCCCGAAATCGAGATCGAGTTGAACTTGGGCATGTTCGCCGAGCACCAGGCGATAATGTCGCTTACGATCCGCATGCTCGGCTCGGGCGGGTAGATGTACGTGTTGCGGACCATGAACTCCTTGAGGATGTCGTTCTGGATGGTCCCGGTCAGCTGCGCGGCTGACACGCCCTGGCGCTCGGCGGCGACGATATAGAACGCCAGCACCGGCAGCACCGCGCCGTTCATCGTCATGCTGACGGACATTTGATCGAGCGGGATGCCGGCGAACAGGATCTCCATGTCGCGCACCGTGTCGATCGCCACCCCCGCCTTGCCGACATCGCCCACCACGCGCGGGTGATCGGAATCGTAACCCCGGTGGGTCGCCAGGTCGAACGCCACCGACAGGCCTTTCTGCCCGGCCGCGAGATTGCGGCGGTAGAACGCGTTGGATTGCTCGGCGGTCGAGAACCCGGCGTACTGGCGGATCGTCCACGGCCGCCCGGTGTACATGCTGGCGTAGGGCCCGCGGGTGAACGGCGCCTGCCCGGGCAGGCCGGGCCCCTCGGCCGGCAAGTCCTCGGCGGTGTAGAGCGGCTTGACGGTGAAGCCCTCGGGCACCTGCCAGCCGGGCGGGTCAGCCATGAGTCGGCGTTTCCATGATCTCGGTCAGCGTGCCGGCCATGTCCTTGGGGTGGACGAAGAACACCGGGGTGCCGTGCGCGCCGATCCGGGTGGGGCCGAGCACGCGCTTGCCGGCGGCTTCGAACTGGGCGCGCGCGGCGGCGATGTCGGGCACCTCGAATGCCAGGTGGTGCTGCCCGCCCTGCGGATTGCGCTGGAGGAACGCGGCGATCGGCGAGGTGTCGCTGAGCGGCGCGAGCAGCTCGATCTGGGTGCCGTGGTTCGGCGTCTCGACAAAGCACACCCGCACGCCCTGCTCGGGCATGTCGAACGGCGCGGTGACGACAGCCGCGCCCATCGTGCCGCGCCAGAAGGCGATTCCCGCGTCGATCTCGGGCACGGCCACGCCGACGTGATTGAGGCGGCCTAGTTTCATTGGCAAGCGTCTAGCCGAGAACCCCGTCCGTCAGCAAATCGGCGACGCTGCCTATGACCACGTGCGGGGCCCGCTCGGGCGGCTGGGCGGCCCATTGCGCGCGGCTGGTCGAGCCGCTGGCGACCGCGATGCCGATGGCGCCGCCCGCGCGGGCCATCTGCATTTCGGCCCCCGCGTCGTCTCCGACCACGCCCACGTCCTCGCGCGCGATTCCCAGTTGCTCGGCGACCAGCTGCAGCGCCAGCGCGCTCGGCTTGCCGCACGGCTCGGGCTCGCGGCCGGTCACCCGCGCCACCGCGCCGTTGATCGCGCACGAATAGCCGAAGCTGCGCCCGTCCTTGGTGGCGAAGAACGGCACGTCGCTGGCGGTCAGCAGCGCCGCGCCGCCCAGCACCCGCTCGCACGCGAGGTGGATGTGCGGCATCGTGCATTCGGGGTGCCACGCGACATAGACCGCGTCAGCCGAATGCGCATCGGGGTCCTCGGGCAGCACGCAGGGCACGCCCATTTCCGCGAGCGCTTCGGCCACGCCGGCGGTGCCGAGCACCAGCACGCGCTGGTAGCCGCGCTCCACCATCGCCTTGCCCGCGACTGAGTTGGGGGTGAACAGCCGCTCGTCGGGGATCGGCAGGCCGACCGCGCGCAGGCGCGGCGCCTGGACGCGCGCGGAATAGGCGCTGCCGTTGGTCATCGCGATCCACGGTACCCCGCGCGCGTCGAGCTCGGCGAGCGCTTCGGCCGCGCCGGGAATCGCGGTGTACCCGCCGAGCTTGCGGTCGCTGAGGATCAGCGTCCCGTCGAGGTCGAACATCAACCCTTTGGGCCGCCTCACGCGTCGCTCTCGAGCAGCAGCTTGAACCCGGCCTTCTCGACGCTCACGCGCGTCAGGTCGGTGCGGGCGAGCAGGTCCCCGAGCAAGTCCATCACCGGTTTGACCTTCGGGTCGTATTCGCGCGGCGCGGGGCCCTTGGCGGCCATCGCGTCGACCAGGCCCGCGGGCATCGTCGCGCGGAGCAGGAATTCCTCGTCCGACAGCCCCGCGCCGATGCGGCGGCGCAGCTCGGACAATTCGGCCATCGGCGGCTCGGCGGCCAGCTCCCTGGTGCGCGGGTTGGCCATGATCTTGTCCATCGTCTCCGCTTCGATCGGCACGTTGGGCCGCCCGAAGCGGCCGATCGCGTAGCGGATGATCTCGTCGGGGATCACCGCGTAGCGCTCGTGCCCGGTGACGTTCATCACCGCCTGGGTCTGCAGCATCTGCGCGAACGGGGTCATCACGATCGGCCAGCCCAATTCCTCGCGCACCCGGCCCATTTCCTCGATCACCGCGCCTTCGAGGTGGGGCACACCATGGTCGGCGAGGTGGCGGCGCATCGTCCCGACCATCCCGCCAGGTAACTGGTGCCTGAGGTAGGCGGCGTCGAATGCCATCGGATGGCCCGTGGGGTAGCCCTCCGCCGCCGCCAGCGCGGTGAAGTAATCGGCCACTTCGGCGACCGCCTCATCGTCGATCGAAACCGTGTGGCCGAGGCTGCGCAAGTTGGCGATCATCCGCTGGATCGGCGGGTTGCTGGTGCCGTCGGCCGCGCCGCCGCTGGCGCATTGCACGGCGGCCACGCCCAAATCTGCCGCATCGAAGCAGGCGGGCTCGGCGAGACCGATCGTGCAGTGGTTGTGCAGCTCGAGCGGCTTGTCGCCGATCTCGGCCAGGATCGCCGGGATCAGCGTGCGCGCGCGGCGCGCGGTCAGCAGTCCGCCGGGGTCCTTGATGTAGAGCGCGTCGATGTCCGCGCACGCCGCCATCGTCCGCGCGGCCTCGGCATAATGAGCGTCGTCGTGGACCGGGCTGATCGTATAGACCAGCGCGCCGATCACCTGCTCGCCGCCGCCGCGCTTGATCATCCGCGCGACTTCGACATTGGCCGCGGCATCGTTCATCGGGTCAGCCAGCGCGAAGCGGCGGATGCCGTTCCTCGCCAGGGTGGCATAGGCCAGATCCATGAACTCGGGGCTGGCGGTTTCCCACGAGATGAAGCGGAACCCGGTCGAGAGGAACTGCAGTGGCGTAGCCTTGCAGATCGCGGCCATCGCGCGGATCCGCTCCCACGGGTCCTCCTGCTTGAAGCGCACCGCCACGCCCATGTGGGTGCTGGTGGTGAAATCGATCGCCCGATAGCCGGCCCGCTCCATCGCCGGGGCGATCGACAGCGTCTTGGCGGTGTCGATCCCCAGCGCGCCCCACAGGCACTGATTGCCGTCGCGCAAGCTGGTCTCGACGATCTGGATGTCAGCCATGGGACCGCTCCTCCCCCTCGCCACCATCGTCATGCTGAACTTGGTTCAGCATCCATCGCGCCGTATCGACCGCCGGCCGCGGAGGCTCGATGGACCCTGAAACGAGTTCAGGGTGACGGCGCGGGGCGATCATGCGGTTTCCTTCTCGAGCATCCGCGCCAGAAACCCCGTATCCACGCCGCCCCGGGCAAATTCCGGATCGGCGAGGATGCGCTGTTGGAACGCGAGGTTGGTTTTGATGCCCTCGATCCGCGTGTCAGCAAGCGCGCTTCGCAGCCGCGCCAGCGCCGCCGCGCGGTCGGGGCCTCGCGCGATGACCTAGGCGATCATCGAATCGTAGAACGGCGGCACGCTCGCGCCCGCCACGATGTGGCTGTCGACGCGGATGCCGTCACCGGCGGGCCAGGTGACACCGGTCACCGTACCGGGCGAGGGCATGAAGCCGTTGTCCGGGTCCTCGGCATTGATCCGGCATTCGATTGCCGCGCCGCTGAGGGCAATGTCGGCTTGCGTGAACCTCAGGCCTTGCCCATCGGCAATGGCGATCTGCTCGGCGACCAGGTCGATGCCGGTCACTTCCTCGGTCACCGGGTGCTCGACCTGGATGCGGGCGTTCATTTCGAGGAAGTAGAATTCGTCGCGCGCGACATCGTAGAGAAATTCGACCGTACCCGCGCCGCGGTAATCGAGCCGGGCGGCGAAGTGGACGGCGGCTTCAAGCAGCTTGTCGCGCGTGGCAGGCGGCAAGTGCGGGGCGGGGGTTTCCTCGACCAGCTTCTGGTAACGGCGCTGGACCGAGCAATCGCGCTCGCCGAGGTGGACCACATGGCCCGCGCCGTCGCCGAGCAGCTGGACCTCGATGTGGCGCCCCCGCGCGACGTAGCGCTCGAGATAGACCCGGGCATCGCCGAAGGCCGCGCTGGCCTCAGCGCTGGCCATGTCCATCGTCGCTTCGAGCTCGGCGAGATCCTCGACCAGCTTCATGCCCCGGCCGCCGCCGCCGACCGCCTTGACCAACAGCGGGACGCCGATTGTCTCGGCCAGCGCGCGGGCTTCGGCAGGCGAGCCGACCGGGCCGCCGGGCACCACCGGCACGCCCGCCGCGATCGCTTCGGCGCGGGCGCGCAGCTTGTCGCCGACCGCCTCGATCTGCGCCGCGGTCGGCCCGATGAAGATCACGCTCTCGTCCTCGCACAAACGCGCCAGATCGGCACGTTCTGACAGAAACCCATAACCGGGATGGATCGCATCGCAATTATAGCCGACCGCTGCCTGCACCACCGTCTCGACGCTGAGATAGCTCCTGGCCGGCTGCGAAGGGCCGATGCACACCGCGCGCGTCGCCATTTGCGCACCGAGCGAATTCCGGTCCGCCTCGCTCACGCACAGCACCGCCTCGATGCCGAGCCTCTGGCAAGTCCGGATCACCCGCACCGCGATCTCGCCGCGGTTGGCGATGAGGATACGGCCGATGGTCAACCGGTCCTCCCCCTGTGGGGGAGGTGGCAGCCGTGAAGCGGGTGACGGAGGGGTGTCGCCCTGCGCGGCCCGGGACACCCCTCCACCGCGCGCACAGCGCGCGGTCCCCCTCCCCGTGCAGGGGAGGATCGCAAGGCCTGCAACGCCGCCATCTCAGCCCGGGCGGACGAGCATCAGCGGCTCGCCGTGCTCGACCATTTCGCCATTGGCCGCGAGGATTTCGACCACCTCGCCGCTGACGCCCGCGCGCGCGGTGTTCATCAGCTTCATCACCTCGATGATCCCGATCACGGTATCGGCCTCGACCCGGGCGCCCACTTCGACGAACGCCGGCTCGCCCGGTTTGGGCGCGCGATAGAACACGCCGAGGAGCGGGGATTTCACCTCGATCAGGCCGGCTTCGGCCGAACGTCGCGCCTTTGCTTCAGCCCGGGGAGGGGCGGGCGCGGGTATTGGCGAAACGTCCGCTCGCCCTGAGCCTGCCGAAGCGCGCGCTCGGGCTCCGGACCGCGCCAGCTCCAGCTTGACCCCCTCTATCTCGACGCTCAGCCGGTCGAACTGCGAATCTTCGAGCAGCGACTGGATCAGCTCGATGTCCTTCTTCGTCAGGCTCACTTGTGGCCCCCGAAGATGCTCATCACGTGCTTGAGCGGATTGTCTTCGGGCGGCTTGACCGGCGCGGCGGCATCTTTGGCCGCCCACACCGTCTCGGGCCGGCTCTGGAGCAGCAGCACATTACCGTCCTTGTCGAGCGCCCATTCGATGTCCTGCGCCTTGCCGTAATGCCGCTCGATTTTGCGTCCGACCTCGCGCAGCGCCATCAGTTGCGGGTCGGTCAGGCACGGCTGCTTGCGTAACGCGCGCTCGTTCTCGACCTCGACGATCCCGCCTGCGGGCGCGGGGACCTGGCGGGCGTGCTTGTCGGAGATGTCGCGCACCGAAATCTCGCCGGTGATCTTGCCCAGCACCCACCGGTCGGGGGTCACTTCGCCCGAGACCACCGCGCTGCCAAGGCCCCACGCGCCCTCGATGGTGATGACCGACTTGTCGCCGGTCAGCGGGCTGCGGGTGAACATCACCCCGGCGCAACTGGCATCGACCATCCGCTGGACCACCACCCCCATCGCCACGCCGTCCTCGGGGATCGCGTGCTTGAGGCGGTAGGTTATGCTTTCGACCGAGTAGAGGCTGCCCCAGCACTCGCGCACCCGGGCGACCATCTGGTCGGCGCCGAGCACCCACAGGAAGGTATCCTGCAGCCCGGCGAAGCTGGCGTCCTCGGCGTCTTCGGTGGTGGCGCTGGAGCGCACCGCGACCGGTCCGCCGGCGGGGGACAGCTCCGCATGGGCGGCGCGGATCGCCTGTTCGACCTCGGTGGGCATCGGCTCTTCGATCACGCGCCGGCGCAGTTCCTCGCTCAGCCGGGTGGCGGCGCCAAGGTCGTCGGGATCGAGCGCCGCGACCCG
>JBDSDC010000065.1:0-25954 GCA_039920725.1 Croceibacterium sp. | reverse complement strand
AATCCCGCCCGCGGCACCGGCATCGGCCAGCGTGTGGCAGCCGCCGCAGCCGTTGTTGGCGAACACTTGCTTGCCCTTGGCGAGCGTCGCGGCGCTGGCGGCGGCGGGAATCGGCTTGGGCGGGGCGGCGCGGGGCGCGGGGGCCGGGGCGGGTAACGCGCCCGCAGCTTCGGGGCGCTGCAGGCCGGCGGCGCCGGCTGCGGCGGGCGGGCGATTGGCTACCGCGGCCGGCGGCGCGGGATCGGGGGCGCGCGGCGGGGGCGGACTGGTATCGACATAAGCCGGCGCAGGCGCGGGCGGGACCCACGCGCTCGCGCCCGTGGCGGCCAGCGCGCCGGCGTGCGGGCGGTCGTACTGATCGGCCATCGTGGCGATCGAGGTGCCCCACCGCGCGCCGCCGGAGGCGGGCAGGGCGCTGCTCTGGGACGGGCTGGCGCTGGCCATGTCGGCCTGTCCGGTGCCAGTGCCGGTCGCGGTGCACGATGCCAAGGCCATAACGGGCAACGCGGCGAGCCACCGATGATACTTATTGATCGCGCGCATTCAGGCCTCCCGCCTATATTTTCGGCATTGGTGACCGCAAAACCCGCAGCGGGCAAGCCCGGTTCCCTGGGGGCGATCAGCGACTCAGAAATCGATCGCCACGCCGTTCTTGACCCAGTCGCCGTAGCGGGTCGGGCCGAGCGCTTCGTGGTCTTCCGCCGCAGCGGGCGCGGGCGGCGGGGCATCGCCCCAGTAGGCCGGCTTGCGGAATCCGGGTGGCCGCTGTGTCGCGCGTTCGCTCATCGCGGCGAATATGCGGGCGGTGGCGGCGGCGCGCAATGCCTCCTAGGGGAGCGCGGATGATCAAGCCCCCGCAAGACACTCACGGCCTGCCCGCGCGCCGCGCCGCGCTCAAGCTGCTCGACGCGGTGCTGCGCCGGGGCGAGACGCTCGACCAGGCCGGGGGCGCGGCCACCGCCGGGCTGCTGACCAGCTCGGACCAGGCGCTCGCGCGGGCGATTGCCGGCGAAGTGCTCCGCTGGCTCGCCGATCTCGACGCGCTGATCGATTCGGCGACCCGCCAGAACCTCGCCCCCGACGCCAAGGCGCGCACCGTGCTGCGGATGATGCTCGCCCAGTGGCTGCGGCTCGAGACTCCCCCGCACGCGGTGGTGGCGACCGCGCTGCCGCTGCTCGCGGGCGGCCCGCGGCGGCTGGCGCACGGGGTGTTTGGCGCGTTGGTGCGTAAGCAAGTGACGCTGCCGCCGTCGCCCACCTTGCCGCCGGGGGTGGCCGAGCGGTGGGGCGAGCGGGCGGGGGCCATCGCGCAAGGTCTCGGCCACCCGCCGCCGCTCGACTTGTGCCTTCGCCGGCCGGAGGAGAGCGCCGAATGGGCCGAACGGCTGGGCGGCGTCAGCCTCGCCCCGGGCCATGTGCGGCTGCCGCGCGGCGGATCGGTCGCGGACTTGCCGGGATTCGGCGAGGGTGCGTGGTGGGTGCAGGACCTGGCCGCGATGGTGCCCGCGCGGCTGCTCGGGCCGGGCGCGGGCCGCGCGCTCGACATCTGCGCCGCTCCGGGCGGCAAGACGCTGCAGCTGGCCGCGGCGGGCTGGCAGGTGACCGCGCTCGACATGAGCCAGCGGCGGCTGGAGCGGCTGAGCGACAATCTGGCGCGCACCGGCCTGGCCGCGGCCATTGTCCAGGCCGACGCGCTGACGTGGGACACGGCCGAGCGCTTCGACGCAGTGCTGCTCGACGCGCCGTGCACCGCCACCGGCACTGCCCGCCGCCACCCGGACGTGCTGCACCGGATCGGCGCGCGCCACATCGCCGAGCTGGCCGAGCTGCAGGGCCGCTTGCTCGAACGCGCGGCCGCCTGGCTCAAGCCCGGCGGGCGGCTGGTCTATGCGGTGTGCTCGCTCGAACGCGAAGAAGGCGAGGACCAGGCGCGGCGCGTGGCGCTCACCCCCGACCCAATCCGCCCGGACGAGCTGCCCGAGTGGCTCTCGCCCACGCCCGAAGGGTGGCTGCGCACCGATCCGGGAATGCTGGCCGAAGCCGGCGGCATGGACGGGTTCTTCATCGCGCGGTGGCGCTTGTAGCCGCCACCCCGGATCAAGTCCGGGATGACGGGCCCAGGCCCGCTACTTGACCAGCTCGACTTCCTCGAAAGCCAGCTCGACCGGGGTCGCGCGGCCGAAGATCGAGACCGACACTTTGACCCGCTGCTTGTCGAAATCGAGATCCTCGACAATGCCGTTGAAGCTCGTGAACGGCCCGGCGTTGACCTTGACCTGGTCGCCGATGTCGTACTCCACGGTGACTTGCTTCTTGGGGGTCGCCTGGGCTTCCGCCACGCCGCCGAAATAGCGCGCCGCGTCGCGTTCGGAAATCGGCTGCGGCTTGCCGCCGCTGCCCAGGAAGCCGGTCACCTTGGGGGTGTTCTTGACCAGGTGATAGACATCGTCGGTCAGCATCAGCTTGGCGAGCACGTAGCCGGGCATGAACTTGCGTTCGACCTGGACCTTCTTGCCGCGCTTGACCTCGGTGACGGTCTCGGTCGGCACTTCGACGGATTCGACCGCTTCGGCCAGGCCCATCCGCGCGGCCTCCGACAGGATCGATTCGCGGACCTTGTTCTCGAACCCCGAATAGGCGTGAATGATATACCAGCGGGCGGCCATGGGTCTCTTTCCGTAAAACGTGTGGGGGCGGTCAGGCCTGCGTCAGCAGCCAGCGCACGACCATGCCGAACAGGGTATCGACGCCCAGGAAGAACACCGACAGGATGGTCATCAGAATTGCCACGAAGATCGCCGTGCGCACGGTTTCCTCGCGGCTCGGCCACACGACCTTGCCCGCTTCGGAACGGACCTGGCGGATGAATTCTCCGGGACTGGTCTTGGCCATGCTGCCCTCTCTTCGCTCGCTCGTTTCCGCCATAGCCCGTTCGCCGCCCCGGTCTTGACCGGGAGGGGCGTGGCGGCTCCGATGTCGGAAGTCGGCGGCGATTTAGCTAGGGTCGGCGCCGAAGGCAAGGGCGCGCGAGCGCGGGCAGAGTAAAGGCGCGCTGCCGCTGGCCGCACGGGTGGCCCCGGAGGGGCCGGATCAGGCGCGGGAGCGGCGGCTCAGCGGCGGCCGAACAGGCGGGCGAGGAAACCGGGTTCTTCCATCGGCAGAATCTTGCCGTGAGTCATGTACCGCAGGCTCGCATCCTGATGCGGGCGGGGCATGATCCAGCCGTCGGGGCGGCTGCTCTTGTAGCTCAGGCTCGACATGGCAAGCTCCTCATCTTCGGATACCGTCTGGCGCTGAAAATGACCGGCTGGGCGGAGCGTTCCCGCGGTTCGTCGTATTAACCCTCAATCTTCGATTAGCGTGGCGCGCGCGCATCACCGCCGGAGCGCGCGAGCAATCCTGCGAAGCTCGTCAGAGCGAAGCAGGATGGCAGGAGTGGAGGGACTCGAACCCACGGCCCTCGGTTTTGGAGACCGATGCTCTACCAACTGAGCTACACTCCTGCGGGCGGGGGCCGCCTCTATCGGGTGCCCCCGCCTGTGGCAAGCCGGGCCGCGGTTGGGGCTGCCCTTCGGTGCGCGCGGCGGCTATGATCGGCACCGTGCACGCCCGGACCACGCCGCCGCCGATTCCCGTCGATCTGCTGCTGCGCGCCTATCGCGCGGGCATTTTTCCGATGGCCGAGGACCGCGAGGACGCCGACATCTATTGGGTCGAGCCGCGCCGCCGCGCGATCCTGCCGCTCGAACATTTCCACTGTTCGCGTTCGCTGGCCAAGGACTTGCGGCGCGAGACCTTCCGGGTCACTTGCAACTCCGCTTTCGATGCGGTGATCGCGGCATGTGCCGAGCCACGCCCCGAACATCCCAAGACCTGGATCAGCCGGCGGATCGAGGACAGTTATCGCGCTCTGCACCGTGCCGGGCACGCGCATTCGGTCGAATGCTGGCACGGCGATGCGCTTGTGGGCGGGCTCTACGGGGTGTCGTTCGACCGGGTGTTCTGCGGCGAAAGCATGTTCAGCCGCCGGCCCAACGCCTCGAAAGTCGCGCTCGCGTGGCTGGTGGCGGCGCTGAGGCGGGGCGAATTCAAGCTGCACGACTGCCAGTTCCTCACCGGCCACCTGGCAACGCTCGGCGCGGTCGAAGTGGAGCGCGACGATTACGCGGGGTTGCTGGGCGAAGCGGTCGCGGCGGGGGCCGGCGATGGGGTGGGCCGCGGGCTGGGCGGGGGGATCGCGGGACGCGTGCCGGCGGCTTTCGCGGCGCTGCTAGAGGATGCGGCGGGCCTCGGCTCCTCCCCCGGGAAGTTCATCGCGCAGTCCTTGACCCACACGTCGTAGATCGGGTGTTCGACCACGTTGAGGCTGGGCGAATTCTTGAACAGCCAGCCCGAAAACACGCCGTGCCAGCGCGCGGCGGTGTCGGCGTCGGGCCGCTCGAACACCAGGACCTGGGCGAAAGCGCCGGTTTCGGGCGGGTCTTCCCACGGGGCGGTCCGCTCGCACGCCGCCAGGCGTACGACGACATCGCCCACACGGCGCGATTCGCCGGGCTTCAGCACCACATCGCGCGAGATGTTGTTGCGCTTGTTGAGCAGGCCGAGCGTGGCCACGCGCTCCGCCATCGGGGTGCCGATCGCCCCGGCGACGGGCGGCGCGGGCAGCGCCTGCTTGGCGATGTCGGCCGGCACTTCGGTGCTCTCGGCCTCGGGCGCGGGCGCGCTGCGGGCGCATCCGCCGAGCAGCACGGCCACCGCACTTAGAGCGGCCAGCGCCCTCACGCGTCGGGGGTCCAGGCCTGGTAATCGGCCGCCGCCCGGGCGCGTGCGCCGCCGCGCTCGAGCGCGCCTTGCGGGCGATAGGCGTCTGCCGTGCCAGTGGCGTTGGGGGAGTAGTCGGCCTCCCAAATCTTGGCCGGCGGCAAGTGGCTTTCGGGCAGCGCATCGAACGATCCGTGGAGCCAGCCGTGCCATTCGGGCGGGACCCGGCTGGCGTCGTTGGCGCCGTTGTAGATCACCCACCGGCGGGTGCGCCCCTCGGCGCCGGCCTTCTTGGCGAGGTAGTACTTGTTGCCCTGCGCGTCGGTGCCGACGTGCTCGAACCCGCGCGCGGCGGCGAGCAGCGTGCCGATCGTCGCCCCGTCCCACCAGGTGAACAGCTTGGAGAGTATTGCCATAGGGCGCGCGTTAGCCCGTCAGCGAGGGGCGGCGCAAGTTACCACTCGATAACGATGCCAGCCGCGATGCCGAGCGCCTTGGCCCGCCCGCCGTTCAATTCGAGCACCGCCGAGACCGGCCCGGCGGACGGCAGCGATTCGTCTGAATAGGGCGTGGCATTGGCGGCGATGTTGAGCACCTTGTGGTCGGCCCCGATATAAATGATGTCGAGCGGGATCACCGTATTGTGCATCCAGAACGACACCGTCTGCGGCGGATCATAGGGGAACAGCATCCCTTCGTCCGCGCCCAGCGCGGTGCGGAACATCAGCCCGCGCTGTTGCTCGGCATCGCTGCGGGCGACTTCGACGCGGAACCTATGCTGCGGGCTGCCCGGCGGCGTGGCGCGGAGCGAGATCACCGGCAGGCCCGATTGCGGATGGACCTGCACCATGAGGTTGGCGGGCGCCGGAGCGGGCTGGGCGGCTGGCGGCGTGCAGGCGGGGATCAGCAGGAACAACGGGATCAACCAGGCGCGCATCGGGTCAGCTCTCATCGTCATCGGCTCCGGCAGCCCATTGCTCGGCCGCCGCGATCGTCGGCGCATCGACCATTTCGCGCGCGCTGTCGAGCCGGTGGCCGGCGCGGAGCATCGCCGCGAGCTGCTTTTCGCGGCCGGCGCGGTCGGCCGGGGCGGGGCCGAACGGGCCGAGCCGCCGCTTGCGCGCCAGCGCCAGCGCCGCGGCCCGCGCCGGCACCTCCCCCGGCCGCAGGCGTGCGCGCTCCTCGCGGCCGATCCCGGCTTCGGCGAGCGCCTGCCCGATCCGCCGCTCGCCGTAGCCGCGCCGCAGCAGGCTGCGCGTGCGGGCCTCGGCAAAGGCGGCGTCGTCGACGAACCCGAGCGCGACCAGCCGCTCGGTGATCGCGGCGGTGTCGGGGGGCTGGTCACCGTCCCAGCCGCGCTCGCGCAGCTTGCGCGTCAGGTAGCGTTCGAGCTTGGCCGCGGTGGTCGCAAAGCGCGCGGCGTAGCCCAGCGCCAGCTCGCTCAGCGCGGCGGGATCGAGCGGCCTCGGGGCCCGCCGCGGGCGTTCGGGACGGTTGACGCGCTGGGCCATCGCCTTATTCGTGCCACACTGATTGCCAAATGGGAAAGGCTGTCACCGCAGCGTCACAACTGGCGCAGCGGCAACGGGTCGGGGAATGCGCAGTTTGCGCCTGGGACGGGACGGATTTCCAACAGCGCATGACCGAGCTTACGCCGACCCCGAACGATTGCCCGCTGCCGCGCCGCCGCGCTGATTTCGCGACGCTCAACGAGGCGATCGCCTATGCCGCGCGGAGCGAGAAGGGGCTCAATTTCCACGACGCGCGCGGCAACCTCGAGCGGACTTACCCGTACCGAGAGATGCAGGCAGACGCGCTCGCGGCGGCTTACCGCCTGACCGCGGCGGGCGCCGGCAAGGGCGAGCGGGTCGCGCTGATCGCCGAGACCGGTCCCGAATTCGCGGGCCTGTTTTGCGGCGCGGTGCTGGCCGGCGCATGGCCGGTGCCGCTGCCGCTGCCGACCACCTTCGGCGGGCGCGACAACTACATCGACCAGCTCGCGGTGCAGCTCCAAAGCGCCGATCCCAAGCTGCTGCTGTACCCCGCCGAGATCGCCGAGATGGCGCTCGCCGCGGCGGCCCGGCAACGGTGCGAGGCGCTCGACTGGGAGACGTTCTCGGCGCGCGAGGCGGCCAAAGTCGCGCTGCCCGAGGCGCAGCCGGACGACATCTGCTATCTCCAGTATTCGAGCGGCTCGACCCGCTTCCCGACCGGGGTCGCGGTCACTCACCGGGCGCTGCTGCACAATCTCTACGGCCACTCGACGGCGATGGGGCTGGGGCAGGGCGACCGGGTGGTCAGCTGGCTGCCGTGGTATCACGACATGGGCCTGGTCGGGTGCTTCCTGTCGGTGATCGCCAACCAGGTGTCGATCGATTACCTGAAGACCGAGCACTTCGCGCGCCGCCCGCTCGCGTGGCTCGATCTGATCAGCCGCAACCAGGGCACCACGCTCAGCTATTCGCCGACATTCGGCTACGATATCTGCGCCCGGCGGATCTCGAGCCAGTCGAGCGTGGCCGAACGGTTCGACTTGTCGCGCTGGCGGCTGGCCGGGAACGGCGCCGACATGATCCGCCCCGACGTGATGCAGAACTTCGTCAACGCGTTTGCCGGGGCCGGGTTCAGGGCGAGCGCGTTCACGCCCAGCTATGGCCTGGCCGAAGCGACCCTGGCGGTGACCGTGATGCCCCCGGGCGAGGGCATCCGCGTCGAGCTGGTCGAGGAAGAACGGCTGTCGGGCATGCCGCGCGACTTGTCGCGGCCCGCCCGCTACCGCGCGATCGTCAATTGCGGCAAGCCGCTGCCCGACATGGAGGTCGAGATCCGCGGCGAGACCGGCCGCCCGCGCAAGGATCACCAGATCGGCAAAGTGTGGTGCCGCGGCCCCAGCGTGATGCATTCGTACTTCCGCAACCCGGAAGCGACCGCCGAATGCCTGGTGGGCGACTGGCTCGACACCGGCGACATGGGCTACACCGCCGGCGGCTACCTGTTCATCGTCGGCCGGGCGAAGGACATGATCATCATCAACGGCAAGAACCACTGGCCGCAGGACATCGAATGGGCGGTCGAGCAATTGCCCGGCTTCAACCACGGCGACGTCGCCGCGTTCGCGATCGAGATGGACAACGGCGAGGAAGCGCCCGCGGTGCTGGTCCACTGCCGCGTGTCCGACCCCGACGACCGGCTCCGCCTGCGCGAGGCGATCCGCGACAAGGTCCGCTCGATCACCGGGATGAACTGCGTGGTCGAACTGGTCCCCCCGCGCACTCTGCCGCGCACCAGCTCGGGCAAACTGAGCCGCGCCAAGGCCAAGCGCCTGTACTTGTCGGGCGAGATCGAACCGTTCAATTTGGCGGCGTGACACGCCGGGTCACAGGCGTATTTGCCTGAACCATTGCTAGAGCCCGGTACTTTTCTCTGCCTTCGATTTCACATCTCTTAGCACCCGGCGAGTGTTGGTCTGCGCAGCGAATTGAGCAATTGGCTCCCAATAGAACACCGGGGCAATGCGCAATCTATGTGCGGCGAGGATCGTAAGCCGGGTTCTGCTCTCGCTGAGCGGCTCTAATTCAAATCGGGTTTCGCCTGTTTCGAAGTATCCCGTTACGTGCGGCGCATTGACGTGGTTGTAGGGACTCATCTCAGTCATCGCCGGCGGTTGGCTGAGCACCTCAAAGGCAAGCAGCTTGCCGACGTCCCAGTGCGTCACTCGCTCTTGAGCCAGCCCTGTCGAAAAATAGCCCGTCCGCAAGGCACCTACCCGGTCCCCCCACAGGTGCGCGCGTTCAGGATAGGCGAGCCCAAGACGCCCAACAAGCGAAGGAGGCTCGGCGATTGGATCGTCACTCACGATCTCGTGCCACACACGCGAGGCGGGAGCCTTGACGACGATGCTTTCGTTCGTGAGCATCAACGCGTCTGGTGGGGACAGGGCATCGGCCATGAACATCAACGGAAGCAGGGCAATGCAGTAAAGAGGAGTAGCGGGGTCCTTCCCCACCCTCGCGGCTCTCCGCCCGAGACTTCCTCCGGCAACGGCCAGAAGTGCGCCCAGCGGGGACGCGAGAACCAGACAAACCAAGCCTTCCAGGGCAAACAGGATAAGCCCGAAACAGCCCAGCGCTGCGGCTAGAAGCACTAGGCCGTTTGTCTTGGCGGCGCTTTGGAGTTCGCTGCGGTTTACCGAATATCCCGTGGTGAAACCAACCACGAGTGGTGTGAGAACGAATAGGCCCCAGCCATATGCACGGAAGACAAGGGCGGAAATGGCAACCGCGGCCAGAATAATCGCAACGCCTGCCAGTGTGCCAGCGATGACCTGAAAGGTTTTCGTCCGGCTGGCCTCGCCCGCCCACTGACCTATCCCGCGGCGATTACTCATGAGTTGCGCCAGCGCAATGCGGCGAGCGGGGGCGGAACGACTGAGCCTTGGTCCCGCACCCTCATTAGGGCTGCACGGTAGGGCAGGTGTTCAGGCGTCGTAATGTTCCAGGCAAATCCGAACCTCTCAAATGCACGGATCAGCATCCAACCTAGATCGATTTGCCCGGGCTCCAGTCCGAGCTTGGCCGAGCCGGGGAACGCATGATGATTGTTGTGCCAACTCTCGCCCATGCTGATGAAGCCGGCGAGCTTCACATCATAGCCCTGGACGCAAGCTCCGCTGACCAGCCACGTTTGGCCGCCCGTTTGGTGAGCGTAATGCCCCACGAGCCAATGCCCGGTCACGCAAACGGCTATGCGCGCGCAGATTCCCCAAACAAGCCAAGGCATGCCTCCGATCACAAAGAACAAGATCAACCACGGAATTTGCTGCGCCATCCAGGTTCGTTCGAGCCAGCGATAAACTCGATCGTGGGCAAGACGCGGCTCAAGCTTGAATCCAGGCGGATTGACCAGATCAAGGCGACAATGAAGTTGGTGCCAGGCATCTCGCCAGAAACCCGCGCGATGGGCGAAGTAATCATGACACGCAGGCTGACGCTGCGCCCAATCGCGCATGTCATGAAGCCGGATCATACCTATCGGTCCCGCCATGCCGACAAGCACACCCAGATAGACGCAGAGATATTCCAGCCACGGCGGACAGGCGAAGCTGTTATGGATAAGCCGACGGTGCATGCCGACCGAATGACCCGCACAAAGAGTGATTCCGGACGTAACGAAGAACAGGAGAACGGCGCCCCAGCTGAAATAGACCGGCCCTAACGCGAGCGCGGCTAGGCTCATTGAGCCGATCCAAAGAGACTTCCCTGGTGCCCAATTGACGGTCCCTATGGCGGGATCGCAATTAGTGACGGCAACAATTCGTTCCGAACCCGACACCAGCTGCATGGTCGGCTCCTATTTCTTGGGCTTGTTGTGCCGGGCATTGCGCAACGCCGCGCTTTCCCTCCGGAGGGGAGTAGATACGGGGCAAACGCGCTGGACGAAGCCGTTGAGGGTGTTGGCGAGATTGTCTGGCACGAGCGAATAATGGACAAATTGTCCTCGCTTCTCACTCTTCACGAGACCGGCATTTTCGAGGATTTGAAGATGCTTCGAGATTGCCGGCTTGCTCATCTCAAACCTTGCCGCGATCTCGCCAGCGGTAAGGTCCACTTCAGCGAGATACGCGAGGATTTTGCGTCTCGGCGTTGACGCCAATGCTTCGAAGACCTTGTCCATCTGCTTAGATAATTAGCTAATGAGCTAACTATGTCAACTCGTTTAGTGGGACGGCGGAGGCGCCAAACGAGGGACACGTGGCGTGAACTTCGTGAACTTCCGTGCCGCGCCCATCCCGATTTCCCCTTCCGCTCGATCATCGCTTGCGGCACGTTCCCCGCTTGAAACCGCTGTGTCAGGTTCCTAATACAGTGGCGATATGCCGCAGGAGGGCGAGCGCGCGATGGCCAGTCAGACCGAGACCACGACCGAAACCAAGCTCGAGCTGAGCCCGCCCGATCCGGTGCCCGTGGTGGCGCCGGCGCAGGCTTCGGGCCTGGTGCCCGTCGCGCCCGACACCAGGAGCAAGCTCGACGAAAAGGTCGAAGGGTTCATCGCCGAGCTGGTCGCGCTCGACGCCAACTCGCCCGATTTCGGCAAGAAAGTCGACCAGCTGACCAACATGGGCCGCAAGGAAATCATGGCCGCGGGGCAGATGTCGAACCGCTTCCTCGACCGGCCGGTGCGGGCGATGGACAAGGATAGCGGGGTCGGCTCCAACCTCGCCGAGCTGCGCCGCACGGTCGAAGACCTCGACCCCGGCCGCAAGGCGACCGCGCCGCGCAAGATCCTCGGCATCATCCCGTTCGGCAATTCGCTGAAGCGCTATTTCGATAGCTACACCAGCGCCCAGGGGCACATCCAGGCGATCCTCGCGCGGCTTGCCAGCGGCAAGGACGAGCTGCTGATGGACAACGCCGCGATCGACGTCGAGCGCAGCAAGCTGTGGGACGCGATGGGCAAGCTCGAGCAGATGGGCCACATCGCCAAGACACTCGACCAGCGGCTCGAGGAAACCGCCGCCGACCTCGATGCGACCGACCCGGCCAAGGCCAAGGCGCTGCGCGAAACCGCGCTGTTCTACGTCCGCCAGCGCACCCAGGACCTGCTGACCCAGCAGGCGGTGTCGGTGCAGGGCTACCTCGCGCTCGATCTGGTCAAGAAGAACAACGTCGAGCTGGTCAAGGGCGTCGATCGTGCCAGCACCACCACCGTGGGCGCGCTGCGCACCGCGGTGACGGTGGCGCAGGCGATGACCAACCAGCGGCTGGTGCTGGGGCAGATCACCGCGCTTAACCAGACTACCGCCGGGATCATCGATTCGACCGGCAAGCTGCTCAAGGACAATACCGCCACGATCCACGAGCAGGCGGCGTCGAGCACGATCCCGCTGGAGACGCTGCAGCGCGCGTTCCAGAACATCTACGACACGATGGATTCGGTCGATACGTTCAAATTGAAGGCGCTCGAATCGATGCGCCAGACGGTCGAGACGCTGTCGAGCGAAGTCGAGAAGTCGAAAGGCTACATCGCCCGCGCCGAAGGCCAGTCGCAAGCCGCGCTGGCGGCCAGCGAGCCGTCGCTGCTGACCGCCGAATGATGATCGGCGAATGAGGGACCCCGACCTGACGCGCGACAGCGACCGCATCCTCCACGAGGGGAAGTCGCTTCTGCGCGACAATCAGGCGGGCGGGCGGCACCGCCGCATTCGTTCGATCGGGCGCGGGTCGGCCGAGCTCAGGCAACGCAACCTGATGACCCGGATCAAGCTCATCGGCGCCTCGCTGCTGGCGATCGTGCTGGGCTCGATGGTCATGGGCCTGGCGCTCGACGGGATCGGCTTCACCGGGCTCATGGTCGCGTTCCTGGCGGTGGTCGCGTGCACCTTTCTGTTCTCCAACTTCCCCAAAGTGCGCGTGCCCCGGCGCGGCGATCTCAACACCGGCGATGTGCGCCACATGGTCGCGCGCACCGAGCTGTGGCTGGAAAGCCAGCGCCCCGCGCTGCCGCCCCCGGCGGTCACGCTGGTCGACAAGATCGGGGTCCAACTCGACGCGCTCGGGCTCCAGCTCGAGCACGTCGATCCGGTCCACCCGGCCGCGGTCGAGACGCGCAAGCTGGTCGGCGAGACGCTGCCCGGGATGGTCGATGCCTACCGCAAGATTCCGGCCCAGCTGCGCACCGAGCAGCGTGCCGGGGCAACGCCCGAGCAGCAGCTGACTCACAGCCTCGGCACGATCAGCGAGGAGATCGACCGGGTCACCCGCCAGCTGGCCGATGGCGCGCTCGACGATCTGGCGGTCAAGACCCGCTACCTCGAATACCGCTACGGCCCAGAAACCCTCGGCGCCGCCGAGCCGGCCTCGCTCCCCGTTCCGCCCGCCACTCCCGAACCGCAGGATCGCTGATGCAAGTTGCCATTCCCCATTCGATCGGCCGCGATGAAGCGCGCCGCCGTATGCGCGCCAACACTCACAAGCTGTCCGAGGGATTTCCCGGAGGCATGGCCGAGGTCAAAACCTCGTGGCCGACCGAGGACCGCATGGACCTGGCGATCCAGGCGATGGGCCAGTTCGTGACCGGGACCATCGACATCGAGGACAGGCAAGTCATTCTCAATATCCTGCTCCCGCCCGCGCTCGGCTTCATCGAGCCGATCATCGCCGGCGCACTCAAGCAGCAGGGCCAGAAGATGCTGGCGGGCCCCGGCGAGGGCTAGAGCTTCCGCTCCAGCTCGAGGTACATCTCGGGGATGCGCAGCGCGGCGGTGGCGACGCGGATTTCGCGCAGGAACAGCCACAGCGCGCTCATCAGCAGCACGATGGCGAGGAAGAACGCCGCCCCGGCGACTTGCTGCAGGTTCACGCCCGCCAGCTCCTCGACGAATAGGAGCGCCACGCAGAAACCGATCGTCAGCCCGGTCAGCACCAGCAGCGTGATCGAGCGGGTGATCAGGTGGATGCGGCGGTCGAGAATCCGAATCTCGCGCACCACCCGGTCGTGATCGGCGCCTTGCGTCTCGACATGCTGGCGCTGCAGGTGGCGCGAGCGGTCGACCACGCGCGCCAGCCGGTTCGAGAGGATGTTCATGATGTTGCCCATCGCCACCAGCACGAACACTGGCGCCAGCGCCAGCTGGATGGTTTGCGCGATCATGCCGCCGGTGCCGGTCACGCCCACTTACTGGTTGACCGCGCCGGTCAGCTTGCCGACCCGCTGCGCCCCGGCCATGCTGGTCACCAGCACCTCGTTGCCGTCGACCACCACCGCGATGCCCTCGAGCCCGATGACCGAGATACGCGGGCCGTCGGTTTCGGCCAGCACGTTGCGGCAATCGACTAGCTCGACTTCGCCGCGCACCCGGTTGCCCTCGCCGTCGCCGGGCCGCGCATCGCGCAGCGCGTGCCAGTTGCCGATGTCGGACCAGCCCATCGCCACCGGCACCACGGCGGCCCGGGCGGTGTTCTCCATCACTGCGTAATCGACCGATTCTTGCGGCGTCACGCCCGCAAACGCGCCGGCATCGGGGTGGAACGCCTGGCCGTCCACGTGCCCCCGCTCCACCGCCTCGCGCACCGCGCCGGCAATGCCGGGCCGGTGGCGCGCCAGCTCGGCGAGGAAGGTGGCGGCCTTGAACACGAAGATCCCGCCGTTCCAGCTGTAATTGCCCTCGGCCAGGAACCGCTCGGCGGCGGCGAGATCGGGCTTCTCGACGAACTTTTCGACCTGAAACCCGCCCACCAGCGGCGCCCCGCGGCGGATATAGCCGAACCCGGTATCGGGAGAAGTCGGCGCGATCCCGAACGAGACCAGCCAGTCCTGCTCGGCCAGCCGCGCGGCGGCGCTCGCGGCATCGCGGAACGCGGGTACATCGGCGATGTGATGGTCGCTCGGGCAGATCAGCATGATCGCCTCGGGCCCGAGCCGTTCGGCCGCCAGAGCAATGGCCGCGGCGGTGTTGCGCGCGACCGGCTCGACGATCACCTGGGTGCCGGGGAACGCGCGCGCCTGGCTCTCGACATGCCCGCGGTGACCGACCCCGGTGACCACCGTGGCCGGGGCAAAGCGCGCGGGATCGTGGCACCGCGCCAGCGTCGCTTCGAACAGCGTGGTTTCCTCGACCAGCGGCAGGAACGGCTTGGGCGCGGTCTTGCGGCTGCGCGGCCACAGCCGGGTGCCGCTGCCGCCGCACAGGATTACCGGGTGAATCAAGCTCATTGGCCCGTTCTATCCGCTGCCCGCGGTTAGCGGAACCGCCTTCGCCAAAGCATCGCGCGAAAAGTGGGCACCGGTTTTTCGCAAAAAGCGATGCGGCAACAAAGAACCCTAGCGGGCCTGAAAGAACCTCTGCCGCCAGCCATAGGTCGCCGCGACGGGATTGCCGCCCGCATCGGTCGCGGGGCGGAAGCGAAATCGGGCGACCGCCAGCTGGCAGGTGATCCGGTCGGCCACCGGGTCGCTGCTGGGGCGGATCACGCGGCAATTGGTGGCCCGCCCGTCGGTGCCCACGGTCATTGCGATCGTCACCGCCTGGCCGAAGCGCGCTTGGCGTCCGCCCGGCGGGGCCGGGTAATCGGCGGCCGAGCGGATGTCGCCGGCCACTTTGACCGGCTTGCTGACCGCAAGGCCGCCGGTGCCGGTGCCCGCCGCGCCGCTGCCGCTGCCCTGGCCTTGCCCGCCCGCGCCGGTTCCGCTGCCCGCAGCCGCCGCGCCCGCCTGGTTGGCGCTGCCGGTCGAGGCCGCGCGCGGTGCGGCGCTGGGACGCGGCAACGGTGCCTTGGGCGCGGTCACCGCGCGCGGGACGGCCTTCTTGCCCTGGTCCGCCGCGCCGCCCTGGCTCGGCTGCGGTTTTGGCGCGGGGCTCGGCTTGGGTTCGGGAGGAGCGCTGATCGTGACCGTGACCAGCGAGGTCGCGGTTTCGATCGCGCGCGCGGTGAAATGCGAGGCGAACACGCGCGCCAGCCCCAGCAAAGCGAGCACGTGACCCGTCACGATCAGCACCAGCGTCCCCCAGCGCGGCTTCCGGCGGGGCAAATAGCCGCGCGGGCGGTATGCGGCCGCGACAGGCTCGGCCGGGATTGCGCGGGGCACCGGGTTCGCCGCCGCACTCAGCCGGGGTCGAGCTCGTGCTCGAGATGGAGCGGTCCGGTGCCGTAAAGATAGGCCGGATCGAATCCCGCGAACGCTTCCAAGCGCTTGCGGTCGGGGATGTAGACCGCGCCGCGGCGAAATTCGGCCAGCCCCTCGCGCTTCAGCTCGCCCAGCGCGCGGTTCATGTGGATCGCGGTGGTGCCGCACATGTCGGCCAGGTCGGCCTGGATCAGCGGCGTGCGCAAGCCGTCCGCGCGGCCCAGCCCGACCTGGTCGAGCCGGTACCATAGTTCGCAGAACACGTGCGCGGCGCGGCGCACGGCGGTCAATTGCTCCATCTTGGCGATCCATTCGCGGTGAACCGCGGCGTCGAGCAGCGTCGAGAACCACAGCAGCCGGGTCAGGTGCGGACGGTCGGCGACGACCTTTGCCAGGTCGGCATGGCTGACAAAGCCGACCTTGGTATTGCCGATCGTGAACACGTCATGGTCGAGGCGCTTGAGCGCGAAGGCGTGGAGGTCGAGAAAGTCGCCCGGCACGTGGAGGCCGACGATATAGCGCTTCCCGGCTTGCATCATGACCCGCAGGACATAACCTTCGATCAGCATGGTACTGCGTTCGGCCACAGCGCCACGGGCGAGGATGCAGGTCGGCTGCGAGAATGTGGCGACCTCGCCAACCAGCGATTCGAGCAGGTCCTTCTCGTCCTCGGTCATCGCATGGCGCAACCGCCCGACCAGGAAGCGTCCGGTCAGCGGGTGGCGCGTAAGATCGGATGCTTGCGCCATCGCTTGTCCCTCTGGGGGGCCGGTCAACCCTGCTGGATTCGAACCAGCGACCTCCTGATCAAAAGTCAAGTCGAGCGCGTGTGCCATGGCTTGTCCGAGCGTCCACTTACTCAGCTATGGCACGGTTATAGAGGAGAAAATTTCAATTGTCGCGGCGATGACGGACCCTGTGCATCCCCCCATTACTTTCGCCGGCGGCGGCTTGTGTTGGCCAAGGGACCGGCATGGCGACGAGTTCCCGGCGCGCCGCCGCTGGGCTTAAAGTTCATGCAGACCATCCGGATCCACTGCAGGGACGACTGTCTCGCAAGCTGACGCACATGCATTTTTTTCTGCTAGGGAGACTTATGTCCGCATTCCAGTTGATCATGCGCGAGGGGGTCGACCCCGCGAGCGCTCCGAACAAGCCGCCGCTGCCCGAACGCGATTACGCGATCAGGCAGGAAGAAGGGCTCCTGATCGAGCGAAACGTCGCGGTACCGTTGCGCGACGGCGTGACGATCCTGGTCGACATTTACCGGCCCGCGCAAAGCGCTGCCCCGTTGCCCGCGATCCTCGGGTGGAGTCCTTATGGAAAGCACGGCTTGTCCGACAAGCTGTGGCCGCCATCGGGCGTCGAGCCGGGCTGGATGTCGCGCTTCACCGCCTTCGAGGCGCCGGACCCGCTGTTCTGGTGCCCGCGCGGTTATGCGGTGGTCTATGCCGACGCGCGCGGATCGTGGCTGTCGGGCGGCGACTTGCGGCACAACGGCGTTGGCGAAGGGGAGGACTGTTACGATACGATCGAATTCCTCGCGCGGCTGCCGTGGAGCAACGGCAAGGTGGGTATGACCGGCGTGTCGTACCTCGCGGCCATCCAGTACCTGGTTGCCTCGCTCAAGCCGCCGCACTTGGCGGCAATCAATCCGTGGGAGGGATTTTCGGACTGGTACCGCGAATTCGCCTATCACGGCGGCATCCGCGAGACCGGCTTCCTGCCCCGCGGGTCCGACAACTTGCGCTTTTCGCTCAACCGCACCGAGGACACCAACGCGAACGTTCAGGCGCATCCGCTGTATGACGATTACTGGCGCAGCAAGGAGATCGATCTGGAAGCGATCGAGGTGCCGGCGTTCGTGGTCGCGAGCTGGTCGGATCAGGGGCTGCACACCCGCGGTACGATTGAGGCATGGCGGCGGATGTCGTCGCCGCAGAAATGGCTCGAGGTCCATGGCCAGAAGAAATGGGCCAACTTTTACAAGCCCGAGAGCAGGGCCAAGCAGGCGGCGTTCTTCGACCATTTCATGAAAGGGCAGGAGAGCACGGCCACTGGCTGGCCGCGTGTGCACTTGGAAGTGCGCGAAAGCGCGCATAGGAGCGCGTGGCGGGCCGAGGCGGACTGGCCGCTCGCGCGCACCGAATATCGCCCGCTCTTTCTCGACGCTGGCACCGGTACGCTTGGCGAGACGCCAGCCGCGGTCGAGGGGCGGGCGATCTACGATCCGCTCGATACGGCGGGCGAAGCGGTGTTCGATCACCGGTTCGCCGAAGATTCCGAGCTGACCGGTTACATGAACCTCAAGCTGTGGGTGGAGGCCCACGAGGCCGATGACATGGACCTGTTCGTCGCGCTCCAGAAGCTGGACGCATTAGGCCGGCCGGTCGGGTTCCATTTCTACGCCTTTTACGACAACGGCCCGGTTGCGCTTGGGTGGCTGCGCGTGAGCCATCGCGCGCTCGACGAGGCTCGATCGGCGCCGTGGCAGCCGGTCCACAGCCATGTGCAAGAGCAGTTGCTGCGGCCTGGCGAGATCGTGCCGGTCGAGATCGAGATCTGGCCGTCATCCACGCTGTTCCGCAAAGGCGAAACCTTGCGAGTGGTGGTCAAGGGAATGGACATCTACCGCGATGCGCTTCCCAACTTGCCGTTCGCGCGGCACGAGGACCTTCGCAACCGCGGGCGGCATGTCATTCACACCGGCGGCGCCTTCGACAGTCACTTGCTGGCGCCCGTTGTCCCCCGGAGCGGGCCGAAATGAGACTCTCGGCGATATTTACGCCGGCCGGCTGTCTTCCTCGATCCACTTTCCCGCAGTCAAAATAGTGAACCCGGCGAGCACCGCCGAAACCACGATTATCAACATCGAGTAGCGGATGGCCAGCGGGCCGAGCGAAGGCGCGAGAGCGTCATTGATGGCGCCGACTACCAATGGCCCGATGGCCTGCCCGAGCAGCGCGGAGCTGAGGACCAAGGTCGCAATCGCCACGGCGCGAAGCCTGGCGGGCACTATCTCGAGGACCAGCGCGAACACCGGGCCCTGATGGACCAGCGTGAGAAACGCCGATGCGGCAAATGCGGCGAGCCACAGCGACTGCCGGTCGGCCATCAGGAAGACGGCTTCCGCCGGGCCCAGCAACAGGCAAGCCAGCGCCGGAATGGTCACTCGCCAGTGCGGCGCGCGCCTTATCAGCCGGTCGATCGCGAAGCCCCCGGCGAGCACGCCGGCAATCCCGAACACGCCGCGAATGGGACCGATGGTCGAGGCTATCTCGGCCAGCGAAAGGCCGTGGACCCGCTGGAGGAACGTCGGGGTCCACACGCTCGCTGCAAAGACGTTGAGGCCCATCAGCGTCGCGGTGGCCACCAGCGCCAGGTACCCGCGCATTCGCAGGAGAAGCGCCAGACCGGTCCACAGCGGCACGCCGCCAGCTTCGCGCTGAGAAGGGACTTTCCGCTGGGGTTCGGGCACCGTCGCCACCAGCAGGAGCGAAAGCAGCATGCCGCCGGCGCCGGCGAGAAAGAACATCTGGCGCCAGCCGTAATGCTGGCCGACCCAGCCCAGGACCGGAAAGAACACCAGCAACGCGATCGAATTGCCGGTGCCCAACAGCGACAGCGCCAGCGGCCGGCGCTCCTTGCGGAACAGGTCGGAGATCATCGAGTTGGAGGGCGCGAGCCCGCAAGCCTCTCCCGCACCCATCAAGAAGCGCGCACCCGCGAGCTGCCAGATGCCGGCGACCCAACCCGTCAGCATCGTCATCAGGCTCCAGAAGGCGAAACCTACGGCAATGATGTTGCGGCGATTCCACCGATCCGCCAGCCAGCCGATCGGCACCCCGAGCAGCGAATAGAACAGGACGAAGGCGAACCCGGACACCAGCCCGAGCACGGTGTCGGTGACCTGCATCTCGGCCTTGATGGCCGGAAGCGCCAGGCCGAGCAGCGACCGGTCGAGGTAATTGAACGCCGAAACCAGCGTCAGGAAGCCCAACGAGTAGGACGCGCCCCGCGTCCAGTCGCCTGCTTGCGTTCGCGAAACCGAGTCTGCCGATTGCTCGATCGCCAGGGCCGGCGATGACAACGAGAGCTCGGGCACCGGCCTAAGTCCCGGCGTCGCGCGGGCCGATGGGCCGCTCGCCCATCACCGTCGTTCGGATGAGATGGCGGCGTTCGTATTTGAAATCATGGACTCCCCGATGGAGCAGGAACCTGTTGTCCCACACCAGCAGCGTATCCTTCTGCCATTTCACCCGGCAGTGATAGTGCAAGTGCTGGGCGAGGCTCTGGAGGTATGCGAGCAACGCCCGGCTCTCGGCCTCGCTCCACCCGACGAAGCGCTTGAAATAGGCGCTCGTCGCGAAGAGCGCCTTGCGCCCGGTGACCGGGTGCAGCCGCACGGCTGGATGGATGTTCTCGAGCTCGTCCTCGGTGAAGCTGTGCCCGTCGCGCAGGCGGAGCCGCTTCTCGGGAGCCAACTTTTCGTTTCGGGCCCAGATGTCCTTGCCCGAATAGACGACCTGGAGGCTATCGAGCAGCGCCTGCATGCCTTCCGAAAGGTGCTCATAAACCAGGTATGCGTTGGAGAAGGCCGTATCACCGCCGTAACGCGGGACTTCCAGCGCGCGCATCACCACGCACAGCGGAGGCCGCGGCAGGAACGGGCTGTCGGTGTGAAAATGCTCGAACGAGGGCACCACGTTTTCCGGCTCGTCCGCTTCCCGCCGCACTTCCTGCATGTCCGACATTCCGCCATAGGTCGGCGCCTGGGGCAACTCGGTGATCGGGCCGAAGTAGCGGGTGAAGGCCTTGTGCTGGTCAGGGGTCAGGTCCTGGCCGCGAAAAACGATCACCAGGAAGTGCTCGAACGCCTTCATGATTTCGGCCAGCGTTTCCTCGGCCAACGGCTGGCGCAAGTCCACGCCGGAGATTTCGCAGCCGCACGCCCCCGAGATCGGCTCGACCGTGATGCGCCGAAAGCGGGGCATGGGCAGCCCGGCAACAACCGGACCGTCGCTTGTTTCAGAAGCGGCAACTGTATCGATTACGGTCACGAGATTTCCTCAGCCCCGCGGTCAGAAATTTCGACGAACGGTGACCGACCAGGTCCGCGGTTCGCCGGGCGAGCCCTGGATCGAGTTTGTCGAGCCACGGTTGTCGAAAATGTCGGTGTAATAGAACTTGTCGGTCAGGTTGCGAACTTCGCCCGCGACCTCCCAATCGCCATTGGCGGTCTTGGCGGTGACGAGGATTTGGTTGCCTTGGTCCGCGTCCTGGTCCGCCTTTTTGGCGGGGGCCGCCGACTGGTCCTGGGCATAGGCGGCCTGCGGAATCGCGGCGGAGATTGCCAACGCCAGCGCCGGTAACGCGCATGCTCCCGAGCGATTTATGATCCTGCGCATCGCTCCCCCCAATGTTGCTTCTCTAGCGGAAGCTCGTCCGTGGAACGCCACGCTATCGTCGCCCGCTCCGCTGTCAATCAAATTCCATCCGGCAAATCGAGCGATCCGTATAATGGAATGAATGGCCGGTGCACTTTGCGTCATGCCGATATGCGGAATTAAAATTCAACTATATGGAATAGCGATTGACATAGCGCGCAGCGCAGGCATTGTTGGAGAAATAAAAACGCCAAGGGGGAAGAGGCGATGAAGGTTCAGGGGAAGATGAGCCCGCGGTGGATGTCCGCAGCCGGCAGGGGTTTCCTGCTTGCCGGCGCCGCAGCCTCGGCATGCGCGGCGGGCGCGGCACAGGCGCAAGCGCAAACCAGAGCTCCGGCGGCAAACGGGCCCACCACACAGCCGGATAATTCGGACCAGGATGAAGCGGGCCCCCGGACGATCGTCGTGACCGCCGAACGCCGCGCTACCAATCTCCAGGACACCCCGATCTCGATCATTGCCGTGACGCAGGACACGGTCGAGGCCAAGGGCATCAAGGACCTTGCCGACCTGTCGCATTTCACGCCCAATCTCAGCATATCGCCGACCCGCGGCGGCGGCAGCAGCTCGGCAAATTTCGTGATCCGCGGTATCTCTGGCGGCGGCGGGGCTACCGGCGAGCGGGGCGTGGGTCTTTATGTCGACGGAATATATATGCCTCGCACCAGCGGCGCGGTGCTGCGGGTGCTCGACATCGACCGCATCGAGGTCCTGCGGGGGCCGCAGGGCACGCTGTTCGGGCGCAACTCGACCGGCGGTGCGATCCGCATTTTCAGCAAGCAGCCAACCGACACTTTGGAAGGCTCGTTGGAACTCGTCGGCGGAAACTTCGATCATCGCGACGCGATCGGCATGATCAACCTGCCGCTAGGTCACGGCTTCGCTCTGCGGGCCCAGGCAGCCTACCTAGACGAAGACGGCTTCGTCACCCGCGGTACGCAAAAGCTGGGTGCGCAGCGCGACTATATCGGACGCGTTCAGCTGCGCGGCGATTTGACCCCCGACCTGAGAGTTACCGCCGGCTTCTTGTACAATCGCAGCGAAGCCAACGCGACCGCCTGGGTCGTCCAGGAATTCGACTTGCGCCCGGGGATCGAAGGTTTCCTGCAAGGCAACTACGGGGACTGGCTGAACGACGCCTTCAAGGCCGCGGGGCAAGCGCCGATCGCCGCCTATAACGATTCGCGCGTCGTCCAGGGGAACTACCGCGCACCCGACGTGTGCCTGATCGACAACTTCAATCCCGACTACAGTTCCGCTTGCGACCAGTACAACAACGACACTTACTGGCAGGGCGACCTCAAGATCGACCTCAGTTTATCCGACAACATCAGCCTGCATTCGATTTCGGGCTATTCCAAGCTCGACCACAAGGCCGTGACCGACTTTGAGCTGATCGGCATGGAAATGCGCTTCGACGTGCTCACGTCGAAGGTGTTCTATCAGGAGGTGCAAGCCAACGCGTCGTTGCTAGGCGGTGCCATCGATCTCGTCGCGGGCGGCAGCTACTTCCACGAAGACAGCGCCGCGCCGTACAATTACGTTCTCAACCGGCGCGGGACGAGCAACTATCCCAGCACTCCGGGGACGCCGCCCAATGCCGATGGCGGCCTGTACACCCGCTCGATCAGCGACGTGTTCCAGAAATCCGATTCCTACGGGCTGTTCGCGAGTGCCACCTGGCACGTCACCGACCGGTTCAACCTGACCGGCGGCTTGCGCCAGGCGTGGGATCACAAGGACTATACCCAGACGCGCTATCCGCCGCCCGCGACCGCGTATCAGGCGCCGGACTTCACCGTCGCGCCGGGGACAACGTCGACCACGGTGCACAACAGCGCGCCGTTCCAGGCGCTCGATTACCGCGGAACCGTGGATTACCATCTCACCGACGACATCATGGCCTACGCGACGGTCTCGAAGGCCTACAAGGCGGGCGCGTTCAGCTACACGATCCTGGGCTATACCGCGGCCAACAACGCCACCGGCGCCAATCAGAGCCCGCTGGTGGTGCCGATCCCGAACGAGAAGGTGCTCAACTACGAGGCGGGCCTGCGAACCACGCTGTTCGACCGCCGGGTGCGCCTAAACCCAACCGTGTTCCTGATGCATTACACCAACCGCCAGGCCGCGGTGCGGGTGAATTGCGGCACCGGCGCGTTGGCCGCGATCGTACCCGGGAGCGCGGCTTGCCCGGTGGGCTTCATCCCGATGCTGACAAACCAGGGCGACGCCTGGATCCGCGGCCTGGAAGTCGACGGCCAGATCGTCGTCACCCGCGAGTTCAGCCTCGACGGAAGCCTCGGGGTGACCAAATACAAGCTCAAGAACGCTCCGGCCGGGATCACCCATCTGTTTCCCGACATCCCGGAATTGAGTTACAACATCGGCGCCTCCTACACCGTCCATGAGGCGTTCGGCCGGGCGACGCTGAACCTCAACTACGCCTATGTCGGCAAGCAATCGGCGTACCCGGACGATAGCGCGGATTCAGGCTACATTCTGCCATCCTATGGGCTCGTGAATGCCCGTGTGCAGATCGAGCCGGCGAACCTTCCGATCACGGTCACGATCTCGGCGAAAAACCTGCTCGGCGAAGTCTACGCCACATATGCGCAGCGCTTTGGCGGGGGCTTCTGGGATTCGGGCGCCGGCACGGGCGTGGCCGCCCCGCCGCGCAACATGCTCAGCGTTGTCCGCGGCCGGCCGCGCGAACTGAGCCTGTCGCTGAAATACAGCTTCTGAGGCAGGAAAATGGGTCGCGCTTTTTCCTCCGCAGTGTTCGCAGCGGCCATGGCCGTGGTGTCGTGGGGCGATCCGGCCGGGGCGCAGGCTTCGAGATCGGGCCCGCTCACCCCCGAGCAACTCGACAAGATGGTCCCCAAGCACCCGGCCTATCTGGGTGCGTTGGCGCCGGAAAACCTCGCCAGGCCCCGGCCGAA
Organism: Croceibacterium sp.; assembly: GCA_039920725.1. Taxonomy (GTDB): domain Bacteria; phylum Pseudomonadota; class Alphaproteobacteria; order Sphingomonadales; family Sphingomonadaceae; genus Croceibacterium_A. Next base: position 2,181 of record JBDSDC010000065.1, on the reverse strand, counting down.
AGCGCCCTTCGACCTCACCGGCACGTGGTTCGTCGACCTGCGCGAGGGCTTCGCCAAGTTCATGTTCGGGCCGCCCTACCCTGAATTCTTCGCAGGCGGGCAGGAGGCGCTGCGCGAAGCCCCGCTCCATGCCGCGCGCAACGAGACGTACCGCGACAGCATCGGCCAATGCTACCCGCCAGGCATGCCGATGATCATGACGCGCGTCTGGCCGCACGCGTTCATCCAGCTTCCGACCGCCATCTACGTGATCAGCGGCTTCAACAATTCGGTGAGGACCATCTTCCTCGACGGGCGCGCGCCCAGCGATCCCGACCTGGTCGTGCCGAGCTACAACGGTGAATCGATCGGCCATTGGGATGGCGGCACCCTGGTGGTCGAGACGCGGTACTTCGAACCCGACAACCACTGGATCGACCGCGGCATTCCGATCTCGGACGAATTCGCGATGACCGAACGCATCCGCCTGCTCGAGGGAGGAAAGGTCATGGAGGTTCAATACATCATGACCGATCCGCAGAACTGGAAGGGAGAATGGCGCTCTACCAAGCGGTTCAACCGGCAGGACTACACGGACATCAACGAGTCCAACTGCATCCTCGCCTATAACGACAATCTTCCAGGCACCGATCGCGGCAGCGCCGCGGCTCAGCAGCGCGGCCAGAGCGCCGCGGACGAGGTGACAGCGAAATGAAAAGTGCAAGCGTTCCGGGTCTAGCGATCACGGCTGTCCTGGCCCTGATGCCGTGCGCCGCCAGCGCGCATCACAGCTTCGCCATGTTCGATCAGAAGAAGGTGGTCACGCTGCAGGGCACGGTGACCGATTTTCAGTGGACCAACCCACACTCCTTTCTCGAACTGGAAGTCCCGGCGGCTGGGGCTAAGGCCGTCCACTGGAGCGTTGAGCTCAACAGCCCCAACAACCTCAAGCGCCAGGGGTGGAGCCGCAGTGCCCTGAAGCCCGGCGACAAGGTAACTGTCAGGCTCAGCCCGCTGCGCAACGGGCAGCACGGGGGGCTGTTCCTCGATGTCCGCCTGCCCACGGGCAAAGTACTCGATTCCGGGCTGCCGAAGGACGGCACGCCGGTCAACGTTCCCCGCACGTGAGCGGTCGGAGGTCACAATGAAGAAAGTCGCCCTGCTGCTCCTCGCCGTAGCTTCGGCTGTTCCCGGTATCGCGCTTGCTCACCACAGCTACGCGATGTTCGACATGAACAAGACGCTGGCGCTCGATGCCACGATCATGCGCTTCAAATGGCAGAACCCGCACAGCTTCATCGATGCGGAAATCAAGGTTCCCGGCGGCACCGAGCGCTGGACCGTTGAAATGACCAGCCCCAACAACCTGGCTCAGGCAGGCTGGAAGCGTAGCTCGCTGAGGCCCGGCGACCACGTCAAGCTCTACGTCCATCCGCTGCGCGCGGGTGCCAAAGGCGGCAGTTACGTCGGCGTCCGTTTCGCCGACGGGGCCACGCTGGGGCAAGCCGGTTGATTGCTCCGCAATCGGCTTGCCTCAGCGTGCGCTCCGTAGTCAGCCGGGCTCTTGCGATCGCCGGGGCCTGCTCGCTTCTTGCTTATGGTGTTGTTCGGGCTCAGCAGGCCGATACGCACAATTCGGCCAGTTTCCCCAGCGGCCATTACGCCCAGCTCGACGCGCTTCCCGACTGGGGCGGGATATGGTTCTTGACCCGATCTTCCACGCGGAACTCGACGCCGCAGCCGAAGCTAAAGGGCGTTTACCTTGCCGCACATAAGAAGTGGCAAAGTGAAGTGGCCTCGCGAAATGGGCAAACCGCAAAGAGCCGTTCCAACTGCAGCCCGCCGGGCATGCCGCGCATCATGCGCCTCGCCCAATACCCGTACGAATTCATCTTCAGCCCCGGCCGCGTGACGATGAACCAGGAGGCGTGGATGCAAACGCGGACGATCTGGACCGACGGGCGCGCGCACCCCGAAGATCCGGACCCCAGCTTCATGGGCCATTCGGTCGGGCACTGGGAAGGCGATACGCTGGTCATTGACACCGTCGGCATCCTGGCGGCGCTGGAGATCGAGCCAGGCTACCGCCACTCGGACAAACTCCAGATTACCGAGCGCATCCATCTGGCGCCGGGCGACCCCAACACGCTCGTGGATGAGATCCGCCTGACCGATCCGGCCGCGCTGGAAGAAGCGTTCAGC
>JBDSDC010000064.1:0-43748 GCA_039920725.1 Croceibacterium sp. | reverse complement strand
CACAGGTCATCACGGTCATTCCAGGCTATGCACCGATGGGCATTCCGGACCAGGCAATTCGCGGTGCCACGATCGACCTACAGCTTCGCCAGCGCTTCGTCAGCCAGGAACTGCGGCTGGCCGGCGGTTCCGACTCGTTCGACTGGCTCGTCGGTGGCTATTACTTCAACCAGCATCAGGACCAGGATCGTCAGCGCGACGTGGGTATCAACGTCACCTTCCCATTCGCGCTCTACATCCGAGAGGATTACCAGGATGAGCGTAAGGGCTATGCAGCCTTCGGCCAGGCAAGCTTCCGACCGATGGAAAAGCTCGAGCTGACCGGCGGTATCCGCTATTCGAGCGAAAAGGTCACGGCCTCGGGCCAGCGCGTGCAACGTAGTTCGACTGGCGGCGTGTTGCCGGTCACGCGCAACAGCAGCGTCGACTTCGACAATGTGTCGTTGATGGGTTCGGTAGGCTATCAGGTCGATCCGGACATTCGCGTATACGCGACGGTTGCGCAGGGCTGGAAAGCCGGCGGCATCAACCGCTTCCCGACGGCGGCCACGGGCGATCTTCCGTATAAGGAAGAGGAATCGGTCAATTACGAGGTCGGATTGAAGACGCGCCTCGGCCGGCTCGGCAGTTTCAATCTCGCGCTCTATCAGATCGACATCAAGAACCAGCAGCTGACCAACATCATCCCGGCAATACCGACGCCGATCAGCACGATCGACAACGCTGCGAGCAGCCGGGTCCGCGGTTTCGAAGGGGAGGTAACACTGCACCCGACCAGCGCGCTCGAACTGAGCGGCGCCTTCGCCTACTCGCATTCGCGCTTTAACAACTACATTCGTTTCAACAGCGTCACCGATCAGAAGGACTTTTCGGGCACCCGGTTTGAGAATGTGCCTGAAGTGACCGCGAATGCGTCCGCGTTGTATCGCATTCCGCTTGGCAACGGCAATCGAGTGGAGGTGTTCGGTGAGTATAGCTATGTGGGCTCAATCATCTTCCAGGATCTCACGCGCAAATCCAATGCGTCGTCGCAGCTCGGCATCCCCAGTTACGACAGAGTCAATGCAAAGCTCAGCTACGTGACCGAAAATGGCTGGAACGTCAGTATGTTTGTGAACAATGTGCTGAACACGTTCGACTATAACTATATTTCGGCTGACCCCTTTCTCGGCGGCGACCTGTTCGTCACGCCGTTGGCGCCGCGGCAGTTCGGTGTGGTGCTGTCGAAGTCGTTCTGATGGAATGAAGCCCGGCGCACAGGATGTCTGCAGGGCTTCGCAAAAGGTAAGATGACCATGGCAGCCCCTTCGCGCACCGCCGCGCCGCGTTTCGTATTTCCTATCGGGCCCGTCTTCGTCGCCGGGTTGCTGCTCTGCGCTTCGACCACGGCGCTTGCCCAGGCGGTCGACACGTTGACCATCTACAACAACAGCAAGAAGATCGGATCGCTGGTCGGAACGACCGAACGCGATACGACGAACATCGATTATGAGTTCACTAACAACGGCCGCGGCCCCAAGCTGAAGCAAACCGTGCGCAAAGATCGCACCGGCATGCCGGTCGCATGGACGGTCGAGGGCCGCTCGATGCTCGGGGCGCCGGTCAAGGAAGCGTTTAACTGGACGCACGGTCGCGCAACCTGGATCAGCCAGGCCGACAAGGGCGACCAGCCGCTCGCCAAGCCGGCGCTCTACATGGTCAATGACGATAGCCCCTGGGCGCTCGGCGTCTATGCCAATGCGCTGCTCAAGGCGCCTGGCCAGCAACTCGATATGCTTCCGGGTGGCACCCTCAAGCTGACGCGGGTCAAGACGATGACCTTCGGCAAGGGCAAGGCGGCGGTGCCGGTGACCATCTATCGGCTGACCGGGCTCTATCTCGTGCCCGATTACGTGCTGCTCGACCGGAACGGCCGCATGTTCGGATCGCTGACTCAATCGACCCAGCCGACGCTGATGACACTGCGCAAGGGCTATGAAGCGCATGTCGACGAATTGAAGGAAGCGATCAACGCAATCGAGCTTGAGCGAGTGCGCGAACTGCAAACGCGGCTTGGGCATAATTTTGATGTGCCGGTACGGATCAGCAACGTGCGGATCTTCGACCCGCGCAGCGGCAAGCTTTCGGACCTTACCAGCGTCGTCATGGTGCGCGGCAGGATAAGCCGCGTGGTGCCGCTGGACGGCGATGCCGCGCCGAGCGTTGAGGAAGTGGTGATCGACGGGGAAGGGGGCACGTTGCTGCCCGGGCTCGCAGACATGCATGCGCACCATGATTTTAGTTCGGGCCTGCTCCAGATCGCGGGCGGCATCACCACGTCGCGCGACATGGGCAACGACAATGATTTCGCGCAGAGCCTGGTCCGGTGGATCGATGCCGGCGAAGTCATCGGCCCACATATGGTCCTGAACGGCCTGGTCGAAGGCAAGACCCAGTTCACTGCGCAGGGCGGCCGCACCGTCGCCAGTGCGGAGGAAGCGGTGACCGCTGTGCGCTGGTATGCCGATCATGGATATCGCGCGATCAAGGTCTATAACTCGATGAAGCCCGAATGGGTGAAGCCCTTGGCCGACGAGGCGCATCGCCTGGGGATGAAAGTGACGGGTCACGTCCCGGCCTTTGGCCGCCCCGATCAGATGATCCTGGCGGGCTATGACGAGCTCACGCACATCAACCAGCTGGTCCTTGGGTGGGTGATCAAGGACGGTGAAGATAGCCGCACGCCGCTTCGCCTCACGGCGATGACGCGCGCCGCAGATCTCGATCTCAAGTCCGAACGCGTCCGGCGGACGATGGACTTGATGGACGAACACAAGACCGATTTCGATCCGACCGCCAGCATCTTCGAGATGCTGATGCTCAGCCGCGCCGGCGAGACGCCGCCGGGAGAGGTTAGCTATCTCGATCATTTGCCGTTCGGCGTCCAGCGGATGGATAAGCGCAGCTATGTGAGCCTGGCTTCCGCCGCCGAGAACGAAGCCTATTTCAAGGGTTTCGAGCGGATGATGCAGGTCATCAAGCTTGCTTATGACCGCGGCATTCGCCTGTTGCCAGGCACCGATCTGTCTAACGGCTTCACAATCCATCGTGAGCTGGAGCTTTACGTTCAAGCTGGAATCCCGGCGCCCGAAGCGCTTCGGCTCGCGACGCTTGGCGCGGCGGAATTTCTGGGTCGCGCCTCCGACAGCGGCACAATCGAGCGTGGTAAGCACGCTGACATGGTGCTCGTTGCCGGTGATCCGACGCGCGACATCAAGGCGATCGAGCAGATCCGCATGGTGGTGAAGGACGGGACGGTCTATTTCCCGTCCGAGCTGTATGAGGCCGTTGGTGTTAAGCCCTTCGCACGGTCGCTGACGGTTACTCAGCCAAAAATAGCTATTGGGGAGAACCGTCCCGGCGCTTCCCGGCGCCGCGGGACGCGTTTCTATGCTGCGGTCACTTCGCGGATCGCTGCCGCTACACGCTCGATATTGTCGTGATTAAGTCCGGCTAGGTTGATTCGGCCGGTTCCCACCGCATAGATGTGATGCTGCTCGCGCAGCGTGGCCACTTGCTCAGGGTTGATGTTGAGGAACGAGAACATTCCTTTCTGTTCAGCGATATAGCCGTAGCTGCTTTTTCCAAGCATATCGACCAGCAGCCGGCGCATCGAGCCGATGCGCCAGCGCATATCGGCCAGTTCGACTTCCCACTGCGCGCGGAGCGCCGGCGTGCCCAAGATGTGCGCAATTACTGAAGCCCCGTGATCGGGCGGCATCGAATAGCTGGTGCGCACAATGCGCAACATATGCCGCCATGCCGTCTCGATATCGGCGGTACGCGATACCAGCAACAGCGCGCCGATACGGTCGCGGTAAAGCCCGAAATTCTTGGAGAAGGATGTCGCGACGAGCACATCGGGAAGCTCGGCGAGGAGCAGCCGCATACCAGCGGCGTCCTCATCGAGCCCGTGCGCGAAGCCCTGGTAGGCGATGTCGACGAGCGGCACAGCGCCTGTCCGCTTTAGCGCTCTCGCGACGGCCCCCCATTGTTCAATCGTCAGGTCCGCGCCTGACGGATTGTGGCAGCAGCCGTGCAGGATCACTACGTCGCGTGGTGCGGCAGTGTCCAATGCGGCCAGCATCGCCCCGAAGTCGATCGCATGCTTGGTGAGGTCGTAATAGGGATAGCTCGTGGTCTTTACCCCCGCGCCCTGCATGATCGGATGGTGGTTCGCCCAGCTGGGGTCGGGTACCCAGATGGTTGCGTCAGGGTGGGATAGTGCAATCAGCTTGCCCGCAACGCTGAGTGCGCCCGATCCGCCCACCGTCTGCACCGTGGCGACTGGCAGGTTCGCACTCCCGCCGAGCAGCAATGGCTGGATCAGGCTGAGGAACTCGGGATTGCCCGCGGAAGAAAGGTAGCCCTTGCTCTGCTGATTTGCAGCCAGCCAAGCCTCGGCCGTCTTGATGCTCGGCAGCACGCGCGATCGTCCGCAATCGTCCATATAGACGCCGACGCCGAGATCGACTTTGTCGGGGCGGGTATCGCGCTGGACGATCTCAAGCGCGTGCATCAGCGGGTCCTGGTGCACAGGAGGCAGCGTGTCGAACATCACGCGGTCCGCGCGTACACGATGTCGCCGCTGACAATCGTGTAGTCGGCGTGGAAATCCACCGGCTTGTTGGTCTTCATGTCCCACATCCGCTCGAGCGGCAGGGTCAGGGGATCCTCGGACCAAACCACCAGATCGGCGCGCTTGCCGACCTCGATCGATCCGATCTCCTTTTCGGCCATGATGCCATAGGCGCTGTCGAGCGTGTATCCCTTGAGCGCCGAATAGCGATCGACCACGTCCCAGGGCTCTCCGATGCCGCCGCACGCGGAGAAGATGCTGGCGGCAGGATCGAGGAAGCCGCACGGCGCGGGATAATCGCAGCCGAAATTGATCCGCATGCCGCGATCGACAAACGGCTTGATCGGCCGCGAGTGGCTCCAACGTTCGTTACCCAGTAGCTTCTGGTGCGGGCCACCTGGCGCGTCGCCAGGCGACAAGCGGCCGCAGGGGCGGACGTTGATGATGATGTGGTTCTTGTCGATCCGCTCGATCAGGTCCTCGTTCACGAACATCGTGTGTTCGAGTCGCAGGCGCAAGTCGCGATTGTCCTTGCCGGTCTCGGCCTTGTACCATTCCAGCGCGCCTTCAAAGGCGTCGAGCAGCATCTCGGTGTCGCGGTCCCCAGTGGAGTGCGCGCAGACCGACCAGCCATCCTGCACGGCTTTCAGCACCTTTTCGCGCACCCATTCGGGCGGGTAGAGATGATAGCCGCTATTGCCGGGCATGGTCACATAGTCGTCGATCATCGCGGCCCGCGGCGGCACGTTCAGGATCACCTTGAGCTGGTGGATCTTGAGCATGTCCGAACCGAAACCGGTGCTAAGGCCCGAGGCAGTCAACAGTTCGCCATAACGCTCGATATCGAAGGTGATGTAATGCCGCATCTTGAGGCGGCCCTGCTTTTCGAGCGTCTGCCAGCCGCGGAAGATATAGGGATCTTCCCAGGCATTGTGCGCAGTGGTGATGCCGACCTTGAGCAAGTCGCGCTGTGCGATCTCGAGCGCCTCGAGGAACCATTCGAACGTGTAGGGCTTCACTGCGCGCAGCGCCCAATTCCAGGCATGGCCTTCCAACTGCCCGGTCAGGCAGCCGCAACCGTCGCGGACCATTCCATCGCCATCCCATACTTCCTTCGGAAAGGCGGATTCCTTGACGCCCATCAACTCCATCGCGCGGGTGTTTAGCCACATGCAGTGACCAGTGCTTGCACAATCCACTGCGACCGGGTGATCAGGCGACACAGAATCGAAATCCTCAAGCGTGAACGATGCGTCGCCAGGCTTCATGATCGAGATGGGAATTGCGCAGCCCGCCACCCAGCGCCCGGGCGGGGTTTCATCCACCGCCTTCTTGAGCATCGCGATCACTTCTACCCTGGTCTTACAGTCCTTGAAGTTCACGGTGAGCTGATGCCGGCCATACCATTCGGAATGGATATGCCCTTCGACAAAGCCGGGCATCAGCGTGCGGCCTTGAAGATCGATCACCTTCGAATTCGGGCCGGCAAGGTCTTGCAGCTCGTCGTCTCCCACTGCAACGATTCGGCCAGCCTTGACCGCGACGGCGCGGGCGCGGTTGGCGCCTTCGTCCATGCAAAGCACCTGAGCATTGAACAGGATCAGGTCTGGCGACAACGCTGCAGCGGGCATGGAAAACCTCGACATAAAAGTTGAACAAATCAATTTCACGTCATGTAATCTTGTTCTATAATGCGCAACATCTGGCTGAGCAAGCTGGATCGGGTTCGGCCGGACCGATAGCAGGAGGCGCGTGTGGCGACGAACGTGGCGGACGGATCTGAGGGCGAACGAGCCGCTAATCCTGCGCGGACACAGGGCGGGATGTCTGTTACGTATCGCCGTTACGCGCTGTTCATGATGACGGCAGTGGCGACGCTCAACTTCGTTGATCGTCAATTGCTGTCGATGCTGCTCGAGCCGATCAAGGCGGAGTTCGCGCTCACCGATACCCAGCTTGGTTTCCTCACCGGCTTCGCGTTCGCGACCTTCTACATCCTTATCGGCTTCCCGCTCGCCAAGTTCGCCGACCAGGGCAACCGGCGCAATCTCATTGCGACGGTGATCGCGGTGTGGAGCGTGATGACCGCGCTTTGCGGGTCCGCCGTCGGCTTCTGGTCGCTACTGGCAGCGCGCGTAGGAGTCGGTGCGGGCGAAGCGGGTTCGGGGCCGGCGATTCAATCGATGCTCGCTGACCATTATGCGCCGCGCGAGCGCTCCTCGGCGATCGGGATTCAATCGACCGGCGTCTATTTGGGCATATTGTTAGGATTTCTTGCGGGAGGCTGGATCAATCAGTTCTTCGGATGGCGTGCCGCGTTCGCGGTGATCGGTCTGCCGGGCATATTGATCAGCCTTCTGTTCTGGTTGACGATCAAGGAACCGAGAAGGGGCCAATTCGACAGCGTCGCCGATAGTGGCCAAGCGCCTCCGATCTTCGCGACGATAAAGACGCTTTGCGCGCTGCCGTCATACCGCAACATCCCGATCGCAATGGCCTTCTACGCCTTCGCTGCATATGGCAGCATGAGCTGGGCACCGTCCTTCTTTGCACGCACGCATGGCATGGGATCGGGCGAGATAGGCACCTGGCTTGCGCTTTCGGCGGGGCTTGCCGGCGGCTTGGGCTGTTATCTGGGCGGCCTGGGATCCGATTGGTTGGTCAACAGAACCGGTGACGAACGTTGGCACCTGCGCGTTCCTGCGATCTGCACGTTGCTGACCGTGCCGCTTCTGTTCGGCGTCTATCTCTCTGATAGTCCGGTGTTCGCGCTTTCGCTCTCGGCTGCGGTCTGGTTCCTGAGCAACACCTGGCTCGGGCCGGTTCAGGCTACGATCGCGGGGCTGGCGGGAATCCGGCGGCGAGGCGTCGCACTGGCATTCCTGCTGTTCGTCAACAATCTGGTCGGCATGGGGCTGGGTCCGCAGGCTGTGGGCATCCTCAGCGACACGCTGCAACCGACTTATGGACATGATTCGCTGCGCTACGCGCTGCTGGGACCGCTCGTGATAGCGTCGGTGCTCGCCGCCTTCTTCTTCTACCGGGCCAGCCGCACGCTGCGCGAAGATCTTCGCGCTGTGGGCAACTGAACGCCCAGTCGCGCAACAAACAGGGTTTTTGAATGGCAATCGAAAGAAGCGGCGCGGCGGTCCTGGTCGAGGGGCTGGAACGCTGGGGCATGGATACGTTCTTCGGCCTGCCGGGCGTACATCTCGATTCGCTGTTCGATGCCCTGTACGGCGTGCAGGATCGGATGCGGATCATCCATAGCCGGCACGAACAGGGCGCAGCCTATATGGCGTTCGGAAGCGCTATGGCGACCGGCAAGCCCTCGGCCTTCGCAGTCGTGCCGGGACCAGGGTTCCTGAATGCTACCGCGGCGATGTCCACGGCCTATGCTTGCAACGCGCCGGTGCTTTGCATCATCGGTACCGTTGTGAAGCCGCTCCTCGACAGGGGCTATGGCGCGCTGCACGAATTGCCCGATCAGAGCGGGATGGTGCAGCGTCTGACCAAATGGTCGGCGCGCGTCGAGAAGGCGTCGGATATGACGGCGATGGTCGACGAAGCATTCTACCACATGCTCAGCGGCCGCCCACGCCCCGTAGCGCTGGAAATAGCGCCCGAAGTGTTCGCCGAACGCGGGATGTGGCCTGACTACGGTTTCAAGCCGGAAATCACCGCGGGCCCGATCGATCCCGCCGAGCTGGCGCGCGCGGTCGAACTCGTTCGCGGCGCCCGTTCGCCGATGATCGTTGTCGGCGGCGGCGCGCAACACGCCGGGGCCGAAGTGCGCGCGCTCGCCGAACGGATCGGCGCACCGGTCGTCAGTCGCCAGATGGGACGCGGCATCCTGCCCGACGATCATCCGCTTTCGATTCGGGCGGGTGCGGCCAACGCGCTCTGGGCCAAGGCGGATGTCGTCATCGGCATCGGCACGCGGCTGGGCCAGTTGCGCGAATGGGGGCATGACGATGCGCTGAAGGTGATACGCATCGACGCCGACCCGGACGAATTATACCGCGTCGCCGTGCCGGCCGTTGGCCTGGTCACTGATAGCGCGGTGGGTGCGGCCGCTTTGGTCGAAGCGCTGAATGGCTATAACGGCGCCCCCGCCGATCCGCTTCCCATCGCCGAAGCCGAGACCGAGTTCGACGCCGCGATCGAACGCGATGTGCCGCTGCAAAAAGCCTATATGGACGTGATCCGCGAGATGCTCCCGGCGGATGGCGTGCTGGTGGATGAGATCACCCAGGTCGGCCACGCGGCGAAGCTTACTTCCAATTTCCAGCGCCCGCGCTCGCTGATCACCTCGGGCTATCAGGGCACGCTCGGCTATGGCTATGCCACGGCGCTCGGAGCGCAGGCGGGCGCCAAGGACCGCGTGGTCATTTCGATAAACGGCGACGGGGGGCTGCTTTACACGATCGGCGAGATGGCGACGGCGGTCCAACACGGCATTCCGTTGGTGGCGATCGTGTTCAACGACAATTGCTTCGGCAATGTCCAGGTCATCCAGAAGCGCTGGTATGGCGACCGCGTCATCGCGACCGATCTGCACAACCCCGATTTCGTCAAGCTAGCCGACAGCTTCGGGCTGCTCGCGCTGCGCACCGATAGTCCCTACGGCCTGCGCGAGGCGCTGCGCACTGCGATCGACTCGCGCCGTCCGACACTGATTGAAGTGCCGATCGCCAAGGAGGCGATGGGTTGGGTATGGGATTTGATCATCCCCAAAAAGGTGCGCGGACCGGGCGCGGGGGCATCGGCGCACTGACATGGCTGAAACCGCGTCGCCTTCGCTAATATTGTATCACAGCCCGCGCGCTTGCTCGTTGGCATGTGCGATCGCGCTCGAAGCGTCTGGGCTCCCGCACGCGTTGCGCATCGTGGATATCCGGTTAGGCGAAAACCGGTCCGACGCCTATCTGGCGATCAATACGTCAGGCACGGTGCCGACCTTGCAGATCGGCGACGCGATCCTGACACAGGCGCATGCCATCCTCATTTACATCGCGGCACAATCCAATCGGAAGATGGTGCCGGAAGCTGGCACGTTAGACGCGGCGCGCGCGCATGAATGGATGGCCTATATCAGCACCACTCTTCACATGGCGTTCCGCGGTGTGTTTAAGCCTGCTTATTTCGTTGGCGAGACCGACGCGCAGGCGGCGGTGCAGGCGTATGCGGTGGCCGCCGTCGAGCTGGCGCTTGGACATGTCGCCGCACGGCTGGGCAGCCATGAGTTCGTGTTCGGCAGCCAGCCGGGCGTGGTCGATTACTATCTGTTCGTCTTTTACCTGTGGATATTCGACGAGCGGATGGGCGCGGCCGTAGCGGCGCCAAAAGCCTATGCCGCGCATGCTCGCCGCGTCTTCGCGCTGCCGGAAACGCAGCGCGCGCTGGCCGCCTCGGGACTCGACACAAGCTATGCCGGGCTGCGGCCCACGCTGGGGGAACTCGGCATCGACGAAACCGCCGCGGCGCATTGAAGGGAGAACGACATGGGCAATGTTCACCGGGTCGATCTGACCCTCCCGCTCAACCAGATGGTCTTCTACGTCCGCCGCGACGCCGGCCTGCGAAAGCGGTGGCAGGAAGACCTGCCCGCGCTCGCAGCCGAATATGGCGTGGGAGCCGAGGAACTCGCCGCGCTCCAGCCGCCCGATCCGGTCAAATTGATGAACGTTGGCGTCCACCAATATCTGATCCCGCACATCTTGCGCCTGACCTACGGCGCAACCAACATGACCAACACCCATCCGGCGTTGGTCGCTTACCAGCAGGCTTTTCCGCGCGAGAGTGCAGCGGTGCTGGGCAAAACCAAGTGGCACAAGACGGATATGACAAATGGCTGAGATCGTAGCGGTCGTCGCGACCACCCACACGCCCGGCCTGCTCGGCTGGTTCAAGGACGCGCCCGAAGACGAGCAGCATCGCGCGACCGCGGCGATGGATGCGCTGCACGAGCATATCCATGCGGCCAAGCCCGACGTGATCATCATCTTCGGTAACGATCATCTGCTGAACTGGCCGCTCAACTACACCCCGGAATATACCGTGGGAGTGGGCGCCGAGCATGTCGGACCGGCCGACTGGTATGACGGTTGGCTCGCGCGCGAGGAGAAATACCGCGTGCCGGGCAGCCCGGCGCTGGCGCGGCACCTCGTCAACGCCGCCGCGGGCAAGGGGCTGGCGTTCGCGCATCTGCCCGAGATGCAGTTCGACGACGGCATCTCGGTGCCGCTTTGCTATCTCAACCCGAACATGTCGGTGCCGGTGATCCCGATCACAATGAACTGTACAGTACCGCCGATCCCGACTCCGCGCCGCGCCTATGAAGTGGGGCAGGCGGTGATCGACATGATCCAGGCGTGGCCGGGCAATGAGCGGGTGGCATTGATCGGATCGGGCGGGCTGAGCCACGAACCCGGCGGACCGCGCTACTTCTTCATCGATACCGAATTTGACGAGCAATTCCTGGCCCTGCTCGCCGCGGGCGATCACGAGAAGCTGATGGCCGAATGCACGCTCGAGCGGATGGAGGAAGCGGGATCGGGGGGTACCGCCGAATTGATCGCCTGGTTCGCCGTGCTGGCCGCGACCAAGGGAGGGGCCAACGTGCTCGACTATTTCCCCTCTTATGCGTGGCGCAGCGGTGCGGGCTGGGTGATCTGGCCGCAACTCGCGAGCGCGCCCGTGGCGGCCAAGGCGGCCTGACGCGATGTGCGTGCACTGCCTTGATGCGGGGGTTGTGCACTTTGCCTGGGACAACAGCCTGACGCCCCTGCTGACCGTCGCTCCCGGGGACACGGTGGTGCTCGACACGCGCGATTCGGCGGACGGCTATTACCACCGCGATTCCACCGCCGAGGATGTCGCGCGCAAAGGACCGCTGGTCGGGCATCCGTTGACCGGGCCGATCCATGTTCGCGATGCCCGGCCGGGCGACATTTTGGCTGTCGAGATTCTCGACATGCGCCCGCGCTCCGATTTCGGCTGGACGGCAATCCGGCCGGGCCGGGGGCTGCTGCCGCCTGAGGATTTCGGGGATCATTTCATCCAGATCTGGGACCTGTCCGACGGCAGCTTCGCGCGGATGCGCCAGCGTCCCGAGATCGCCGTACCGATCGCGGCGTTCCCGGGGATTATCGGGACGGCGCTGGCTGAACCCGGCACCTTCACGACAATGCCGCCGCGCCACAATGGCGGCAATATCGATTGCCGACACCTCGTCGCGGGATCGACCATTTATTTGCCAGTGCTGCGCGAAGGAGGGCTGCTGAGCCTTGGCGACGCGCATGCCGCGCAGGGCGATGGCGAGGTGTGCGTGACCGCGGTCGAGATGGACGGACAGGTGACCGTGCGGATCAACTTGATCCAAGGCCGAAGCATCGAGGAGCCGCACCTGCGCCTGGTCAGCGCGCCTGGTGCATCAACCAACGTCTCGCCCAGTTTCCACGCGACGATGGCGAGTGCCCCCGATCTGCACGAATGCGCGCGCCAGGCGGTGCGCTACATGATTGCGCATGTCGTCCGCGAGCGGGGGCTGAGCCGCGAGGAAGCCTATGTGCTGTGCTCGGTCTGCGTCGATCTCAAGATCACCCAGATTGTCGATGCGCCGAACTGGAGCGTCACAGCGGTCCTGCCCGAGATGGTTTTCGGTTGACGCCAACAATCGTAGTGCACATTATGTAATATAGTTGCACGATAAGAAACAGGAGTTGCCCGTGTCTCGACTTCAGCCGCTCGCTCTCGAAGACCTTGGCGAATTGCAGCCGGCCTTTGCCGTGTTCAAGAATCGCATGGGTTTTATCGCCAATAGCGGACTGATCATGGCGCGGCGCCCGGCGATCCTGCATGCGCTCGCCGGCGTGTCGAAGGCGATCCTGGAAGACGGCGCGGTGTCGCTCGCGCTCAAGAACTGCATCTGCCAGGTCGCTAGCTGGGCGACCGGCTGTCGCTACTGTCAGGCGCATTTCGCAAACAATGTCGTGCGGTCAGGCGTCGCGGATGAGAAACTGGAAAACCTGTGGGATTATGAGCGCAGCCTGCTGTTCAGCGATGCCGAGCGTGCCGCCCTACGCTTCGCCGCAGTCGCATCGGCAGTGCCGAACGGCGTAACCGACGAAGTGTTCGACGAGCTGAAGGCGCATTGGGACGACGGGCAGATCGTCGAGATCCTGGCGACCTGCTGTTATGTCGGTTTCCTCAACCGTTGGAACGATTCCCTAGCGACCACGCTGGAGGACATTCCGGCCGCGGCGGGGGAGAAGCACCTGCAATCCACCAGCTGGAGCGCCGGCAAGCACGGGTAACCGCTTGCGTCTGGCGCTTGCTTCGCGGCTTAACCGCAATGCTCATCCCACACCGCCGAGCCGAGCTCGGCGGTGATCTTCGCGCAACAATTCTTCAGATGCGCGATCATCTCGTCGGAGGGCTCGTGCTGGAGAGTGCTGGATGGACGGATGATTGACACCGCGCCGATTACCTTGTCGCTGTGATCGAACACCGGGGCCGCGATCGCACCGATATGCGACGCCGCAAGATCGACTTCCAGATCGTACCATTCCTCGCGCCCGCGGCGCACCCGGCGCTTGAAGGTGTTGGCGTTCCAGCGGGGATCGGCATTGTAGTCGAAGGTCTCCGCGATCCGCTCGATCTGGTCGGGATCATCTTCAGAAAAAGCGAGGATCAGCCGCGCGGCGGGCGAATAGGGTAGCTCGACCTGCGATCCCTCGCGCACCACCACGGTGGGGCTGCGGCCGCTGTCGAGGCACGAAAGCACCATGATCCCATTGCCGCTCTTCGTGCAGAAGACGATCGTCTCGGCAAGGGTGTCGCGCAGTTCCAGGAGGTAGGGCTGGGCGATGCTGGCATAGTCGTTCTGCTTGATCGCGGCATTGGCCAGCCGAACCACTTTCATGTTCAACCGGTAGGTTTCCTGCCCGTCCGGTTTGTCCACGAAGCCGAGAGCCCGCCATGTTGCAAGGTGTCGCGAAATAGTCGGCATTGTGATCTTAAGTCGCCGCGCCAAATCGGTCACCCGGACGGGCTCATTATAGTCTGCCAACGCGGACAAGATGCGGGCAGCAACATGAATGGTGCGGATACCCGATTTCTCTTCGGGGGCCGCGTCGGCGGCTTTTCCGCTTCTGTCCTTGGCGACCATCTGCTCTCCGATTTGCGTTGCCATCCTGTTGCTCCATGTAGCCCGATTTTGTCTGAGCGCGAGCGACAATCGGCGGCGACAGGGACCGCGCAGCTGCTTGACCAACCAAGCCCATCGGAGTAGCAATTGCACACAACGCAATGTGCTTCCACATTAAGTAATAGGAGTCGAAGCGATGGGATGGGGCATCATCGTCGGCCGCCGTACCAAGAAAGGGTATAAGCCGCCCTTTCTCCATTGGCTGCTAAAGCCAAAGGAAAAGGGCAGCGATATCAATGGGCGCGGCGAGCGGACATTCCGCCGCCCCCGGCCTGTCTATCACTTCCGCGACACTCCCGAAGTGCGGCTGGCGTTTCGCCACGTCCAGCAGCTCTTTTACATGCGCATGTATAAGACCAAGTCCTTCCATCAGCGGATCCAGGACCGCAAGTTCAACATCACCCGTCCGCTAGTCGATATCGCGCCGGCGAAGCAGACCGACACGGCGGAAAGTTGGACGAAAAAGGTCAAGGAATTCAGCCTGGCCAACGAGGCCGACCTGGTCGGGATAGCGCGAATGCGCCCCGAATGGGTGTTCGAAGGCTATGAGATCGAACAACCTTGGATCATTATGCACGCGGTCAAACAAGACTATGAAAAAATCGCGACCGCGCCTGACTATACCACCAACGAGGAAGTGCTCGATCAATATAACCGCGCGCATCGCGCGAACTTTGCGCTGGCGAACTGGATTCGCGAGCAGGGTCATTATGCCGAACGCTACAAGGGGTTCCTTGGCACCCCAATAACGATGATTCCCCCTGCGATCGCGGCCGGGTTGGGACAATTGGGCAAGCACGGGTCGCTGATAAACCGCACGCTCGGCCCCAATTTCAGGTTGGGTTATGTCGTGACCGATATGCCCCTGATCTCCGACAATGAAGACGACATCCCGGTCGACGATTTCTGCATGAGCTGCCAGATATGCACGCGCGAATGCCCGACCGAAGCGATTTCGGATTCCAAGCAATGGGTTCGTGGTGTCGAGAAATGGTATGTCGATTTCGACAAATGCGTGCCGTTCTTCAACGATACTTTCGGCTGCAATGTGTGCGTCGCCACTTGCCCGTTCTCGCGTCCGAACGTGTCCGAGCCGCTCCTGATGAAACTCCTGAAGCGCAAGGACAAGCGGCTCGCCGAAGCCGCGGCTGAATGACCGGCCCGCAACAGCCCTCTACCAAGAAAGCTATGCGATGAAGATAGCGCTCACCGGGGGATCGGGCATCCAAGGCATTTCGGCTATGATCTACCTGTTGGATCAGCCCGATGTGGAAGAGATCTTCGTTAGCGATGCGCACAATCTCGAGCTGCTCCAACAGCGCGTCGCGAAGCTGGACGACAAGCGCCTGCGGTACGCACCGCTTGACTGCACGGACGAGGATGCGGCTGCCGCAGCCTTTGCCGGATATGATGTGGTGCTCAACGCAGCCATGGTGCGCGGCAAGTTCATCAATGTGACGAAAGCGGCGCTTCGGGCGGGCTGTCATTATCTGGACATGACGAGCCTGGGCCAGGAGCCGCTGCAGTTCGAGCTGCACGACCAGTTCGTTGCGAAGGGCAAGACGGCTGTGCTCGACATGGGCACCGCCCCGGGCCTCAGCAACGTAATGGCGGTATATCTGATGGAGAAGCTGGATGAGACCGACAGCATCGATTTCGCCTGGGGCGTAATCGATCTGACGCCTCAGGAAGAGCATACGCGCCCGCTATATTGGGGCTATGGTTTCGATGGCATCATGGGGCTGATCTCCGGCCCCAGCCTTGTCTATGAGGATGGCGAGCTGAAGCAGGAAGAGCCGCGTGCGCGGCCCGAAGCTTTCGCGTTCCAATGCGGCACCCACACGATGCGCGGCATGCCGCACCGCGAACCGCAAATGCTCAGCGAAAGTTTCCCGGACAGCGGCATCAAGCACATAATGTACCGCCAGGCGTTCAATGAAGAGAATGAGCGCAAATACACCTTCCTGCGCGATCTGGGCTTTGGCCAGCGCGAGCCGATCGAGGTGAACGGCGTGAAGGTTGCGCCGTTCGACGTGCTCTGGACGCTGCTCCAATGCCTGCCCGAAGAGCGCGGCACGCCCTCCAATTTCGTGTCCGAAGGCAATTGCATCGTGCGGGGTACCAAGAATGGCCAGCGGGTGGAAATCCGCCTGATGGTAGGCGTCGATTCCGCCGGGGAAATGCACCGCTATTATACGGCCAAGGGCGCCTCGGGATCGTATCGCACCGGTATTTCCGCGGCGATCACCGCGACGATGCTTGGCCGGGGCGAGATCGCGATGCCCGGCGTCTATCGGCCCGAAATCTGCGTGCCCGCCGCCGCCTATATCCGCGCGCAAGGCGCCGCGGGCATGGACGTGCGCGAAACCTACACCACCAGCCTCGGCTGAGGACGACTGAATGCTCGACCAGGGCAAGATCGACGCCGCGCGGGTAACGACGGTAGCGCCGGCCGAGCATTTCATTGACGGCCGCTCGGTGCCAAGCGCGAATGGCGCACGCCGTGATGTCTCCAGTCCGATCGACGGCGCGGTATTTGCCAGCATCGCCGATGGTGGGGCAGGCGATGTTTCCGCCGCCACCGCCGCTGCACGCCGCGCCTATGATTCGGGAAGTTGGCGGAATCAGCCGCTGGCAGCGCGCAAGCGCGTCCTGCTGCGCATCGCCGAAATCCTGGAAGAGCGGGCACTCGATCTGGCCGTACTTGGCGTTCGCGAGAACGGCACCGAGATCGGCGTTGCCTTTTATGCCGAACCGCACGGCGCGGCGCAGAGCTTTCGCTATTATGGCGAGGCGATCGACAAATTGTTCGGCGAAGTCGCGCCGACGGCGAGCGACAAGCTTGGGCTGATCCACCGCGTGCCAGTGGGCGTGGTCGGAGCTATCGTTCCCTGGAACTTCCCACTGATGATCGCCGCATGGAAGGTCGCACCTGCGCTTGCGGCAGGCAATTCGGTGGTGGTCAAGCCGTCCGAAACGGCATCGCTGCTTGTGCTCAAGCTCGCGGAGATTGCGGCGGAAGCGGGATTGCCGGATGGCGTGCTCAACGTCGTTACCGGCGACGGCGCGGTAACGGGCGAGGCGCTCGCGCTCGACATGGACGTGGACGTGCTGGCGTTCACCGGATCGGGCGGAGTGGGGCGGCGCCTGCTCGAATATGCCGGCCGTTCCAATCTCAAGCGCGTCTATCTCGAGCTTGGCGGCAAATCCGCGAATATCGTGTTCGATGATCCCGTCGATCTGGCGGCGGCGGCGATGGGGGCGGCGCGGGCGATTTTCACCAATTCGGGCCAGGTCTGCATCGCGGGGTCGCGCCTGCTGGTGCACCGTGCGATCCTCGGCGAGTTTCAGGATGCGCTTGTCGCCGCGACGCGAAGCTTCACCGTAGGCGACCCGCTGATATTGAGCCACCAGATCGGCGCGATCCACAGCGCGGGACAACTCGCCAAGGTCGAGGCCGCCGTTGCGGAGGCGCGCGCAGCGGGTGCCGAATGCCTCACCGGCGGTGAACGGCTTGGCGACAGCGGCTATTATTTCGCCCCCACGATCCTGATCGGTGGCGACGGGAACTCCAGGCATGTCCGAGAGGAGATTTTTGGACCGGTCCTCTCGGTCATTCCTTTCGACAGCGACGAGGAAGCGGTGGGTATAGCGAATGACAGCCCCTACGGGCTTGCCGCGGGCGTGTGGACCGCGAACCTCTCGCGCGCGCACCGCATGGTCGCTGCGCTCGACGCCGGCGCGGTACACGTCAATTGCTATGGCGGGCTCGAATTCGCGATGCCTATCGGGGGCATGAAGCAATCCGGCAACGGCTATGATCGCGGACTCCAGGCTCTGGATAAGTTCGTGAACCTGAAATCTGCATGGTTCGCACTCTAGATGAATTGGCGGACCGCGATTGGCTGCGACCGACCAGTCATTGTTGACGCCATCCTTGGACGCGAATGTCCTCGGGCCGATGTCGACCAGGATCGGCCAGTCGGCAGTCCAGCAGGGCCGCATCGAGTCGGCCCGTCCGCCAGTATGCCTTAGGGGTCCTGCCATGGAAGTTGTGAGATTTTCCGACGCGCCATTTTATTCGGCACCCGACCATGATGAGGTCATTGCACGGCGCCTTCAGGGCGGGGAAGCCAGCTCGGCTGATTTTGCGATGGGGGTCATTCATCCTTTGCACCCGGCGCCGGCGTCCCCATGGATGCCGGGTCTTCCGGTAAGGTGTATATCGTCACCGAGGGCGCCATCACCATCGAGCAAGCCGATGGCCAGCGGCACGTTCTGAACCCATTGGACAGCATCTATGTGCCGGCGGGCGTGTCTCGAGCTGTTGCTAATGAAAGCGGCGGGACTGCCGCGATGATCGTGGTCACGCCTCCGCCGCTCACCCCCACAGCGTGCTACTGATTTCGGATGTCGGAGCCTGTCTCGCCCTGCACAAACTTATGTCAGCTCGATCGTGCGAGACGCTTCTGCCGGGGGTGCGGCCGTACTGCCTCCGAAATTGGAAGGTGGTCTACAGCTGGAGAGGAAGAGAAACAGGCGATACTGGCGAAGCTTCCCTCTCGTCTGGCGGCGCTTCAGCCCAAGCGCAAGAAAGGCTCGCGTGCCAAATCGCGTCGATCTTAGAAACAATGTCTTCTCTGTGCGCAGCCTGGCCGACAGGTTCGCGGAAAACTTCGCAGAACGGCTGCACCAACACGTCCGCACCACGATTTGGGGCTATGCGCCCGACGAGAACTTGACCAATAGGAATCTGATCCGCGAGCAATACGAGGGAATCCGCCCCGCGCCAGGTTACCCGGCATGCCCCGATCATAGTCATAAACGACTTCTTTTCGACCTACTCGATGCCGAGGCAAATGCCGGCCTGATTCTCACCGAAACCCAAGCCATGCTGCCGGCGTCCGCAGTCTCGGGTCTGTACTTCGCCCACCCGCAAAGCGAGTATTTCGGAGTTGCAAAAATTGGCCGGGATCAGCTCGAGGAGTACGCTCGCAGGAGGGGGCTCGATATTGAGGATGCAGCACGCTTGCTTCGACCAAATCTAATTTAACAAATGCTCGTTTTTGCTTTGGTCGAGTTGACCTTCTGGCGCGCATTCGACCAAGTAGTCGGACCATTAGGCGGCTCCGGACTATCTCGATGCTCGTGTGACAGATAGGTTGCCAGCCCCGACGCGGTGCCCGATGCCCAGCTGCGCGAAAGGCAATCAGCTCGCTGTTATCAGACATTGAACGGCCCGGGTTTCCGGGCATCCAGCCACAAATATCGGTTGACGAGGCCGGCCTACTGAGTCGACGCAATAATCACGCACCCGGCTTGAACCGCGTAGGAGCAGCTTTTCCATGAACCAGTTCACCCGCCTCAACCCGATGACCGGCGAGGCCGCGTCGAGCGCGCCGGCGATGAAGGGCGGCGATATGGCCGCGATTGCCGCCAAAGCCGATGCCGCATTCCCGGCGTGGGCGGCGATGGGCCCGAACGCCCGGCGCGCGGTGCTGATGAAGGCCGCTGCCGCGCTCGAGGCGCGGGCCGATGCGTTTGTCGAGGCGATGATGGGCGAGATCGGCGCGACCAAGGGGTGGGCGATGTTCAACCTCGGCCTTGCCGCGGGCATGGTGCGCGAAGCGGCGGCGCTGACCACGCAGATCGGCGGCGAAGTGATCCCGTCGGACAAGCCGGGGTGCCTGGCGCTGGCGCTCAAGGAGCCGGTCGGCGTAATCCTCGGCATCGCGCCGTGGAACGCGCCGATCATCCTCGGCGTGCGGGCGATCGCGGTGCCGCTGGCGTGCGGCAATGCGGTGATCCTCAAGGCGAGCGAGACGTGTCCGCGCACGCATGCGTTGATCATCGAGGCGTTCGCCGAGGCCGGTTTCCCCGAGGGCGTGGTCAATGTGGTGACCAACTCGCCCGAGGACGCCGCCGAGGTCGTCGGCGCCCTGATCGATGCGCCGCAGGTCAAGCGGATCAACTTCACCGGCTCGACCGCGGTCGGCCGGATCATCGCCAAGCGCGCCGCCGAGCATTTGAAGCCGTGCCTGCTCGAACTCGGCGGCAAGGCGCCCTTGATCGTGCTCAAGGACGCCGACCTCGACGAGGCGGTCAAGGCGGCCGCGTTCGGTGCGTTCATGAACCAGGGCCAGATCTGCATGTCGACCGAGCGGATCATCGTCGTCGAGGACGTCGCCGATGCATTCGCGGCCAAGTTCAAGGACAAGGTCTCGGCCATGCCGGTCGGCGATCCGCGCCAGGGCACGACGCCGCTCGGCGCGGTGGTCGATGCCAGGACTGTCGCCCATTGCCGCAGCCTGATCGACGATGCGCTGGCGCAGGGCGCCGAGCAATTGGTCGGCGGCGATCACGACGGCGTGCTGATGCCGGCGCACGTGATCGACCGGGTCACCCCGGCGATGAAGCTGTTCCGCGACGAAAGCTTCGGGCCGGTGGTCGGCATGATTCGCGCGCGCGACGAGGCGCATGCGATCGAGCTCGCCAACGACACCGAGTACGGCCTTGCGGCAGCGGTGTTCACCCAGGACATCGCCAAGGGCCTGCAGGTCGCCCGTCAGATCCGCTCGGGGATCTGCCACGTCAACGGCCCGACCGTGCACGACGAGGCGCAGATGCCGTTCGGCGGGGTCGGCGCTTCGGGCTACGGCCGGTTCGGCGGCAAGGCCGGGATCGACAGCTTCACCGAGCTGCGGTGGATCACCATCGAGACGCAGGGCGGGCACTACCCGATCTGAATCGAGACCCCGGTCAAGGCCGGGCACGAGATCGCGGATGACGCCCTGAGCTCGCTACCGCGTCAACTCGACCAGCGCGGTGGCCAGCGTCGCGATCAGGCCGGTGATGAACAGGCGGTAGGCATAGCCGAGATAACGGTATTTGCGCCGTCCGAGGACTTGGCCGTTTTGATAGATGTCGCGGAGCATGAGCCGGAAGACGCTCTCATCCGAGTGGAGGCCAGCCAGCAGATCTTTCGCCCATTCGTCTTCGTCGCGAGCGTAGAAATGGCCAAAGAACAGTGAGTTCAGTCGCCCGCTGGGGCGCGGGCGCCCAACCGACGGCATGACCGCGATGGCGCCGCACAGCGCGCTGAGGAAAGCGAACACCGCAAGCACCGTCAGCGCCCATGGCAGCTCGGTCCGCGGCCCGCGGCCAATCGCGATCGAGAACACCACGAACGAGGCGCCCAGCAGGATCGACGCCTTCTGATCGGCCATCTGGGCGAGGTGGAGCGTGTTGTTCTGGACGGTGCGCAGTAAGTGGATGGCGTTGGGCGAGTAGGCCTGAGTATCTGCGGCCGCCAAACTGGCCTGCGCCGCCGGATCGGTCTCTACCGCCTGGCCACCTGTCGCTCCCTCATTCATGCGTCGCATTATGCGCCTGAGCCCGTAAGAGTCTAGCGCGCGAGCCAGCTCCCGACTGCGGCCTTCGCCCTGCCTTCCAGGTCAGCTCGCTCCGACTACGGAAGCTGCTCGGATAGGCCGAGCGTCGCTGCCGCCGAGCGAAGGCGCGCGGCATCGCCGGGATCGGCGACAAGCGCCTGGCGTAACGCAGCTCTGGCGTCGGCCGGGCGACCGAGTGTCGTATAGCTGCGCATGAGCATGACCCAGCCGTCCAAGTTGCCGGGTTCACGCTCGAGCCGGGCAGCAAGGCGGGCGACCATGCCTTCGGCCATCTGCTGTTGCTGGCCAGGCGGGATCGACGAAGCCGCCGCGAGCTGGGCGGCATCGGGCCCCGGCATGGCGGGCAAAGCCGGAGCGGCGGGCAGGCGGATCGAACGGGCAGTGGCGAGACGCGGGCCGACGTCGATCTTGTTGATCTTGCCGACCTGCTCGATCGTGCGCACCAGATCGCTTTCCCACGGAGCGCCCGCCGGAGTGTCGCTCAGCAGCGCGAGCCAGGCGCCGATCGCGCCTTGATGGTCGCCGGCAAGGTCGAGCTCGACCGCCTCGAAATAGCGCGCGCGCGGATCCTTGGCGTCGAGGGCTATCGCCTTGGCGAAAGCTTGCCGCGCTTCGGGTGGCATGGGATCGCGCGCGCTGGCCATAACCAGCGCCTCACCGAACGCTGACCACAGACCCGCGATGCTCGGGTCGGCCTTTGTCGCGGCGCGATAAGCGTCGGCCGCCTGATCGAACCGGCCCAGTCCGAAATAGGCGGCCCCCAGGGCCTGCCAGTTCTTTGCGACAGGTTCGGCGTGGGCGCGGCGCTCGAGCTCCGCGAGCGGATCGATCGGTGCGCCCGCTAGGGCGCGTGCCGCTTCAGGCTGGTGCCAGATGCGATAACCAATTGCGGCGGCGGCCATCGTGACTGCGGCGATCAACACAGGCGCCCCGCCGCCGATCCGTCTCACCCCTTCGCCCACCCTCGAACCTCCCGCTGGGGCGGCGAATAGCAGACCGCGCGGGGCGCTTCAAACGGCTGGCAGTCCCGCTCCCATGGCTTATGATGCGCCGCGTGGACGGATTGGCGCAAGATCGGGTCAGGATAGCGATTGTCGGGTCGGGGCCGGCGGGCCTCAGCGCGGCCGCGCACGCCGCGGCGCTGGGCCTGAGCCACGTGCTGATCGAGAAATCCGACCACTTGTCGGACACGATCTTCAAGTACCAGAAGGGCAAGCACGTGATGGCGACGCCCGCCAATCTGGTGCTGCGCAGCGATCTCGATTTCGACGCCGGCAAGCGCGAGGCGATCCTGGCGACGTGGGACCGGCAGATCGCCGAGGGACGCATCAACGTGCTGCTCAATGCCGATGTGACCGCGATCACCGGCGACCAGGGCGACTTCACGATCGAGCTCAAGGGCCGCGAGCCGGTCCGGGCCGAGGCGGTCGTGCTGGCGATCGGCACGCAAGGCAACCCGAACCTTTTACGCGTCCCGGGCGGGCAGCTGCCGCATGTGCAGTACCAGCTCGACGATCCGGGCGAGTACTTCGACGAGCACATCACGGTGATCGGCTCGGGCGACGCGGGGATCGAGAACGCGCTCGGCCTCGCCGCCGATCCGGCGCAGCGCAACGTCGTCACGCTGCTCAATCGCGGGACCGATTTCGCGCGTGCCAAAGGCGCCAACGTCAAGCTGTTGATGGAGGCCGAAAGCGAAGGCCGGATGATCGTCAAGCGCGAGAGCAGCCCGGCCGAAGTGCGGCCGGGCGAGCTGGTGCTCGACATCCGCGACGGACAGGAAACGATTGCCTGCGACCGGATCATCGCGCGCACCGGCTCCAAGCCGCCGCGCGGATTCGTCGAGGCCTGCGGGATCGGCTTTGCGAGCGAGCAGGCGGACGCCTTTCCCACGCTCAGCCCGCGCTTCGAGACCAGCAAGCCCGGCATCCACGTGATCGGCGCGCTCGCCGGATATCCGCTGATCAAGCACTGCATCAACCAGGGTTACGACGTGATCGAGTTCCTCAACGGGAACACCTCGCTCAAGCCCGCCGACGAGCCGATCCTGGCCGCGAAATTCGCCCCCCTGCCCGGCCGCCGCTCGGTCGACGAATGGCTCGAGACATTTCGCACCCAGGTGGTGATTTTGCAGGACCTGTCGCCGCTGCAGATGCGCGAGCTGATGCTCGACAGCGCGGTCCAAGCTTACGCGCCGGGCGAGGTAATTTTCACCCGCAACGATCAGGGCAGCTCGATGTTCGGCATTGCCGAGGGGTCGGTAGTGGTGGAGGTCAACCCGGCCGATCCCTCGATCACGGTGGGCATCGAGCAGGGCTCGATCTTCGGCGAAGTCGGGCTGATTTCCGGCCGCCGCCGCGGGGCGACGATCCGTGCGGCAGAGCCGACCGTGTGTCTCGAGCTGTCACGCACCGCGGCGCTCAAGCTGCTGGCGACGGCGCCGAGCGCGGCGCGGGCGGTCAACCGCATCGCCATCGAACGCCAGGTGCTGCAAATATTCGGCTCCGGCTTGTCACGGGGCGATATCGCCGATCTGGTCGAGGCGGCGGAAGTGATCGAAGTCCGCGCCGGTCAGGCGGTCATCAACGAAGGCGCCGACGACAAGGACGTCTATGTCGTGCGCCGCGGCTCGATGATCGTCGAGAAGGACCTGGGCGGAAAGCCGGTGTTCCTCTCGTACCTCCCGGCGGGTTCGTATTTCGGCGAAATGGCGGTGATCGACGGTTCCCTCCGCACCGCCACGGTCAAGGCGTCGGTCAAGTCCGAAGTGATCCGCTTGCCGGGCGAGGCGTTCGTCGCGCTGCTGGCGAGCCACCCCAGGCTGCGGGCGAAGGCGCTCGCGGACATGGCCGGGCGGCGCCAGGTCAACGCCTTCATCGAAAGCCGCAAGGACAGCTTCGGCGGTGCGGTCGACCTCTATTCCGAAACCGCCCAGTTCCTGATCGACAATGGCATCGGCGAAGCGACCGATGTCCTGCTGATCGACGAGACGCTGTGCGTCGGCTGCGACAATTGCGAGAAAGCCTGTGCCGACAGCCACGACGGGTTGAGCCGGCTCGACCGTGAGGCGGGGCGGACTTACGCGCACTTGCACGTACCGACGTCGTGCCGCCATTGCGAACACCCCCACTGCATGGCCGATTGCCCGCCCAACGCGATCAAGCGCGGGCCGGACGGCGAAGTCGTCATTGACGAGACCTGCATCGGGTGCGGCAATTGCCAGCGCAACTGTCCCTACGGGGTGATCCGCATGGACGCGAAGCCGCCCGCGAAGCCCGGCCTGCTCAGCTGGATGCTGTTCGGCGCCGGGCCGGGCCCGGGTGAGGCGAGCTATGCCTGGCGCAAAGAGCACGCGGTCAAGGACCAGCCCAAGGTCGCCATCAAGTGCGACATGTGCTCGGGGATCGAAGGCGGGCCGGCCTGTGTCCGCGCCTGCCCCACGGGCGCGGCAATCCGCGTCTCGCCCGAGAAGTTCCTGTCGTTCACCAAGCTGGCGGACGACATCGACTGATGGCGCTCGCGGCGGAACCGACGTTCCACGACCGGCGCCGTGATTCCGATCACGAGAGCTTTCTCGCGCACCGGCGGTTACGCTGGTTGAAGGCCGCGCTCCTGATCAGCCTCGCGGCGATCCTCGGCTATGCCTTCGCGGATGTCGGTCGGCGACCGGGCGGCGGCACCTGGTACGGGTATACGCTGGGCACGATCGGCGCGCTGCAGATCGTGTGGCTGGCGCTGCTCGGGGTGCGCAAACGGGCGATGACCGCGGGGCGCTGGTCGCTCAAGGCGTGGACCAGCGCGCACGTCTATCTGGGCTTGTCGCTGGTCGTTATCGCCACGCTCCACACCGGCTTCCAGTTCGGCTGGAACGTTCACACGCTGGCCTACGTGCTGATGCTGCTGGTGATCGCGTCGGGGGTTTACGGGATTTCGGTCTACGCTCTGCTGCCGCAGGCGCTCAGCCATAACCGCCGCGAAATGAGCCAGACGCAAATGCTCGACGCGCTCCGCGCGATTGACCGCCAGTTGGAGCAGGCCGCCCAGCCGCTGGGCCGTGAGGAGACCGACCTGGTGATCGCCGCGCTCGCGCAGAACCCGTTCCGCCGCGGCCTGATTTCCCGGCTGACAGGACGCGATCGCCAATGCCGGACCGAACGCGCACTGGCGGCGCTCGATCCCGGACAGGAACGGGTCGCGGGGTTACTCCGCAAGCGGCAGGGACAGTTGGCGCAAATCGGCCGACACATGCGGCTGAAGGCGTTGCTCGAAGTCTGGCTCTACGTTCATGTGCCGCTGACCTTTGCGCTGCTCGCGGCGCTTACCGCGCACATCGTCAGCGTATTCTACTACTGGTAAGGGGATGACGTTCCGGATCCGCAGCGTCGACACTACAGCCAGCGGGCGCGAGATCGTTCGCGAGCGCGAAGTCGCCGGCGACGAACTGACCATCGGCCGGGCGGCGGACAACACTATCCACCTCCCTGACCTGGCGGTCGAGCAGTACCACGTTCGAGCGGTCTGCGCCGCCGGTGGCCGGCTGCGGCTGCAGGCGGCCGGAACGCTCGGCTTCACGCTCGACGGGCGTTCCACGCGCGACGCTTCGCTCAATCCCGGCGAAGGCGCGGAGCTGGTATTCGGGTCATACCGGCTGACAGTCTCGAACGGAGCGGACGGCGCGGTCGCGGTCGAGGTTTGCCAGCCGGCCGAGCGTCCCGGAGGCAAGCCCGATACGCTGCGCGGATTCGCGCTGGCAGGCGTGCTGCCGGGCAAACGCGCGCTCAGCTGGACCGGGCTGGCGGCGATCGTGCTGGTCTTCCTGGCGGTTCCGATCTGGTCGCACTTGCACCGTCCGGTCGCCAAGCCGACGCTAGACCGTCCAGGGGCGGTGATGTTCGACGCGAGTTGGACTCCCGGTGCGCTAAGCTCCGCGCACCACGCGCTGGAGGACAAGTGCGAGGCCTGCCATGTGGAGCCGTTCGTGGCGGTGCGCGACAACGCCTGCCTGGCCTGCCATCAGACCATTGCCGATCATGCCGCCCAGCCGCGCCAGGCGCTGGCCCGGGGTTTCCCGCACGGGTTCGCCGCACTTCAGGGGGATGTCGCCCGCGCATTCCACAAGCCCGGGCCGGGCGCCTGCACCGATTGCCATACCGAGCACGAAGGCGCGGGCCGGATGGAGCCGACGCGGGAGAAATTCTGCGCCGATTGCCACGGTTCGATGAACACACGGCTGACCGGCACGGCGCTGGCCAACGCCGCGGACTTCGGCACGGCGCATCCGCAGTTCCAGGCGTCGGTCTTCACGCTGCCGGGCCAAGCTCGGCCGCAGCGGATCTCGCTGGCCCAACACCCGCAGCAGTGGGACGGGCTGCGGTTCCCGCACGCCATGCACCTCAGCGCCACCAACGGCGTGGCGCGCATGGCCCAGAGGCTCGGTATTCCGCGTGGTTACGGCGCTCCCCTCGCGTGCAGCGATTGTCATCGCAAGACCGCCGATGGCGTGCGCTTCCTGCCCGTCGACATGGAGAAGGACTGCGAGAGCTGCCACAGCTTGGTCTACGACCGGGTGGGCGACACCTATCGCTCGCTCCACCACGGCAATGTGGCCCAGATGCAGGCCGATCTGATAGCGCGGGATCGCTCTTCGCGCCGGCCCGCCCTTACTGCCCGGCGGCGGCCCGGCCTCTATGCCGAGGGGATGATCTACGCGGCCCAGTTCTCACGCCCGGCGTTCAGCCCGGTCGCCGGGGCGATGGACCGCGGCGGCCTGTGCGGCGAATGCCATTTCCCGGCAAGCAGCGGCGGCCGGTTGGCGGTCATGCCGGTCACGCAGCCGCCCCGTTACCTGATGCAGGGATGGTTCGACCATGAGGCGCACAAGCAGGAAAAGTGTGCCAGTTGCCACGCCGCCGCTCAGTCGAACAGCGCCGCGGATCTGCTGTTGCCGGGGATCGCGCAATGCCGAACTTGCCATCTGGGCGAGACCGCGACGAAGGCGAAGGTGCCATCCGGCTGCGCGATGTGCCACAGTTACCATCCGCGGATCGGGCCCGCCGACGCGCCGCGGCGCATCGCGCTGCGCTAGGCCGGCATGGGCACAGGGAGGGGGCGATAATGCTGATCGGGCAGCTGACCGACATCCACCTCGGGTTCGCCCCCGACGGGCCGGAGGAAGAGCTCAACAAGGTCCGCCTGCGCGCGGTGCTCGCGCGGCTTCTCGATGGGCCCAACCTTCCCGACATGCTGGTGCTGAGCGGGGACCTGACCGAGCACGGTGACGCCGCCAGCTTCACGGCGCTGGCAGAGCTGGTATCGGCATCCGGTATCGCGGCCTGGCCGATGGTCGGCAACCACGACACGCGCGAGGCTTTGCTGCGCGCATTCCCGTCAGTGGCAGCGCAAGGCGGCTTCGTTCACTACACAATCGAGCAAGGCGGCCTTCGGGTGATCATGCTCGATACGCTCGAGCCGGGCCGCCACTCGGGCGCCTTCTGCAAAGTTCGCGCCAGGTGGCTGGCAGCGCAGCTTGATGCCGCACCCGGCCGGCCGACCGTGATCTTCATGCACCACCCGCCGGTGGTCAGCGGGATCGCGTGGATGGATCCCGATCCGGGCGCGTCATGGATCGAACGGTTCGGCGCCGCGGTGGAAGGGCGGCGGCAGATCCTGGCGATCCATTGCGGCCACTTGCACCGCACCTTGGCGACGCGGTTCCGCGGTATTCCGCTGCATGTTTGCCCTTCGGTCGACCCGCAAGTGGCGCTCGACCTTACTTCGATCGACGACGCCTATGCCGATGGCCGCGAGCTGATAGCGGCCGAGCCGCCGGCCTATGCGCTGCTCCGCTGGGACGGCGAGCGGCTGGTCACGCACTATGAACACGTCGGCGACTGGCACGTGCTTGCCCGGTACACCAACAAGTTGCAGCCGATGGTCAAGGCCATGGCGGCGGAACGGGGCCTGTAGGGCTTTAGCGGTTCAGTTCGCCGGCGCTAGCGCGGCCCGGCGCCGGGCACCCAGGCGGCCATGTCGGGCTTGTCGCTGACCTTCCACGGCACGCCGCCGCGGGTCAGGAACAGCTGTTCCATCTCCGGCCGGGTGAACGGCCGGGCGCCGAGCCGGCCGAACACCGCGATCTGCCCGCCGGTCTCATCCACCGCCCGGTCGCGGTCGAGGCCTTTCGACAGCGCAATCGCGGGTGTCGGCGTCCTCGCCCAGGCGATCAGTTCGGGCATCGGCGCCGGGCTGAAGCCGTAAAAGTTGGGCTGGCTTTCAGGGCTGGTCAGCTGGATGACTTTCAAACCCGCCGCGCCATCGGCGACATAGGCGAACAGCGAGGCATTGGTCGAACCGACGATCACGTCCTCGACGTCGGTCATCGTCCCGCCGAAGGTCTCGCGCTTGTAGACGTGCGGCTGAGTGGGCCGCGTAATGTCGACTATCACCAGCCCGTCCCGCTTGCCGGCCACGTAGGCGTACGTCCGCGCCAGATACAGCCGCCGCGCATCGGCCAACGGCACGGTGCCCGAGGGCACGGCCACGGGATTGCGCAAGTTGGTCACGTCAAACAGCTTCACGCCTTGCGCGTCGGTCACCCACAAGTAGCGGAACTGGACCGCGCTGGCCCGCGCTTCGGGCAAGTCGCGCACCGCGGCGAGCTTGGGATGGAGGGGATCGGCCAGATCGACCACCACCAGCCCGCGCCGCGCGGTAATGTAGGCGACTTCGCCCGCGAGCACGATGTGCCGCGCGCCGTCGAGCACGTGATCTTGGTTCCAGGTGACCGCGCGGCGGAGCGTGTTGTTGCGCAGCTCGCCGTCGGCCAGCGTGTCGATGTCGACCAGGATCAGGCCTTCCGCGGCGTCCGTCACCGCGGCGTAGTGGTAGATCGGCAGGAACGGCTGCTCCTGGTTTACCTCGCGCATCTGCGCGGTGTTGCGCGTCGGCGCGATCGGCTGATCGGTCGGAAGCGCAACGCAGGTGGCATTGGCGCTGGCGATGTGCGTGTCCTGACCCAGGGGCGAAAAGGGCGCGGTCAGGATCCTTTCCGACACACCCTTGTTGGCGATCGAGGCGACATCGTAGGCCCGCAACCCGCCGCGCCCTTCGGCCACGTACATGTACTCGCCGCGCAGCTGCAGGCAGCCCACCCGGCCCTGGGTGCCTTCGTGGACGTTGCGAAATTGCTCGAGCGGATGGGTCTCGCCCGAAAGCTTGCCATCGAGCGCTTTCCCGCGAGTCCAATCCTTCAGTTCGCGCTTGTTGTCCTCGACATGCATCCGCCAGTAATCTGGATAGGCGTAGCGCTGGAGGTAGCTGCCGATCACCGCCTGGGGCTCGTCCCATTCGGTCACCCGCACTGCCTCGAACCCGCCTTCCAGCCCAGTCCAGGCGTTGAGCCCGACGAAGTTAACGTAGTTGGTGCCGAGCAGCAGCAGCTGCGCCATGATGGCGTTGTTGTCGTCCTTGTCGCTCAGGTGGCAGTCGCTGCAGGTCTTGGTCTCGGTTGTGCGGACGGTATGCGGGAAGTGGGGCGCGAAGGCTTGGCTGGAGAAGCCGGCCGCACTGATCGGCGGTTGCTGCACGTAGATCCGCTCTCGGTTGATATTGGTCGAGCTAAGCACCAGCGCACTGGTCGATCGGACCGGAGCGATTTCGCCTCCCTTGGTGGTCATGTGCCGGCCAAGCTGGAACATGTCGTCGCGCGCGACCTGCGGATTGTAACTCGCGAAGTTGCGGGTGCTTTCGCCTTCGTAGCGGTGGCTGGCGGTCTTCCAGTTGGCCTCGATCGGCAAGTGGCAGCCGCCGCAGCTGGTGGTCCAGCTCAGGTGGCAGCTAAAACAGGCCAATTCGCCGTCGCGGTGCGCGCGCTGGTCGGGCGCGATGCCGGGGCCGAATTCGAACCGGCCGGTTTCCGCCCCCCGCCGGCTCATCAGCTTGGCGCGCGCCGCCTTGACGTTGAAGTGCGGATTGGCGGGATCGACGCTGTCCTTGACCAGATGCACTTCCCACTGAAGCGCCGGATCGACGATCGAGCGTTGGATGAGCACCTTTCGGCCAGCGTCATCCGACGTCCATTCGAATCGCCGCTTGCCGTCGGGATTGCGCAGCAGCGACAGGTCGTTGCCTTGCGGCGGCGCGGCCGGGCCGCTGGTGCGCAGCGTGGGTAGCGCATCGGCGGAACCATGGCAGTCCTTGCAGCCGATCTCGATCGCGTTGGCCACTTCGCCATAGATCAGCCCATTGCCGTGGCTGTCCTGCGCGAAGTGACAATCGGCGCACTGCAGGCCTTTTTCGGCGTGAATGTCCATCAGATGGACCGCCTTGCCGGGGTTGGTGCCGGGCGGGACGAATTTGCCTTCGCCCTGTTTGCGCCATTTTTCGGGATCATCGGGCGCAACCACGTTGCCCGCGGCGTCGAGCAGGTTCCCCTCCCGGTCACGTTTGAACACGCCGCGGAAATTCCACCCGTGGCTGTGGTAATCGGCGAACTGGGTGTCCTTCAGCTTCGGGTTGAGTTCGTAGACATTGCGCAAAAACTCGGTGTCGGCCCAGTTCCCCTTCGCGGCCGCGCCTTCTGGGTTGCGGTCGAGCACCGCGCGCGTTTCGGCGGCGGTCGGGTAACGCTGCTGCGCCGGCCACATCGACGGGGCGTCCGCCTCGTAGTCCCACATGGTGTAGCCGAGATATGAATTCAGGAAGATATTCGGCTGGTGCATGTGGCAGCTCATGCATTGCGCGGTGGGGATCGCGCGCGTGAAGATGTGGCGCAGCGGGTGGCCCTTCTCCTTGACCGGCCCGTCGGGCTCGCCCGGTCGCCGCACCGCGCCGTGGCCGTCGGTCAGGGGAGCAATCGTCGGATCGACGGTGACCGACTGCCCGTCGCGGCCGTATTGTGCGTAGATCAGGCTGTGGCGGGGCTCGCGGTCGTTGGCGTAGATCACATGGCAGCCCGAGCAGCCCGAATGGCGATAGTCGCCCGGCTGGTCGTTGGTGCCCATGAACCACATGTACGGGTCGTTGAGCCGGGTCTTGTGAATGTTGAGCACCGGGATCGCCACGCGCAGCCCGGTTCCCGGACCGCGGTTCGATTGCTTGAGATCGGGCCGTCCCGGCTCCTCGAGCCGCTGGATCGAGCCTGACGCATTGGGCAGGCCGATCTCGGGGAAAGTGGGATTGATGGTCCGCCCTCCGCGCTCGAACACCCGGAAGATGTCGCCCGGCGGCACGACTTGCCACGCCGGGAGCGGGTAGAGCTCGCCCAGCGCGCCGCGTGCCTTTTGACGGGCGCTGACCGTGCCCGGCGGATTGCCCGGGCTGAGCACTTTCGCAGCTTCACCTTCGCGGGTGTAAGCTTCGCCCAGCAGGTAGTTCTTATAAGGAACGATGCCATTGTTGTACGCGGCGCCGCCCCACAGCATCGCTCCGGTGGCCATCAGCGAACGCTCGCCCGCCTCGATTGTCGCCAGATGGCACGCCCCGCAGGCTTCCCGCGCGACGCGGTAGTCGCTGGGGTTGATGAACCGGACGAACTCGGGCGCCTCGCGATTGAGCAGCGCATAAGTCCGCTCGGGGTTGGCCGAGGACGGGTAATGCCAGCTGCGCGGATAGCGCGGCAGCACGTGGGCCCGCTCGCGCGCCGCGACGTATACCGGATCGTCATGCGCCAACTGCGGATTGCCCCTGACCGCCGGGTCGCCGCCGTGGCAGTCGGTGCACCCGATGCGGACCGCGGGGGTCTCGTGCATGGTCGGCGCGTCGGTCCGCACATGGCAAGAAAAGCACCCGTCGGACTTGGCGGCGACGTCCGCTTCGGTCTGTGACGCGGGCGAGGACGGGGCGGTGACATAGTGCCGCGCGACCGGCTTCTCCGCCTCGGAGGCGAGCGTCGGGCCGGCAAGCAGCGCGGCGAGCAGCGCCAGCAGGGGCAGCAGCCAGCGCATCAGTAGCTCACCACCGCGTTGGCCAGGACCGAGTAGTAGGCATTGCTTCGGTCGGTGGAAGCGAACAGGTCGCGAAATCCCGATCCCGCCACTAGCGCCGCCGCCGAAAGGCGCAGGACCACGTTCTGCGTCGCTTTGGGCCGCCAGATCGCCGCTGCCGACAAGTCCCAACCGATGTCACGCGGGATCGAACCTTCGACCCGCAGCACTTGCAGCACGGCCGTGTTTTCGAACCACAAGTGATTGGCATTGGCCGACACGCGCAAGCTGGGGAGAACGTCGAAGTCTCCGCCGGCGCCCACCAGCATGAGCCCCGGGTTGTTGAAGTTGGACTGGCCCTGTTCCTTGCTCGAGCGGAGCGAATTGAGCAGGCCGTTGCGGCCACTGACGCCGATCGCCCGTCCGCCGCCCGCGAACGGGATCGACTGGCGGATCCAGTAGCTGGTATCGGCGCCCGCGAAGATCGGGTTTTCGAATACCGCATCGTAGCCCGTCTCGGTATCGTCGAACGGGTCGCGGTCTCCGCTGGCAAGCGCGCCCGACAGGCGGAAACGCATCCAGTCGGAATCGTAACTGAGCTCGGCCGCGGCGAAGCCGGCCCGGATCCTGGACGGGCGGCCCGTGAAGACGCTGCCACGGTCGCTCCCGATCGCCCCATAGAGGCTGGCGGTGAGGTTGATCCGGCCGATGTGTCCGTCGGCGTTGTAGCCAAGATAGACCACGTCGTAGTCATGCCCGCGCAAGCTGCCGATCAGCGCCGGCCGCACCGGGAAGCCGTTGTCGTCGATCTGGACGTCGCCACTTTCGCGATTGATATTCCAGGCCACCGTCACCTGGCTGGTCAGCGCCGGGATGAGAAAATCCTGGCGGTAGAGATTGGCGATCAGCAGCCAGTCCTTGCGCGGGCTTTGGAGCACCGCGTTGAGGCCGCTGTTGGTGTCCTTCTCCAGCCGCCAGAACGCCGCCAGATTATACTGCACGCGATTGTTGTCGCGGTTGCCGAACAGACGCACGCCCAGCTGTTGGTCGTTGAACAGGAAGCCGCGGAAATCGGCCTGGAACGGCTGGATGCCCACGCGGATCGAATCGAAGTCATAGCGCTCCGAAACATCCCGCAGGTGATAGTCGACGAACGCTTCCTGGACGCCCACGAAGTGATCGAAACGGTCGGTGCCCTTGCTCGGCTGGACAAACAGCACCCGCCGTTCGGGCACTTTGGCGTAGTTGAGATTGAGCGCCAGCGTCAGCCGGTACTCGATGTGCGGGGGCATGAAGGCGGTGCTGCCCTTGGTCAGCGCCGCGCCGACGATGAAGGTCTGCGACAGCGCGTAGCTGGCATCCTCGCCAAACACATCCAGGCTCTGCGGCCGCGCGGTCGTCTGCACGCCTACGGGAATGGGAAAAGTGCGCGGCTCGATCACCGTGTCGCTGACCGCGCTGGCGGTGAAGAACCAGTCGTGACCCTTGATCGGCAGCCACGGAGTTTTTGCCGGATCGAGCGGCAAGTCGCCCTTCAAAGCATTCTGGTGGTAAGGATCGAGGGGCGAGTGGCAGGTCGCTTCGACCGTCTTGAAGAAATCCCGCTGCGGGCAGAACGCGGTGATCAGCCGCCACCGGTCCGGCACCGGAACCTGGTCGGTCGGGAAAGCCTGGGGCGGCGGCGCGCGCACCGCGCCGGGGTTATCCTGCGTTACCGCGGCGGGTAGCGGCGCCACGTAGCCGGGCCGCCGGCGCCCCTCGAGGATCTCCGGATCGACCGGGGGCGGCGCCGGTTGCTCGACTTCGGCCGGGGGCGGCGGAGGGGGTGGATGCGGCTCGCTCCCCGCCGCCTGCAACGCCAGGGGCAGGAGCCAGCCCGCTGCCATCACAGGCCCTGGCACACGTTCTGCGCCGTGGTGTCGAGGAACGGCGCGAACGGGCAGTTTACATAGCGCAAGCGCACCTGGCGGCCGCTCACATCGACCACGATTTGATCGGCCCGGATAGTGAGCGGCGCGTTGTTGATCCCGCCAACGCGGCCGGCCGCGGTCGCGAGCCCGAGGAAGGAGACCATGTCGTCCTGGTCGATCCCGTCGCCCGAGACGCCCAGCCCGCCGACCAGCTGGCCGCCGCGGTAAACCGGGACAGAGCCGGGGAAGATCTGGGTACCGTTGGCGAGCCGGGGAATGTCGGTGCAGCGTGCCGGCACGTCGGTACCGGCCGCGCCGGTGACATAGGCTAGGTGCTGCAACAGATTGCCGCTGATCAGCGCCGATTGCAGTCCGGTGGAGAACGGGTTGAATTGGGCGATCGGGCGTGACAGCGGGCCGTTCGGGCGACCGACCTCTCCATCGGGAAAGTACGGCCGCGACAGGTTGCCGCCGGCCCGGTCGGAGAACGCGAAAGCGCCGGTGAGCGCGGTGGGATCGCCGAGGAAGGTGCGCACACGCTGGACGAACTGCGGCACTTCGCCGCTCGCCGCCAGCAGGTCCGCTGCCGCCGAACGGTGGGACATCAAATTGGCGGTGCGCGCCTTCTGGAGCGAGACATCGATCCCGAACACCGGCGCATCGGGCGCCCGCACCAGGCCGAGCACCGCGCCGCGCGTGTCGACCAGCGAGATCGAGACTTGCGCCCGGCTGTCGAGCGGTCGGCGGATCTGCGCGCGCGCCCGGCTCATGACGCCGTACGCCTCCTCCAGGATCGCCCGCGCCTCGGCGGCGGAGATCGGCTGGGGCACGTCGGCCGCGTCGGTCCCCCCGCGGATCGGATAGCGGTTGCCCCCCGCCCCGTTGCTGAGCACGAAGGCGCCCGAGCCCGCAAACTCGGCCGGGGTGCCGGGGCGCAGGCCTGAGGCCTCGGTGCCATAAATCGCACCGGCGATCAGCCCGCCCGCGTAATACCCGGTGACCGGAACCAGATTGCCAAGCGCGCTTGCCGCCGCGAAGCTGGCGCCGGCAACGCCGGTGAGGCTGGCATAGGCCACGTCCGAGTAGCGCAGCTGCGTGCCGTCGACGAAAATGCGCTCGGCACGAATGTCCTCGGGCGCTTCGAATCCCACCGTTCCGGCGAGCGCGATCGCTTCATCGGCGCTGGCGTCGATATCGAGCACGTTGGGATCGAAGCCATAGGCGCCGTCGGAGATCGCGCCCACGCCGCCGACCAGCACGCCGCCCTTGTAGATGGGAAACCCGCCGGGATCGGCCGCCAGCCCCAGCGGGGAGCGCTTGGGACCTATCATTCCCGCGCCCAGGCGGGCGGACAAATCGGAGCACGGCAGCTGGCTGAACTGGACCCCGAACAGCGGCCCACTTTCGAGCCCGACCGTCGTCGGCGCCGGCGGGAAATGCTGCTGCACGATCATGCTGGCGGTGCGGGTGGAAAAGGCATTCCCGCCGCTCGACAGGTAGGCGCCGGTGATCGCCTTGGCGATCGCCGCCGCGGGCGAAGGGACCGAAAGCCCCTGCAAGTCGATGTTCTGGCCGTTCGGGGCATCGGGGATCTTGGCCGCTACCGGGGCGCCGTTCATCTGGAACACCGCCAGCACATTGCCGACCCGGTCGACCACGGCGATCGTCGCGGGGGCGCCGATCGCCTGCGCCTGCAGGGCCGCCTGTGCGACGATCTGCCCGACCTCGCCAGCGCTGAGGGCGATTTGAGCGGGGGCGACATAGGCAGCGCCCGAAGGCGGCGCCGCGGTGGGCGTCGCGGTGGGTGTGGGCGCCGGGGTACTGCTGCCGCCGCCGCCGCAAGCGGCCAGGATCAGCGCCGCCGAGCTGACCAGCGCGGTGCGCCTGTGGACCCGCATCAGCGCAGTGCTCCTATCGCCGAGGCCGCCGCCCCGAGCGCGGCACGGAATCGGTCCGGGTTGTAACTCTCGGGGCTTTTCACCGCCTCGTAAGCACGGTCGAGGCTGGCGCGGATGCCGGCCGCCGCGCCGACGGTGATGCGGCCGTCGCGCACCATCGCGTTGAGCAGCGTGTCGA
This sequence comes from Croceibacterium sp., assembly GCA_039920725.1. Lineage (GTDB taxonomy): Bacteria > Pseudomonadota > Alphaproteobacteria > Sphingomonadales > Sphingomonadaceae > Croceibacterium_A. The sequence continues at coordinate 7,599 of JBDSDC010000064.1, read as the reverse complement.
GCGCCATCACCGCCTGCACCGATCCCGCGTAATCGGTGAAGCGCGCGGAAGTTGTGCGGTCGGCAATGGCCGCGACCACGGTGAACGCGTCCCCGCCATCCGCACCGCGCCCCGCGAACGCGTCGGACAGGCCTTTGGCCGCACCGCGCAGCTTGAGCGCCGCCGCGACGGCGTCCGGCCGGCCTTGGCCCATGGCGCGGTGGAACGCGCGGCTCGCCGCATCGAAGGCACCCGCCTCGCCCGGCGCCAGCGCCCGCGCGACCGCCTGCAGCATGATCATGTTCTCGTCGTTGAAAGGCGGCTGCCCGAACGGGATCGGCCGCCCGGGATTGCTCTCGAAGGTCAACCGCCGCTGCGGACCGTCGCCGATCTGCCGATGGCAGCTGTGGCAGTCATAGAAATAGAATTCGGGAAAGATTCCCTCGCTCCCCAGTCCCGGCCGGGCGAACAGGTCGGTCGAGCGCCTGAGCGCCTCGGCCTGCCCGACCGCCCACATCCGCACGCTGTCGGGGGCGCCCTTGCGCTGCCGGTAGTCGGCGTCGATGTCGTAGTGCTGCTGCAGCGCGCTGAACAGATCGAGCTCGAAAGCGATCCGGGGATGGCCCGCGGCCATCATCCGGTGGGTGACGAACTGACCGGCCGACGCGCTGCCGTAATGGCAGTCGAGGCACACCGCGGCGCGGACTTGCGGATTTTCCAGCGGCACCAGCCCGGCCGCGACGTTGGCGCGGTGGCTGCCGGCGGTGGTATAGTGGCTGGCGATCCAGCCGCTCGCCGGGCCGTGGCACGATTCGCAGCCGATCCCGTCGGATTGCTGGAACCGCGGGCCGTACGCGGCGGCGGGCCCGAAGGTCGCATGGCAGCCGAGACAGGCCGGCTCGTGAGTCGGCTCCTTCAGGCCCAGCGAAGCCGTGATCTGGCGCGCGCGGATGCCGCCCAGCACGGCGACCGCGCGGCTGTGCGCTCCCGCGGGGGACGAAGGCGTCTGCCAGCTGGCGATTTCGTCCTGCCGCACTTCCGCGCCATTACCCTCGGCGCGGCCATGGCAGGTCGATCCGGCGCACGACGCGACCCCGAGGTAGCGGCCGCCCTCTTGCGCCAGCGCCGAAGCATGAGCCGCCAGCCCGAGCAGCACGCACAGCGCCGCCGCCAGCGCTTGCCTCAAACTGCGCCGGGCGGACCTCGCTACTCCTTGCCGGGTGCCCTGCAACGTCCCTCCCGCCGGTCCTTGGTACACGTGGGCTGCCACAAGTCGTCGTTGCCGACCCCGGTTATCGGCTCGTCGATCAGCGGCAGGTCACCGCGCGGTTCGCGCGGCGTCAGCTCGATCAATTGGCCGACAACGAGGCCGGATGAGGCCGTGGGCACCGGCCGCACGAGCTCGAGGCTGGTAGCGGGCCCGAAAGTACCGTTCGTGCAGTTGGACCCGATCACGCAGCCGTTGATCGTCGAGCGCGGGTCGAACCGCCCACCCGCCGCCGCGGGCGCTCCGTTGATCGTCACGAGCGGGACCGCCAGCAAGCCTGTGGCGAAACCCCCGGCCGTGGCGATCCGGCCGTTGATGGCGATCCGCGTCGCCGCGCTCCCGGTGACGATGCTCAAGGCGTTCGCGGTGAACCCTTGCCGTTCCGCCAAAGCGAGCGATGGACCTGAATTCTGCACGTAGAACGCACTGGTCGCCGAGACCGCGATCGTGCCCGCCTGGACCAGGCTTGCGCGCTGGACGTCGGGCAAATCGAGCCGAGCGGTAATCGCATCGAGCGAGGCCAGCCCGGCAATCGCGCCGATGGCGGCGGCGCTGGCCACGGTCACGCTGTTGCCGGTGAGTTGGAGCGTGGCCCCGCGCGCGCCGCCGGCACTGGCGACGTCCAGGCTCCCCGCGTCGGTGATCACGGTCAGCGCGCCGCCCTGAAGGCTCACCGTCTGGCCCGCCCCGGCGTTGACGAACTGCGCCGTGCCCGTGACGTTCATCGCCGCCGGCGCGAGCAGCCGCAAGGTTCCCGCCGCACCCAGATGCGTCAGGTCGAAGGCAAAGCTGTCGATGATGAACGGCTGCGGCCCGGCGGTGATCGAGATCAGCCGGTCGGCATAGAGCTGGTTCACTTCGGTCGGCGTCAGGCCGTAGGAATTGCCGATCCCGATGCGCGTGTCCGCCGCGGCATCGCCGTTGATGAGCGAGAGGTCGTTGGTAATGCCGAGCGCGCCGAGCCGCGCCGCCGCGCCGAGCGCGATATCGGCCGAAGTCGCGGTGATCGAGCGCCCTAGCAGCACCGCATTGGCGCTGAACAGCCCGCCGCTGGCGAGCGTGAGCACATTGGCGGCGGTCACGTTGGCGTTGACCGTCAGCGAGCCGGTTCCGGTGAGCGAAACGTTGGCGCCGGTGACCGGACCGCTGACGGTCAAGGCCGTGCCCGCGCGGGCGATGAGGTCGCCACTGGCCGCAGCCTGCAATAATGTCAGCGCGCCCGCCGTGGTCACGTTGGCCGCCCCCGCGCGCGCCACGAGATCGGCGAAAACTAGGCTCGCGGGCGAGGCGATTGTCACCGAATTGCCGCGCGCGATTACCGCTCCGGCGGACGTCAGCGCGCCCACCGTCACCGGTCCGACGGAGGAGATCAAGGTCGTGCCGGTGCCGCCCGACGAGAGCGATGCCAGCGCGATGCCGGTCGCGCCCGAGATGCTCGCCGCACCGCCCGAAGTGAGGGGGCCGGTGCCCGTCACACTCCCGCCCGAGCTGGTAAGCGTCAGCGTGCCCGAAGCGGATCCCTGGTTGACGGCGAGGTTGCCGCCGGTATTCACGTTGGCGTTGCCCGCGCGCGCCAGCAGATCGGCGAAGGTCAGCGCGCCCGGGGAGGCGATGGTGACCGCATTGCCTTGCGCGGTCACCGCGTCGGCCGAGGTCAGCGACGCGACGGATACCGAGCCGCCCGATGAGCTGAGTAAGGTGGTTCCGCCGGATGCGAGCGACGGCAGGTTGACACCGGTTGCGCCCGACACGCTGGCCGCGCCGCCGGCGGTCAGCGGCCCGCTCCCGGTCACCGCCCCGCCGGTGCTTGCGAGCGTCAGCGCCCCGCTGGCCGAGCCTTGCGCCAGCGACAAGTTGCCGGCAGTCGTGACGGTGGCGTTGCCCGCGCTGGCGGCGAGGTTGGCGAACGACAGCGCTCCGCTCGAACCGATGTCGATCGAGCGGGCGAGCGCAGTGACCGCGCCCACCGAGCGCAAATCGGCCACCGCCAGCGGGCCATTCACCGCTTGCAGCAACGTCGTTCCGCCCGACGACAGCCGGTCGGCCGAAATGCCGCCCGCGGCATCGATCGTCATGGCCCCGCCCGAGGCCAGCATGCCCGTTTCGGTCAACGTCCGCGCGATAATGGAGACGGTGCCGCCAGCGGTCAGCGGCTGCGCGGCCGTGATCGCGGCATCGCGCGAGGTTGTCACGGCGATGTTGCCGCCCACTGTCAGGGGCGCGCCCGAGACCGCAATCGTGGCCCCATTGCCGGCGGCCGCGCGCGTGCCCGAGCTTGTCAGGGTCAGATCGCCGGTGAATGTGAGCGCCGAGGCGGGATTGAGCGGGCCGGCAGTAAGCTTCACGGCGCCCGCATCGGCCAGCGCCAGCGTTCCGCCGCCGCCGCTGCCCCCGGTCCCGCTGGCATCGAGCGTCAGGCTGGACACGGTGCGCGCGCCGCTCGGCCCGGTTACGTCGGCCAGCGCGAAGCTCGCCGTGCCGCCGGTCCCTTCTCCGCCTGCCGCGCCGCCGGCGCCGCCGGTGCCGACCGCCGCCAGCCGGACGGTGCCGAGCGAGAACGCGCCGTCGGCCAGACTTGCGGAGACCGTACCCGCGACGCCGCGCCCACCCTGCAGGCTCGATCCGCCGCCGGTTCCGTTGGCATCGAGGTTAAGCGTGGCCGCATTCAGCGTGCCGCCATTGAGCACGCGCAGGGTCACCGTGCCGCCGGTGCCGGTGCCGCCCAGCACGTCGTCGAACCGGCCCGCCGCCGCTGCCGTGGCGGTCAGGGCGGGCACCGAGATGTCACCCCCGTCGGCGGTAATCCCGATCGCTCCGCCCGTGCCATCGAGCGAGACGGCAAAGCCGAACGGCGAGGCGTTGGAGCCGGCATTGGCCAGCAGTGAATTGGTGATCGAAATCTTGCCGGCAGTCGTCGCGAGCACATCGATCGTGCCGCCGGCACCCGGCAAGCCGGCAAACAGCGACAAGTCGGTGCCGAACACTTGCGCGCCGCCGGCCGCGGTCACTCGCACCGCGTTCAGCCCGTAAAGCGCGGTGGTCGCTCGAAAATCGGTATTGCCCTTGCTCGGCGCGACCGTGATCGTGTCGCTGGCAAACCCCTGCAGCGGATTGCTGAACACGCTGTTGCCGATGTCGATACTGCCCAGCCGAACCGCGGGCACCGCGCTCGGAACGTCGGTGGCGTAGCCGGCCGAAAGGACCACCGCGCTACCCTCGTTGGCGGCCACTGCGGCGGGCGCATATCCGATCGAGCCCCGCAGGAGCATGGTCAGCGCGGTGTTCTTCGGCAGCGCCACCATCGAGATTCGCTGCTGATCGGCCAGGCCGGTCGAGGCCGCGCCGCCGGTGGTGCCGGTGTGCACCACGCCGTTGGGATCGTCGGTCCCGGTGACGATGGCGATGTCGAACAGCCCGGCGTTGATGCGCAGGTCCAGTTCCTCGGCGGCGATGTAGGCGACCGAGCGTTCGGCGAGCACTTGCCCCGCCTGGGTCACGCGCGGCGCAACCAGCGCGACATAACCATTCGCGCCCACGGCATTGACCTGGGCGCCGGCCTGCACGGTAACGAACCCCGCCGGATCGTTCGGCCCGCGGAAGCTGACGAGGTTGCCGGGCAGGTAGATCGAGCCCGGCAGGAACACGCCGCCCGCGATGTTGGGCACGAACTGGATATCATCGGTGGTCAGCAGGAAACCGCCAACCGTTACCCGCGCGGTCGGGCCGACGATGATCCCGGTCGGGCTGTAGAACCACACGTTGCTGCCGGGGATTCCCCCATTGCGACTTGTGATCGTACCATTGAGCGAGATCGTGCTCCCGGTCGCCTTGCTGGCGGCATCGACGGGAAACACGCGGTTGAGGACCGTGAACTCCGGTCCGTTGGTGGCGTTGTTGAACAAGGCCGAAGTGCCGGCGGGCTGGAAATCGAACGTTCCGACCGGGGAGATGTCGCTGGCCAGCCAGTTGATGACCGTTTCCGGCGCGGTCACGTCGACTTGCGTGAACCCGGGAGCGGTGGAGATTGCCGCCCCGCCGGTGACCACGCTCGGCACGCCCTGAAACGATTGCGCGGCGGCCGCGCCGGGCAGGGCGATGGCGAGCGCGCAGAGAGCCGAACCTCCCAGCAGCCAGCGAGCGTGACCGATCATCTCGTCCTCCACGGCAAAAGGTGCGTTATCAGTGTGAACAGCACGCGGGTATCGCCGCGCGCGGTCTCGAAGCCTGCGCGCTCGAGCGGCACCGCCAGAACCGCGCTGAATTCGGCGAGATCGCCCCACCGTCCGCGCAGGCCGCCGCCGGCGCTGACCACGCGGCGCGGGTCCACGGGGCTCGCGGCATCGTCCAGCCAGGCTTTGGCGTAATCGAGGAACACGAACGGCTGAAGCGCGACGGCGCGGGCGGCGCGTGCGAAAGTCGTGCCGTAGCGCAGCTCGAACGAGGCCCCGAGCGCGCGGTCGCCCTGCGCCACGCCAGGGTCGAAGCCGCGGCCGATCGTGTAGTTGCCCAGGCTCACTTGTTCGTAAGACAACAGCGGCCCGTCGGACCATTGCGCCAGCGGCGAAACCGCCAGCGTCACCATCCGCACCGGGCGGAACTCGAACGCGCCTTCGAGCCGGGCGACAAAAGCGCTCGGATCGGCGAGCAGGTTGCTGATCGGCACGTTGGGCGGCAGGCAATTCGTCAGCGGCGAACAGTCGGGGCTCGCCCCCAGTCCGCCGAGGCCCTGGCGCAGCTCGAGCGACAGCGCGCCGCGCCAACGCGGCTCCGCCAGCGTGAAACCGCGATAACCGCGAATGCTCGCCCGATCGATCGCCTGGTATTCGAGCCGGGCGTGGATCACGCGCAAGTCGTCCTCGCTCACCGGAACGCCGCCGAACGCCAGTTGCTGATCGATAATTTCCAGCCCGGCACCGCCGACCAGCGTCTCGGCCTGGCGGCGGATCAGCGGATAAGTGAGGCCCACGTCGGCGGCGAAAGTGTCGGTCTTGAAATTCGCGCCGACATCGGGCTCGCTGTGCGCGAACAGCAAGCTGCCCCCGAGCCGCAGCCCGCTCGCCCCGAGCGCCAGGTCGTGCGACAGCCGGACGATCCGCTGCTCGTCCCAGTCGAGCGTCTGGAAATAGCTCACCGTGGTGCGGTCGCCGAGGCCGATCAGATCGTTCAGCGTCAGCGCGGCGAATGCGCCTTCGCGGCCCGTCGCGCGCGAGCCGAGGTTCTGCGCCCCGACCGCGAGCTCGAGCGGCGTTCGCTCGAGCACGATATCGCCAACCACCTCGCCCGGCGCGGCGTCGGCGGAGCGCAGCACCAGCCGCACGTTGTAGCCCGGCAGGTCCCCGAGCAGCAGCAGCTGGCGCTCGGCGTCGAACGTGTTGAACCACGCCTGCTTGGTCAGCGCCGCGAGGTGAGACTCTATCAGCCGCTCGCTCGGGCCTGGGTTGCCGCGCAGCTGCACTTCGGCCAGCTTGGCCGCGAGCACGTCCATGTGCACCGGTCCGCCCGCCTCGATCCGTTGCGGCGGCACTTGCACCGCCGCCAGAAAGCCCATCCCGCGCAGCATCGTCGCCGCGCGGTCGCGCACTTCGCACAAGCTGGCGACCGGCAGATCGCGGCCGGCGAAGTCGCGCCACGCCGGCTCGAGCGCGCTCGCCGGTACATCCGGCAGCCCGGTGAATTCGACTCGCGAGAAATTGACGCGGGTCTCGGCGAAGGCAGGATCGGCAAGCGGGCACGGGCCGTGCTCGATCCCGCCCTCGATCGACAGCCGGGAGCGGTTGGCGGCCGGCGCACTCGGGCGTCCGACGTTGAGGTCCTGGCGGGTCGGCGGCGATGTTTGCGACTGGGTTTGCGACTGGGCTTGGGCCTGTGCCTGCACCGCAACCGGTAATCCTGCCGCGCACGACAAACCGAGTGCGAGCGCCAGCCGACGTATCCGGAGCGGCCCGCGCGCCGAACTGGCAGTCAACTTCATGCCTGTCCCCCTGCGACGCTAGTTTCCGCCCGAAGCCCGCCGCGCGGCCGCCGGGTGTGCCTAAGTTATCTCTGTGCGATCAGCGTCGCATTGGCGAGGAGATCGAGTTGCGCGGTGCAGCCGCTGGCGATCAGCTGCTGCGCCAGCGCCTCGGGCTCGGCAGCGACTTGCGGCAAGACCACGAAAGTAATCGCGCCCGGCGATGTCCCGACATCGCCGGTTATGCGATATTTGGCGCCCGGCGTCACCGCCAGCGCGGCCGCATCCCAACGCGCCAACGCCTCCCCTTCCCCGAACGTCACCCGTCGGCTGGCGCCGCCGGCGCCTGTGATGGTGTAAGTGGCCGGCGCGGTGCTCGAGGCGCGCCACAACCGCACCGTGT
>JBDSDC010000063.1:0-6728 GCA_039920725.1 Croceibacterium sp. | reverse complement strand
CTCGAACAAGGACGGCTGGTTCCTCGGTTTCTCGAGCGGCATCACCACCGGGGTATGGATGGGCCGCGACGACGCCAAGGCGGTGCCGGGGCTGCAGGGCGGAACCGCGCCGGCGCGCGCCTTCGCCAGCTACATGCGCGTGGCGGTCGCCAAGCGCCCGGTCGAACCGTTCGACACCGCGGTCCAGCTGCCCGACTGGCAGCTCGAGCCCGATGCCGAGCAGCTCTACGCCGATCCCAACGACCCGTATTACTACACCGACGAGCAAGGCAACCTGGTCGAGCCGACCGCCCCGCAGGACCGCGGCGCGCCGCTTCCGCCCGATGCGCAGGATGCGCCGCTCGACCGGTCCGAGCGCACCGAGCCGCGCGCGCCCGCCCCGCCGGCCGCGGCGGGCGACGAGTTCCTCAATCAGGCGACCGGGAGAACCGCGGTGCCCCCCGCGCCGCCGGGGCCGCGCCCAGCGCTGCCGCAGCCGCGGCCGACCGCGGGCGTGCCGCCGCGCCTGCCGCAGACTTACGGACAGTAACGACCGGCGCCCGTCCCAGGGCGAGCAGGTCGGAGGTCAGCGCAGGCGGATCGGGACCGATACGGCCGGCTGGCCGCGAACGATCACCCGCAGCAACAGCGCCTGGCGGCTCTGGCTCTTGGCCGCGGCGACGGCCGCCTCGAGATCGGCCTGGCTGGTCACATCACGCCCGCCCGCGCCGACGATGATCGCCCCGCGCGCCAGGCCCTTGGCGCCCGCGTCCGAGCTCGGGTCGACCGCGGCCACGACCACCCCGCGGGTAGCGGGGGCAACGCCCAGCTGCGTGGCGATCTGCGCCGTCATTGGAATGACCTGAAGGCCCAGTGCGGTGCCGATGAGGCCGGTCGCGCCTTGTTGGTTGGGCGGCGTGATCTGGTCCTGTGCATCGGGATCGAATTGCTGCGCGCTCAGCACGTCCTCGCTCGGACGGCGGCCGACGGTCACCGGTATGGTCACCCGCTTGCCGTCGCGCAGCACCAGCAGGTTCACGCGCGTGCCGGGCGCGAGGTTGGCGACCAAGTATGACAGAGACTGGCCGCGGGTCACCTCCTTGTCACCGACGTTGAGCACTACGTCGCCCGAGCGTAGCCCGGCACGCTCGGCCGGTTCGCCCGGCTGGGTCGACTGGACGAATTCGCCGCGGTTGGCCGGTATGCCCAGCGCGTCGGCCAGGTCCTCGTTCATCGGCTGGATGCGCACCCCGATATAGCCGCGCACGATCTCCTCATGGTGGATCAGCTTGGTCACGATTGGCGAGGCGACTTCGGCGGGGATCGCGAAGCCGATCCCGACGCTGCCGCCCGTGGGCGAGAAGATCGCGTTGTTGATGCCGATCACGTTGCCCTGCATGTCGAACAACGGGCCGCCGGAATTGCCGCGGTTGATGCTGGCGTCGGTCTGGATGTAGCGGTCGTACGCGCCGCCGCTCTGGGTGTTGCGGTACACGGCCGAGACGATTCCGCTGGTGACCGTCCCGCCAAGGCCGAACGGGTTGCCGATTGCGATCACCCAGTCGCCCACCCGCGCCTGGCGCGACTCGCCGAAGCGCACGAACGGGAACGGCTCGCGCCGGCTGATCTTGAGCACCGCGAGGTCGCTCGCCTGGTCGCGCGCCACCACTTCGGCCGGGTACTCGGTCCCGTCGGCGGTGGTGATGCTCACTTTCTCGAGCTCGGCCTTGGTGTCGGGCGGATTGATCACGTGATTGTTGGTCACGACATAGCCGTCCGCCGAAACCAGGAAGCCCGAGCCGAGCGACTGCGCCTCACGCGTGGTCGGGGTGCCGCCGCCGCCGTTTCCGCCCCCGGGGTTGCCGAACAGCCCTTCGAACGGGGTGCCGGTGAACGGGTTGGTGGTGGCGGTTGTGGTGATGCGCTGGCGGGTGGAGACGTTGACCACCGCCGGGGCGAGCTGCGCGGTCAGGTCGGCGAAACTCGCCGGGGCGCCCGCGCGGGGCACCACATTGGCCATCGGCCGGGCGTCGTTCTGCGCCACCTGGGCGCCGGCGGGCCAGCCGGTGATGAGCGAAATGGCGGCCCCGCCGGTCAGCAGGGCGGCGGTGATGCCGTAGGAATAGCGCACTGGCTTCACGTCCTCTTGTATCCTCTTTGCTGGTGTGGCGAACGAGCCGCCGATCGGTCAGTCAGTCCCGGCCCGGATTCAGGCAGCCCCGGATTCAGGCTCCGCGGGCTGAACGCCGGTTTAACGCATCAATGCCCGCCGGTACGGAATTGTCGCAAGTAGTCGTTGTTCTCGTTGAGGATGATCTGGCTGCCGCCCTGGCTGCCCGCGGCGAAGGTCGCATCATAGCTCTGCATGGCGCGGTAGAAATCGTAGAATTGTGGATCCTTGCCGTAAGCGTCGGCCGAAGTCTTGGCCGCCGCCGCCTCGGCCGTGGCGCGGATGATCTGGGCGTTCTTCTGGCCCTGCGCCAGGATCGAGGCCGCTTCCTGGTCGCGCGAAGTCTTCATCCGCTGGAATGCCGATTCGAGCGGCGTGCCGTCGGGCAAGTCGGCGCGCTTTATCCGCACGTCGATCACTTGCGCGCCGTACTTGCGAGCCTGCGCGTCGAGCAGGGTGCGGATGTTGTGCATCGTGGTCCCGCGCTCGGCCGTCAATAGCGAGGCGAAGCTGCGCCGCCCCAGTTCCTGGCGCACGACCGAGCTGAGTATCTGGCTCAGCTGGCTCTGCACCACATCGAGGGTGCCCGCGGCGCGGACCATGCGCACCGGGTCGATCACCCGGAAGCGCGCATAAGCATCGACGTTGAGCCGCAACTGATCGGTCGAGAGGACCTGCTGTTCGTCCATGTCGACGTTGAGCACGCGCTTGTCGACGTATTCGACCCGGTCGAGCAGCGGGATGCGGTACCACACGCCCGCGCCCGTGCTGCCGAACGGCTGGCCGGGCTTGAACTGGTTGACCACCGCGACCGGCTCGCCGGTGCGGATGATCACCGCCTGCTGGGTTTCGGGCACCACGATCAGGCTCGACAGCATCACCACCAGCAGCACCGCCAGCGCGATCAGCGAGCCCTTGTGGTTGTGCCACACCGTTTCCATCACTGCGCTCCCGGCTCGTCGGCAGGCGCACGGCGCAGCTCGCGCAGCGGCAGGTAAGGGGTCACGCCGGAGCCTTCGACAATGGTCTTGTCGGTCTGGCGCAGCACGCGTTCCATCGTTTCGTAATACATCCGCCGGCGGGTCACTTCGGGGGCCAGCTTGTACTGGACATAGACTTTGTCAAACGCCGCCGCGTCACCCTGCGCGCGGGCCAGCACCTGCTGCGCCTGGCCGTTGGCCTGGTTGACCAGGCTTTCGGCCTGCTGCTGCGCGGCGGAGACGTTCTTGAACGCTTCCTCGACCTGGTTCGGCGGATCGGTCTTGCGGATCTGCACGCCCTGCACCGCGATGCCCGAGCGATACGCATCGAGCAGGTCCTGCATCCGCTTGAGTGATTGCTGTTCGATCTCCGCGCGTCCGGCGCCGGAGAACACCTGGTTGAGGTTCTTCTCGGCCACTTCGGCGCGCATCGAATATTCGGCGACTTCGCGCACGGTGTCCTCGGGCGAGACCAGCTGGAAGCGGAATTGGCGCAAATCGCGCACGTTCCAGCGGACGATGTAGCTCAGGTCGACCAGGTTCTGGTCGGCGGTCAGCATCAGCCGCTGGGCGGAGCCGTCGGGGATCGCGACGACCCGGAATTCCGAGGTCTGTTCGCTGTCGACCTGCTGGAACGGCCACGGGGCGGTGAAATTGAGCCCCGGGTGCAGCGTGCGGCTGTACTTGCCGAAAGTGGTGACGATCGCCTGCTCCTTGGCGTCGATCTGGTGCATCGAGGTGACGAACAGCCACACCCCGACGATCCCCGCGATCGCGACCGGGACCCAGCTGCCCCCGCCGGGCCGGCGCGGCAGCTGGAAGCCGGGGCCACCGGGCCCGCTGCCGCGGCGCGGACCTTCGGGCCCGCGATGCTTGAAAATATCCTCGATGCTGGCGGACCGGCGCGGGCGCCCCTCGGACGTGCCCGGCAGCCACGGATTGCGCGGGCCTTTGGGCTGGTCTTCGCCCGACGGCGGGGCGGGCTCGGGCTCCGGCGGTTCGCTGTCGCCGCCGCCGGCCCCCGCGCCTTCGCCGCCATCGCCAGCACCGTCGCCGCCGGGCGGCTTGCCCCACGGGCTGCGCTTGCCGGCCATCGCCAGTCGGATTTTGCCCGGCCACCCGCCCAATCGTTCCATGCCAGTGTTATAGGGCCGCCGCGGGCAAAAAACAGGGGACGCGCGGGACATTTTCGCTGCGGATGGCGGAAGGACACGCTAGCAGGCCGGCGATGACCATCGAAGAGATCAAGGCCGTGCTTCCCCCACCGATCGCCGCGCGAGTCGGTTCGGTCCGGCTGGCCGACGGCGTCGCGACGATCGTCGCCGACGCCTCGGGCCTCGCGCGTGACCGCGCCGCCGGGCTCCAGTTCGAGATCGAGGCGCTGGTCGGCGCTCTTCCCGGGGTGAGCCAGGTGCGCGTGGCGCTGATGGCGGACAAGGTCCACCGCCGGGTGGTCGTGGTCGGATCGGGCAAAGGCGGGGTCGGCAAGTCGACGCTGACCGCCAACCTCGCGGTCGCGCTGGCGCGGGCCGGGCGCAAGGTCGGTGTGGTCGATGCCGATATCTACGGCCCGTCGCAGCCGATGCTGCTCGGCGCGTCCGATGCCAAGCCGACCGCCGAGGGCCAGACGCTCATTCCGGTGCGCAGTCCGCACGGCGTGACCATGCTGTCGATGGGCCAGATCGTCGCCCCGGGCAAAGCGATCGCGTGGCGCGGGCCGATGACCGGCAATGCGCTCGGTCAGCTGATGGATGCGGCGTGGGGCGAGGCAGAGCTGCTGCTGGTCGATTTGCCGCCCGGGACCGGCGACGTCCAGCTGACCATGCTCCAGAAGTTCAAGCCCGACGGCGCGATCGTGGTCTCGACCCCGCAGGATCTGGCGCTGATCGACGCCACCCGCGCGCTCGACTTGTTCCGCCAATCGCAGGTGCCGATAATCGGGCTGGTCGAGAACATGGCCGGCTATGTCTGTCCGCATTGCGGCGAGCTGTCCGATCCGTTCGGCGAAGGCGGTGTCGAAGCGGCGGCGCAGGTGATGGGCGAAACCTTTCTCGGCCGCGTGCCGCTGTCGATGGAGGTGCGCCGCGCCAGCGATGCCGGCACGCCCCCCGCCGCGCACGACGGGGCGCCGGGCGAGGCGTTCGTGGCGATCGCCGCACGGCTCGGCCAGTGGCTCGACAAGGCGGCGGCCTGAAACTCCCGTCCGTCTCCCGGCGCGGCTTGCTGGCCGGCGCGGCGGCCGGCGGCGGACTGGTGGTGGTGTGGGCGCTGCTGCCACGCGATTATGCCTCGCCGCTCAAGCCCGGGCGCGGCGAGATCGCCTTCGGCGCGTGGCTCAAGATCGCGCGCGACGGGGTGGTCACGCTCGCGGTCCCGCAGCTCGAGATGGGGCAAGGCGTGACCACTTTGCTGCCGCAGATCGTGGCGATGGAGCTGGGGGCCGACTGGCGCCAGGTCGCGGTGGAGCCATCGCCGATCAGCGGGGCTTATCCCAACTTGCCGCTGGCCGCGCGGTGGGCCCCGCTGTGGCGCCCGCCGATTTCCGCGCTTGCCGACGATCCGCATGACTGGCTGCTGCGCCGGTGGGCCGAGACCGAACGCTTCACCGCCACCGCCGAGGGCACCACGCTGGCCGCTTACGAGCAGCCGTGCCGCGCCGCCGCGGCGGGCGCGCGGGCGATGCTGGCCCAGGCCGCGGCCGATCGGTGGAATGTGCGGTGGGAGGAATGCGACGCGAAGCAGGGCTTCATCGTCCATGGGCGCAAGCGGCTGAGCTTTGCCGAGCTGGCGGACGAAGCGGCCGGCTACGATCCGCCCTCGCCGCCGCCACTGCGGGCCGAAGCGCCGGCTGACCCGACGCCCGCAGGGGCGGGGACCGACAGCCGCGAGCTGGCGTTCCCGCGGCTCGACCTGCCGTCCAAGGTCGACGGCAGCTATTTGTTCGCCGGCGACGTGCGGCTGCCCGGCATGGTCTATGCGGCAATCCGCCACGGACCGGTCGACCAGGCCGAGCTGTCGAGCTTCGAGGCCGATTCCGCCAAGTCGCGCCCCGGGCTGGTCGGGATCGTCAAAGCCAAGCGGTGGATCGCCGTCGCCGCGCGCGACTGGTGGAGCGCCGAACAAGCCGCCGACACGCTTGCCCCGCGCTTCACGGTCAGCCGAGGCGTCAATTCGGCGCGGATCGACGAACTGCTCGACGAGGGCGTGCGCCGCGGCGAGCCGCAGCGCGTGGCGACGCGGGGCGAGGGGGACGACGGGCTCGGCGCGCTCAGCCTGGCCCTGCGCTACGACGTGATGCCCGCCGTGCACGGCACGATCGAGACCGCCAGCTGCACCGCGCGGCTCACCGGCGGCAAGCTCGAGTTGTGGCTCGCCAGCCAGGCGCCAGAACGCGCGCGGCAGGCGGCGGCCACGGCGGTCGGCCTGAGCGAAGACGACGTGGTGATTTACCCGATGCCGGCGGGCGGCAGCTTCGACCGGCGGCTCGAACACGACCACGCGGTCGAAGCGGCGGTTATCGCGCAGCAGATCGGCCGCCCGGTGCAGCTGGTGTACTCGCGCTGGCAGGAGCAGCTGATGCTCCGCCCGCGCCCGCCGGT
>JBDSDC010000062.1:0-10041 GCA_039920725.1 Croceibacterium sp. | reverse complement strand
ACCGCGGGTTGCAACCGATACAGGATCGGGCTCGGTTCGCTCTCTCGGGACATCCGCCGCCACCAACGCAAATTTACCAAATCGCGCAATATGGTTGCCGATGGTTTCCCCCACTGCTAGCAATCCGCGGGTCCGGATACTTGGCCATTGCGCCGGGTTCAGGACCAGCCCGGGCCGTCGTTCCGACGGGCGCGGATCTGCTGACAGGTTGATGCCGTAATGCAAAGCAAGAGCCATTTCGCCACGTCGCAGCCGATCGGCTGCGTTGCGGCGGGAGCCTCTTTTGCGCAGACCGAAACCCTGCGCCTTGGCCATACGGCAATAACATTCCGCGGCGCCCCGGCTCATCAAAACCAGGATGCTTCCACCATTTGCGCGACCGGACTGATCCGGGGCGCATCACTTACAGATCGGCGCGTTACGGCCCCTGGCCTGCCTGCGATGGCAGTGGCCGCGGGGACCGCGCGCGCCCGGAGACAATTCAATGGCTACGCGCATGCTTATCGATGCGCGCCACCCGGAAGAAACCCGGGTGGCGGTGCTCACAGGCAACCGGATTGAGGAATTCGATTTCGAATCTGCTGAACACAAGCAGATCAAGGGCAACATCTATCTTGCCAAAGTAACCCGGGTCGAACCGTCGCTGCAGGCGGCATTCGTCGATTTCGGCGGCAACCGGCACGGTTTCCTCGCGTTCAGCGAAATCCATCCCGACTATTACCAAATCCCGCAGTCCGACCGCGAGGCGCTGCTGGCCGAAGAGCAGGCCCACGCCGAAGAGGAAGCCGCGCTCCGCGCCGCCGATGACGAAGACGGCGATCATCACGAGGGGCCCGACGACTTCGACGGGCACGATCTCGGCGATGACCTCCACGATCACGACGATGACGGCCACGAAGAAGATGACGACGAACACGACGAGGACGGGCGCGGCGGGGTCGAGGAAATCGACACCGGCGAAACCGATGAAGTCGCCACGATCGAGGACGGCTTTGTCGAGGATTCGCCGGCCGAGGACGCCGATGGCGAGGCCGCGGACGAGCATCCGCGCGGCACGCGCGGGCGCGGCCGGCGCCAGGGCCGCTCCGGCGGCGCGCGCGCCAAGGAAGTCGACGAGCTGCGCGCCAAGCGCCAGGCGCTGCGCCGCCGCTATAAGATCCAGGACGTAATCCAGCGGCGCCAGGTGCTGCTGGTCCAGGTGGTCAAGGAAGAGCGCGGCAACAAGGGCGCGGCGCTGACCACCTACCTCAGCCTAGCCGGCCGCTATTGCGTGCTGATGCCCAATTCGAGCCATGGCGGCGGCATCAGCCGCAAGATCAGCTCGGTCGGTGACCGCAAGCGCCTCAAGTCGATTGTCGGCGAACTGACGCTGCCACGCAGCATGGGCCTGATCGTGCGCACCGCGGGGCTCCAGCGCACAAAGACCGAGATCAAGCGCGATTTCGACTATCTCGCCAGGGTGTGGGACGAAATCCGCGAGCGCACCTTGTCGTCGAGCGCGCCGGCGCTGATCCATTCGGACAGCGACCTGATCAAGCGCGCGATCCGCGACATCTACAATCGCGAGATCGAGGAAGTGGTTGTCGAGGGAGACGACGGATACCGCTCCGCCCGCGCTTTCATGAAGCTGCTGATGCCGAGCCACGTGCGCCGGGTGAAGCAGTACGCCGACCCGGTGCCGCTCTATCAGCGTTACGGCGCCGAGGATCAGCTGTCGGCGATGTACGACCCGGTGGTCCAGCTGAAGAGCGGCGGCTACCTGGTGATCAACCCGACCGAGGCGCTGGTCTCGATCGACATCAACTCGGGCCGCTCGACCAAGGAGCACGGGATCGAGGCGACCGCGCTCAACACCAATCTCGAAGCCGCGCGCGAGATCGCCCGCCAGCTGCGCTTGCGCGACATGGCCGGGCTGGTCGTGATCGACTTCATCGACATGGAATACAGCTCGAACGTCCGCAAGGTAGAGAAGGCGATGAAGGACGCGCTCCGGAACGACCGGGCGCGCATCCAGGTCGGCCGCATTTCGGGCTTCGGGCTGATGGAGATGAGCCGCCAGCGGCTGCGCACCGGCGTGCTCGAAGCGACCACCCGGAGCTGTCCGCACTGCGACGGGACCGGCCTGGTCCGCACCGCCAGCTCCGCCGGCCTTTCGGCGCTGCGGCTGATCGAGGACGAGGCGGCCAAGGGCAAGGGCACCACGATCTCGCTGTTCGCCTCGACCGAAGCGGCGGTGTACTTGCTCAACGCCAAGCGCGCCGACTTGCACGAGATCGAGGAACGCTACGCGGTGACCGTCGAAGTCCTGCCCGAGGGCGAGGATGAAGGCGCCAAGATGCGCGTCGGCAGCACCGGCCCGCGCCCGACCTCGGTGCCGAAGTTCGAGCCGATCGCCGACGAAGTCGAGGACGACGACGGTCCCGAGGACGAAGCCGAGGACGAAGAGGCCGAAGTGCGCGAACCGCGGCGCGAGCGGGAGGGCCGCGGCGAACGCGGTGCCCGTGACGCCGACGGCGAGGGCAGCGGCAAGCGCCGCCGCCGTCGCCGAGGGGGCCGCGGACGCGAGCGGGACGAGGCCGACGTGGTTCCCTCGCGGGCCAACGATGACGAAGTCGAAGGCGAAGCCGCCGGCGACGATCGCGAAGATCGCGACGAGCGATCGCGCGACGACGAGGCACCGCTCGACGGCGAACGGCCCAAGAAGCGCCGCCGCCGGGGCGGCCGCCGCAGGCGCCGCCATGGCGAAGAGGGCGGCGAAGGCGAGAACCAGCCGGCAACCGCCGGGTTCGAGGGCGCTGAGCTGGGCGAGGACATCGCTGCCGAGGCCGCCGATACTGAAGCCGCCGGCGAGGCGGTCGAGGGCGAACCGGTAGCCGACACGCCCAAGCCACGCTCGCGCCGCCGGAAGGCCGTGGTCGAGGCTCCTGAGACGGTCGCCGAGGAATCACCGGCTGCCGTGGAAGCTCCGCCCGAGGACGCCCCCGCGCCCAAGGCCCGGTCGCGCCGCAAGGCTGCTCCCGCTGCCGAGCCGGTGACCGAGGACGCGCCCTCCGCCGAGCCCGCGCCCGCGGAGGCCGAGCAAGCCCCGGCCAAGGCAAAGCGCCCGCGCAAGAAGCCTGCCCCCAGCGACGCCGAAGGGGCCAAGCGGGAAACGATCGCCGCCAACGACGCCGATGGCGGCGACGAGGATGGCCCGCGCCGCGGCGGCTGGTGGCAGCGCACGTTCGGCCCCTGAATCCGGCACTCCGCTGGGGCGGTTCGCGGCGAGCGCGTCGCGGCCGCCCGCATCGCGGCGCGAGCGAATTTGCTTTGCTTCAGCGCGACGCGGCGTCCAGCCTCGGCGTTTTCGAAACCGGTGCGCCAGCCGCTTTCGGCAACGCCTTCGTACCCGTGCTTCATCAACAAGCCCCGCTTGCCCCGGCCGGTTCGCGCGCTAGATAGGCGGCACAGTCAGGAACGCCGATGGCCACATTCACCCTGCCCCGAAACAGCAAGATCAACGCCCCGGGCCGCACGCATCAGGCGGCCGGCGCGAAGCGCGTGCGGAGCTTCAGGATCTATCGCTGGGACCCCGACAGCGGCGAAAACCCCCGCTACGACCGGTTCGAGATCGACCTCGATGCGTGCGGCCCGATGGTCCTCGACGCGCTGATCAAGATCAAGAACGAGGTCGATCCCACGCTGACCTTCCGCCGTTCGTGCCGCGAAGGCATTTGCGGGTCGTGCTCGATGAACCTGAACGGCCGCAACGGCCTCGCCTGCACCACCGCGATCGACGACTTGTCCGGCGAGGTGCGGATCACCCCGCTGCCGCACATGGAAGTGATCAAAGACCTGGTCCCAGATTTCACGCACTTCTACGCCCAGTACGCCAGCATCCGCCCGTGGCTGCAGACCGTGACCCCGCCCCCCAGCGGGAAAGAGCGGCTCCAGAGCCCCGAGCAGCGCGAGCAGCTCGACGGGCTTTACGAATGCATCCTGTGCGCGTGCTGCTCGACCGCGTGCCCCAGCTACTGGTGGAACTCGGACAAGTTCCTCGGTCCGGCGATCCTGCTCCAGGCCTACCGCTGGCTGGCCGACAGCCGCGACGAGATGACCGGCGAACGGCTCGACGCGCTCGAGGATCCGTTCCGCCTCTATCGCTGCCACACGATCATGAACTGCGCCAACGTCTGCCCCAAGGGCCTGAGCCCGGCCAAGGCGATCGCCGAGATCAAGAAGCTGGTCGTGGAGCGGCGCGCCTGAGCGGCCTCTTCGCACGCTACAGTTCGCTGGTCGCGGCCGGCGAATTGCGCCCCGATCCCGACCAGGCCGCCGCCGCCCACCAGCTCGACCGGCTCCAGGGCGCGCTCGAAACTCCGCATGCGGGCGGACTGCTCGCCCGCTTCCGCAAGCCGCGGCCGATCCGCGGCGCGTACTTGTGGGGTGGGGTCGGGCGCGGCAAATCGATGTTGATGGACTTGTTCCACGCTACGCTCGGGATCGACGGCAAGCGACGCGTGCATTTCCACGAATTCATGCTCGAAGTGCATCAGCGGCTGCGCGTGGCGCGCGAAAGCGAGAGCGGCGATCCGATCCCGCAAGTCGCGGCGGCGATCGCCGAGGGCCTGCGGTGCCTGGCGTTCGACGAAATGGTGGTCAACAATTCGGCCGACGCGATGATCATGAGCCGGCTGTTCCGCGCGCTGATCTGCGATCGGCACGTGACCGTGGTGACCACCTCCAACCGCGCTCCGGCCGAACTTTACAAGGACGGGCTCAACCGCGAGCACTTCCTGCCGTACATCGCGCTCATCGAGCGCGAGCTCGACGTGCTGCCGCTGGGCGGCCCGACCGACTACCGGCTCGACCGCATCGGCGGCATGGCCAGTTGGTATGCGCCAGCCGACCAAGCCGCGACGGCGGAACTGCGCGAGCTGTTCTTCCGCCTGACCGATTACCCGCCCGAAGACGCCGACCACGTGCCGGCGTGCGACCTAGCTGTCGGCCCTTCACGCACCTTGCACGTGCCCAAGTGCCTCAAGGGCGTGGCGGTGTTCAGCTTCAAGCGCCTGTGCGGCGAAGCGCGCGGGGCGCCTGACTACCTGGCGCTCGCGCGGGCGTACCACACCGTGATCGTGGTCGGGGTCCCGCAAATGGGGCCCGAGATGCGCAACGAGGCGGCGCGTTTCACGACCCTGGTCGACGAGCTTTACGAACACCGGGTCAAGCTGTTCGCCTCTGCCGCAGCCCCGCCGGCCTCGCTTTACCCGGTCGGCGACGGCACCTTTGAATTCGCGCGCACGATCAGCCGGCTGATGGAAATGCAGAGCGCCGGGTACATGGCGCTCGGCCACGGGACAGTCTGAGCCTTACGCGCGACAAACGACTTCGCAAGCGCAGCATAAATGGTATAAGACAATATATCATTATGGTAAGTGGTCCGACCGCCGCCCCTGCAATCGGACAATGTTTTATGCTCCTGCGTCCTGTGCTGCTTGTCACGACCCTGCTGTCTGCCTCGCCGGTACTGGCCGCCAGCGGGGGCGAAGAGAGTCGGCCCGCAGCCACCAAAGTAGCAGCCAACGATGATGCGACCGGCGATGCGGACGGCGACGCAAGCAGCGCGATCGTCGTCACCGCCCGGCGCCTTGATGCTGCCCGCGACCGCATCGACCCTGCGCTGGGCGCCAACGATTATACGATCACCCGCGCCCAGCTCGATAACCAGCCCGGCGGTCCTGACCGCAGCCTGAAAGCCGTGTTGCTGCAGGCACCCGGCGTCAGCCAGGATGCCGACGGTGATGGCGACATCCACATCCGCAACGAGCACGGCAATGTCCAGTACCGGCTCAACGGCATCACCGTGCCCCAGGGGTACGAAGGGTTTGGCGCGCTGGTCGATCCGCGCATCGCCAGCACCATCGAGATCATCACCGGCGCCTTGCCGGCCCAATATGGCATCCGCACCGCCGGCGTGGTCAACATGAAGACCCGCACCGATAGTTTCGACTTCGACGGCGACGTGGGAATCTATGGCGGTGCCCACGGCACGATCCAGCCGAGCGCAACGATCCGCGACGGGGTCGGCTCGCTCAACTACTTTGCCTCCGGCAGCTACTTGCGTAGCGACGCGGGCATCAGCAACCCGGCGCCGTCGGCCGATGCGATCCACGACCGCACCGAGCAATATCGCGGTTTCGGCTACCTCGCGCACTTGCTCGGCAGCGACAGCCGGGTGACCGCGTTCGGCGGAATTTCCCGCGGCACATTCCAGATACCTGACAGTCCGGGCCAGATCCCGCAGTACACCTATCGCGGGCGCACCACATTCGATTCGACCTTGCTCGACCAGAACCAGACCCAGCAATCCGAATTCGGGGTGCTCTCCTTCGAGCATACCGGCGGCAAACTGGATCTGCAGGTCGCGCCGTTCGTACGCTACGCGAAAGCGCGCTACACGCCCGATCCCGCCGGTGGGCAACTGCTGTTCAACGGGGCGGACACCGCGCTCACCCAGGCGAGCTTCGCCTACGGGGCCCAGGCGGATGCGGGATATCAGTTGAGCGGCCGGCACACGTTGCGGGGCGGCCTCTACTGGCAGCACGAGCGTACCACTACGGACAGCATCAACCGGGTGTTCGCAGTCGATGCGGCGGGCAATCAGGCCAGCGACGTGCCGCGGGTGATCCCGATCGCCAGCGCCCAAACCGGGACGGTGTTCAGCGCCTATCTGCAGGACGAATGGAAACCGCTCGATACGGTGACGGTCAATATCGGTCTGCGCTACGATCGTTCGGATGCGGTAGTCAGCGAAGACCAGTTGAGCCCGCGCGGCAGCGTGGTGTGGAAACCGGGGCGGTGGACCACATTTCATGCCGGCTACGCGCGCTATTTCACCCCCCCGCCGATCGAAATCGCCGTCGCCCGCGAGGTCGCCGCATTCGACGGCACGACGGGAGCCTTCGCCAGCAGGACCGCCGATCCCATTCGCGCCGAGCGCGAGCACAATTTCGACGTCGGGCTGCAACAGTTCCTGACCCCGCGGTTGAGCGTGACAACCGATGTCTATTACAAGCTGAAGAGCAACCTCCTCGACGAGGAGCATTTCGGCTCGACGATCATCCAGTCGCCCTTCAATTACGCCAAATCCTGGGCCTGGGGCGCGGAGCTGGGCGTCAACTACGAAGGTCCGGTGGCCGAGTTCTATGCCAATCTCGCCCGCGGCGAACAGAAGGCGAAAGACATCGTTTCCAACCAGTTCTTCTTCGATCCTGGCGATCTGGCTTATATCGCCGACCACTACATCTACACCGACCACTCACAGAAATGGACCGGGTCAGCCGGGGGCGCGCTCAAGCTCGAGGACAGTTTCGGCAAGCTGACGCCGGCTTTCGACCTGATCTATGGCAGCGGCCTGAGGACCGATGACCCGGCCGGGATAGTGCCCAATGGCGGCACCCAGCGGCCCTATGTGCAATTCGATCTCGGGATTGCCCAGCAGTTCGGTCACAACGACGAAAAGGCCTGGACGCTGCGGGTCGATGTGGTGAATCTGTTCGACCACGTGTACCTGATCCGCGACGGCTCGGGGGTCGGCGCGGGCCAGCCCGAATACGGGCCCCGGCGCGGTATCTTCGCCGGGCTGCGAAAGTCGTTTTAGACCCGGCGGCTCAAGCCACTTTCAAGCGCTTCTGGGCACCGACCAGCCGGCTCATGATCTTCAGGTCGCCCTCGGTCAGCTGAAGCGCCGCATCGGCCCACAGATCGACAATGCGCTTGAATTCGTCGAGCGCGATCGGGTGCGTGACCTTCATCGCCCGGCGCGCGTTGACCAGTCCTGGATGGCGACGTTCGGACTTGCGGATGAATTCCTTGCATGCGGCGACGCCTTCCCCGCGCGGCGCCAGGTGATGGACCAGGCCGATATCGTGCATCTCGGCCGCGGTATAAGTCTGGTTCGAGATGATCATCCGGTCGGCCATCGCGGTGCCGAGCTTGCGCGACAGGATGGCATGGGCACCCATTCCGGGAAACAGGCCGAACATCACTTCGGGCAGCCCGAACGTCGAATCTTCCTCGGCGATAATGTAGTCGAACGACAACAGGGCTTCGAACCCGCCGCCGAGCGCAGCCCCTTGCACCAGCCCGATCGTCAACATCGGCAGGTCGAGCGAGGTGAGGTTGCGATGGAGGATCTCGACGCACCGGTAGCCGTAGCGGGCGAGACCGTCGCGGTCGCGCTCGCAGATAAGGCGCTGGAACAGCTCGAGATCGCCCCCGAAGCAGTACACCCCAGGTGCGCGGCAGCCGAGGACAAGGTAGCGCAGCGGGACGTTGCCCGGTCCGAAGTTCTCGACGATCAGACGCTGCCAATCCTCGAAATCGTGCAACATCGCCGGGGTGAAGCTGGGCCGATCCAACGGGCGCATGAAGGTCCACAGCGTGGCGACGTCAGCCTGATAGAGGCATTCGAGCTGATCTAGGTCGAATAACTGGGATGCGATCGAAGAATGGACGGCGCTTTGCCTGACAAGATATTCGTCGCCCCGGCCGAATCCGATCAGGTGTTCATCGCCTGATCGGATATTGTCGTCCAAGCGACCCAATTGGCCGGATAACCGGTCCATAAACCCCCGCATTCAGCTTCGCGCACAAACCCTTTTGGCTTGTTCTTCACGGCCAGGGTCATGGTAACAGCACGAATTGCCTTGGCAACGCGGTAGGTACCCCGGATTAACCATTCACAGCATTACTGTTCCCGAAATGGCACAATCGAAATTGGGCTTTCTGCAGGGTTTTACGGTACATCATTCGTCGATTGTGAGACGTGTCGGAAACCCGTCGAGCGACAATAACCGCCACATCGATCGCGAGTGATCGGCCGTTCCGGCTATGTGCGGCTCGTTCGATTTTTCCGAACAGGAGGCAGCTGCCTAGATCAGGATTTCGCGCGCCGGGTCATGGCCGAGAAATGCGCTCGGCGAGGCAGTGGCGCCGTAAGCCCCGGCGCAGAAAACCGCGACGATATCGCCAACCTCCGCACGCGGCAGGCAGGCCCGATCGGCGAGCCGGTCGAGCGGAGTGCACAAGCAGCCGACGATCGATGCTTGTTCCTCCGGCGCGGCATCGAACCGGGTGGCGATGGCGGCGGGATAATTGCGCCGCACCACGGTCCCGAAGTTGCCGGACGCGGCGAGCTGGTGATGCATGCCGCCGTCGGTCACCAGAAAAACCTGCCCGTGGCTGACCTTCCGGTCGACGATCCGCGTCAGATAGACCCCCGCCTGGCCGACCAGGTATCGCCCGAGCTCGATCGCAAACTCGGTGCCCTGAAGCTCGTCGGGCAAGCCGGCAAAGCGTTCTCCCAGCCGCTGGCCGATGTGACCGATGTCGAGCGGCCGGTCGCCGTCGAAATAGGGAATCCCGAACCCGCCACCCATGTTCAAATGCGGCAGCGGCGCACCGATTTCACCTGTGAGCTTGGCCGCCAGGTCGAGCGTGCTGGCTTGCGCGTCGGCGACCGCCCCGGCGTCGAGCGCCTGGCTGCCGGCGAAGATGTGCAGTCCGCGCCACTCGGCCCCCATCGCCAGGATACGCCGCGCAAGCTCGGGCACCTGATCGGCATCGACGCCGAACGGCTTGGCGCCGCCGCCCATCTTCATGCCCGAGCCGCGCAGTTCGAAATCGGGATTGACCCGGATCGCCAGTCTCGGGCGAGCGCCCAGCTTGCCGGCGACTCTAAACGCGGTCTCCGCTTCTACCGGGGATTCGAGGTTGATCGTGACGCCCAATTCGATCGCGGCTTGCAATTCGTCGGCGCGCTTGCCGGGCCCGGCGAAGCTGATTCGGGCCGGATCCTGCCCTGCGGCCATCGCCAGCGCCAGCTCGCCCTTGGAGGCGATGTCGAACCCGTCGCACAAGCCGCGCATCGCTTCCAGCAACGGCCCATAAGGGTTTGCTTTCATGGCATAGTGGATGCGCAAGCTTGCCGGCATGGCAGCACGCAATGCTGCCATCCGCTGTACCAGGAGGGCGCGAGAATAGACGAACACTGGCGTG
>JBDSDC010000061.1:0-5878 GCA_039920725.1 Croceibacterium sp. | reverse complement strand
GGCCAACGATCACCGCGCGGTTTCCTGGGTCCACACCACCGGCTGGCTGGTTCTCGCCGCGGTCATCCTCGGCACGCTGGTGACCGGCGGCTTGTGGTTCAAGCCCAAGGCGGTGCGCGCGCTGATGGAAGACGATGTCACGCGCGAGAATCGCCACCGCGCGCTGTCGCTCGGGTTCGTGCTGGCGATGATGACCGCGATGGGGTTGTTCGTGCTCGACCGGTTCGAGCCGGTCGCAGCGGCGGTCGCGATTCACTTGATCCTCAGCGCCGGCCTGGGCGCGGCGATGATCCGGTTCGCGGTGCTGGAGCGCCGCGCGCTTGGCTGAACTGGTCACGAAGCTGCGCGAGGCGCGCGAGGCGCGGGGCTGGACCCAGGCCGAGCTGGCGGCGCGGATCGGGGTCAGCCGCAAGACCGTCAACACTGTCGAGAACGGGGTGTTCATCCCCTCGACGGTGATCGCGCTCAAGCTGGCGGGCGCGCTCGGCACCTCGGTCGAGGCGCTATTTTCCCTCATTGAATAAGCCGGCCTGCGTCCCGCCCAAGTTCGTCGAGGGCGGCGCCAGGCCGAGGTGCCGCCAGCCGCCGTCGTTGAGGCACCGCCCGCGCGCGGTGCGGGCGACCAGCCCGAGCTGGATCAGGAACGGCTCGACCACGTCCTCGATCGTGTCGCGCGGCTCGGCCAGGCCCGCCGCCAGCGTCTCGACCCCGACCGGGCCGCCGCTGTAGATCTCGGCGATCATCGTCAGGTAGCGCCGGTCCATCGCGTCGAGCCCGAGCGAATCGACCTCGAGCTTGGTCAGCGCCGCGTCGGCGATCGTGGCGGTCACCGTGCCGTCGCCGGCGACATGGGCGAAGTCGCGCACCCGCCGCAGCAGCCGCCCGGCGACCCGCGGCGTGCCGCGGCTGCGGCGGGCGATCTCGCGCGCGCCGGCAGGCTCGACATCGAGCCCCAGCAGCCGCGCGCCGCGCGCCACCACCCGCTCGAGCTCGGGCACGGTGTAGAAGTTGAGCCGCACCGGAATCCCGAAGCGGTCGCGCAGCGGCGTCGTCAGCAGCCCCTGGCGGGTGGTCGCGCCGATCAGCGTGAACGGCGGCAAGTCGATCCGCACGCTGCGCGCCGACGGGCCC
The DNA here is from genome assembly GCA_039920725.1 of Croceibacterium sp. Taxonomy (GTDB): domain Bacteria; phylum Pseudomonadota; class Alphaproteobacteria; order Sphingomonadales; family Sphingomonadaceae; genus Croceibacterium_A. The sequence goes on along the minus strand of JBDSDC010000061.1, from coordinate 4,747 downwards.
TCGCCGATGATCAGGTCGAGCGCGCGGTCCTCCATCGCCGGATAGAGCACTTCCTCGACTACCGGATTGAGCCGGTGGATCTCGTCGATGAACAGCACGTCGTTGGGCTCGAGATTGGTCAGCAGCGCGGCCAGATCGCCGGTCTTGCCGATCACCGGGCCCGATGTGGCGCGAAAGCCCACGCCCAGCTCGCGCGCGACGATCTGCGCCAGCGTGGTCTTGCCCAGCCCCGGCGGGCCGTGGAACAGCACATGGTCCATCGCCTCGCCGCGCGCGCGGGCTGCCGCGATGAACACCCCGAGGTTCTCGCGCGCCGCCTCCTGCCCGATAAACTCGCCGAGCGACTTCGGCCGCAGCGCCGCGTCGTGGTCCTCGGGCTGCCGCCGGGGGGAGAGGTCGGGGTTAGCGGTCATGGCTGCCAAAGTTCGCCAGGGCGAACGACTCGACAGTGGTAACAGGCGGAGTTCCTGCCATCCTGATTGTACCAGTGATGTTGGCCACCAGCGGCCTCGCAGTCCGTTCCTTTCGGAAACAGGCGCATGAACATCCAAGGGGCCGCCGCACGCATTCGTGTGCGCCAACGATAGGGGGCGAGGGCGTGCGTAGCCGTCATCGCTTCAGCTCGTGCGGCTCAATGGATGCTGAAACGAGTTCAGCATGACGAAATTGAGCCGTTTTGTACCCCTCTTCGTCACCCTGAACTTGTTTCAGGGTCCATTTCGCCCCACCGACTGAAGCATGCCTATCGAGCGCAACCCGTGTGTCTACATCCTGGCGAATGGACACTACGGCGCGCTCTACATTGGCGTGACGTCGAACCTCGAGCAGCGCCTGTGGCAGCATCGTAGCGGCGACACGCCCGGCTTCACCTCGCGATACGCGGTCTACCGCCTCGTCCATTTCGAGATGTTCGGGGACATGGAGCACGCGATCATCCGCGAGAAGCAGCTCAAGAACTGGCGGCGGCAATGGAAGATCAACCTGATCAACGGCGAGAACCCGGAGTGGCGAGACCTGGCGGTGGGCTTGGGCTGTGAGCCGTTGGCTCCGGCCAAGAGGCAAAATGGATCCTGAAACGAGTTCAGGATGACGAGGGGGAGAAGTGGGCACTAGCCCGCCGCCCTCTTCAGCGCCGCGCGCACCAGCTCGTTGAGCCCCGCGTCCTCGCCCAGCTCGGCTTGCGCGTGGGCGACGGCGCTGGCCGCCACGGCGGGCTTGAAGCCGAGGTTGTGGAGCGCGGAGACGGCGTCGGCGCTGGCGGAGCCGGGTTGCGAGACGGCCGCAATCGCCGCCATTCCGCCTCCCGGAAGAGCTCCCGCCTTATCCTTCAGCTCGTTGACGATGCGGCCCGCCAGCTTCGGCCCGACCCCTTGCGCGCGCGCGACTTGGGCCGCGTCGCCGGCCGCGCAGGCGCGTTGCAGCTCGTCGGTCGACAGCGCCGAGAGGATCGCGAGGGCGACTTTGCTGCCGACGCCCTGCACGGTGGTCAGCAGCCGGAACCAGTCGCGTTCGCCCGCGCCGGCAAACCCGAGCAGGCGCATGTCGTTCTCGCTTACCTGCAAGTCGGTGAACACCGTCACTTCGTCGCCCGCGATGCCGAGCGCGGCCAGCGTCTTGCTCGAACAATGGACCAGGTAGCCGACGCCCGCGACGTCGATCACCGCCCAGTCCGCCCCGCTCTCGTCGAGCCGCCCCGTCAGCTTGGCAATCATGGTTTGTTCCTGCCGAGTCGCGAGCGTTTTGGAAAGGACTTGCGGCGCCGTGTCCCCCGGCGAAGTTGACAAAGTTGACAGGGTACCAGGGCACAATCGCGATCCCGGGCCAAAACCACCACCCTGAGGGCGGGCGTGTCGCCTTGCGAAGATGCGGGCAAAGACATGCGCCGGGCATGGCAGATCGCGGCGCGGTAGGAAAACGCTTCCGGGCGGCGGGGAATGGACAGATTTGGTCTGATAGGCCAAGTCCGCCGCCCATGAGCTGGAACACATTTGGCCGCGTGCTGCGTTTTACCACCTGGGGCGAGAGCCACGGGCCGGCGCTGGGCGCGGTGGTCGACGGGTGCCCGCCGGGGCTCATGCTCGACGAAGCGGCGATCCAGCCGTGGCTCGATGCGCGCAAGCCCGGGACCAGCAAGTTCACCACCCAGCGGCGCGAGGACGACCTGGTGCGGATTCTCTCGGGCACGTTCGAGGGGCGCACCACCGGGACCCCGATCTCGCTGATGATCGAGAACACCGACCAGCGTTCGAAGGACTATTCGGACGTCGCCAAGGCCTACCGCCCGGGCCACGCCGACTATGCCTATGACGCCAAGTACGGCTTGCGCGACTACCGCGGCGGCGGGCGCAGCAGCGCGCGCGAGACCGCGGCGCGGGTGGCGGCGGGCGCGGTCGCGCGGCTGGTGATTCCCGAAGTGACGATCACCGCTTACGTGGCCGAAGTCGGCGGCGATGCGATCGACCGCGCGGCGTTCGACCCCGCGCAGATCGGACAGAACCCGTTCTTCTGCCCCGACCCCGGGGCGGCGCAGCGGTGGGCGGCCGCGATCGACGCGGCGCGGCTCGCCGGTTCGTCGCTCGGCGCGGTGGTCGAATGCACCGCCACCGGCGTGCCCGCCGGGTGGGGCGCGCCGATCTACGCCAAGCTCGATGCCGACCTCGCCGCGGCGATGATGGGCATCAACGCGGTCAAAGGCGTCGAAATCGGCGACGGATTTGCCGCGGCGGGCCTGCGCGGCGAGCAGAACGCCGATCCGATGAAGCCCGGCGCCAACGGCCCCGAATTCGCCGCCAATCACGCGGGCGGGATCGCCGGCGGCATCTCGACCGGGCAGCCGGTGACGGTTCGCGTCGCGTTCAAGCCGACCAGCTCGATCCTCATCGCGCAGGACACGATCACTCGCGAAGGTGAAGCGGTCCAGCTCGCCACCAAGGGCCGCCACGACCCGTGCGTCGGCTTGCGCGGAACCCCGGTGGTCGCGGCAATGATGGCGCTGGTGCTGGCCGACCACAAGCTGCTGCACAGGGCGCAGTGCGGGTAGGTTGTGGGGCAGCGCAATGTCTGCTTTCGACCCATTGCAGACATTAGCGCTGAGCCGCATTGGGTATCCGCGCGGTGTGAAGGTGGGAGGGGGCATGCCTGTTAAGTTGGTCAAGTCTCCGAACAACTTCGTTCTAATCGCGACCGGAATAGCGCTTCTCTTGATGGCGTTGAGAGCCGGAATGGCGGCGGCGAGCCACTATCCGATACCAGTGGACGGTGTCGGCGGCGAAGCCGCTGCTGTGGCCTTGAGCTGCACAAGAGATGCCATCCTTGGGACAGCGCTCCTCTTTGTTGCTCTCCGTAAGAGCCGATTTGCCGGTGCGACGGCCGTCATCGCCGCGACTCTCTTACTGTTCGGTGTTGCTCTCCGAATGTTCGTTTTCGCAGTGGTGGCCTCTGCGCCAATGGCCTTCGCGTCATTTCGTGTGTCTTGGTCCGTCGCAATTGATCTGGCCATCGCAGGGAGCCTCCTTGCGCCCTTGCTGTTCCCTTGGAGCGGGACCGCTAACAAGCGGGTCTTTTTCTGGATGGCCATAACATTCGCGTCGGCGACGCTACTCATCGGCTCGCTCGCATTTCTGGCCAGACAATAGAAACAGGTTCGGCGCAACGTCCGCTTTCCACCCATTGCGGACATTCGCTAACGATAGTGAACCATTCCCAAGATGAGCGCCGCGAACCGGTCGAACGGGAGCGAATGGACCACGAGCTTGTGCATCACGCCCTGGACGACGATCCACCCCGCGCCGAATAGCGAATAGCCGCTGATCCGCCCCGAGCGGCGCCATTCGTGGATCAGGATTGCCAGCGCCATCGACCATAGCGTGGCGTAAAGCGGCACCACTGGGATGGCATCGGCCAGACCGAGGCCCTTGGACCAGAACCGGTTCACCCCCGGCGGCAGCAGCGGGAGCATGGCGAACAGGATCATCCGCTTGTGGATCTCGGGCCGGCGGGTGTTGCGGATCGCCAGGATCATCATCAGCGAGAAGCCGAAGAACGCGCACAGCCCGAGGTAGAGCCCGTCGGTCCCGGCGGCGAAGCCCTTGTCCATCGCCCGGCGGGTGGCGATCAGCTGGAGCAGGATGCCGGTGTAGATGACCGCGGTGGCGTGGGCGATGGCCCAGGTGCCGAGGCTGCGGTGCAGCCTGACGTTGCCGGCATTGACCAGCCCCGCCTGAACCACGAGCAAGATCATCCACGAAAAGAAGATCGCCCCGTGCAAGTGAACGATCGGCGGCGCGGGCGGAAACGTGCCCGAACTCATCGGCTTGAGATACGTCATGCCGAACCCGCCGAACACGAACACGCTCATCGCCAGCGTCATCCACAGGAAGAACGAAGGCCGGAACCGGCGCGCGCGTGCGGGAGCGCCGGCGATGTCAGCGGTGGTCATGGCAAACCTTCGAAACGCCGGACGGTACCGCCGTGTAAGGGAAACAACCCCCGCCGAGCAATCGCCAGCGCGGGCGCCCGCTTCAGCGCTTGCGCTTGAGCACCAGGTACAGCGCCCCGTCCCCGCCGTGGCGGCGGTGCGCGGGGCGGACCGCGGCGACATCGCCGCCGTGGGGACCCGCCGCCAGCCAGTCGAGCACTTTGGCTCGGATCGCCCCGCGATGCGTGCCCCGGTCCGCCGGATCGACCGGGCGCGGTTTGCCGGTGATCAGCAGCACCAGCCGCGCGCCCATCGATTTGGCCTGCGCCA
>JBDSDC010000060.1:0-16822 GCA_039920725.1 Croceibacterium sp. | reverse complement strand
GGCTGACCGGAATCGCCGATGCGGTCGAGGCGGTGGCCGCGCTGCCCGATCCGGTCGGCGAAGTGATCGACCGGCGCTCGGTTCCGAGCGGGCTCGAGCTTACCCGGGTGCGGATTCCGATCGGGCTGATCGGGATCATCTACGAAAGCCGCCCCAACGTCACTGCCGATGCCGCGGCGCTGTGCTTCATGAGCGGCAACGCGGTGCTGCTGCGCGGCGGCAGCGAGGCGGTCCATTCCAACCGCGCGATCCATGCCGCGCTGAGCGAAGGCCTGGCTGAGGCCGGGGTGCCGGCGGCCGCGGTGCAGCTGATGCCGACGCAGGACCGCGAGGCGGTCGGCGCGATGCTCCGCGCGGCCGGGCTGATCGACATGATCGTCCCGCGCGGCGGCAAGGGGCTGGTGGCGCGGGTCCAGAACGATGCCCGCGTGCCGGTGCTCGCTCACCTCGATGGGATTTGCCATACTTACGTCCACGCCGCGGCTGATCCGGCGATGGCGGCGCGCCTCGCGCTCAATGCCAAGATGCGCCGCACCGGCATTTGCGGGGCGATGGAGACGCTGCTCCTCGATGCCAGCTTCCCCGGTAGCGTGGCGACCGTCCGGGCGCTGCTGGACGCCGGGTGCGAGCTGCGCGGCGATGCCCGCGCGCAGGCGCTCGACCCGCGCGTACGGCCCGCCAGCGCCAACGATTGGGACTGCGAATACCTCGATGCGATCCTGTCGGTGGCGGTGGTCGACGGGCTCGACGCGGCGCTGGCCCACATCGCCCGCCATTCGTCGGGTCACACCGACGCCATCGTCACCGGCGATGATGCGGCCGCCGAGCGCTTCCTCGCCGAAGTCGACAGCGCGATCGTGATGGTCAACGCCAGCACCCAGTTCGCCGACGGCGGCGAGTTCGGGCTCGGGGCGGAGATCGGCATCTCCACCGGGCGCCTCCACGCGCGCGGCCCGGTCGCGCTCGAAGGGCTGACGACCTATAAGTGGCAAGTGCGCGGGCACGGCGAAACGCGCGCTTGAAGCGCCCCGTGCGCAGCGCCTAGAGCGCTTGCCGAACAGGGAGCTTTGCATGCGCTACAACCGTTTCGGTAACAGCGGACTGATCGTTTCCGAACTATGCCTCGGGGCGATGACCTTCGGCACCAATCCGGGCCGCTTCGGCCAGATCCACGGGCTCGATCAGGACGCCTCGACCGCGCTGGTCAAGCAGGCGTTCGACGCGGGCGTCAACATGATCGACACCGCCAACGTCTATACCACCGGCCAGTCGGAGGAGTTTGTCGGTGGGGCGCTCAAGGCGCTCGGGACCCGGCGTTCCGACGTGATCGTCGCGACCAAGGCGATGGGCGCAATGGGCGAAGGCAAGAACGAATCCGGCATCGGCCGCAAGCACTTGCTCGACCAGATCGACGCCAGCCTGGGCCGCCTCGGGCTCGACCATGTCGATCTGTACCAGATTCACGGGTGGGACCCGGTCACCCAGATGGAGGAAGCGCTCGAAGCGCTCAACGACATCGTCCGTTCGGGCCGGGCGCGCTATATCGGGGTGTCGAACTGGGCGGCGTGGCAGATCATGAAGGCGCTCGGCATTTCCGAGCGGCGCGGGTTCGCCAGGTTCGTCTCCGACCAGGCCTACTACACGGTCGCCGGGCGCGAGCTGGAGCGCGAGCTGGCGCCGATGTTGCTCAGCGAAGGGCTCGGCCTGATGGTGTGGTCGCCGCTCGCCGGCGGACTGCTCAGCGGCAAGTACGAATTGTCGCCCGATGGTCACCAGGGTGAGGGCCGCCGGGCGAGCTTCGATTTCCCCCCGGTCGATCTCGGCCGGGCCGTCCCCCTGATCGCAGCGATGAAGGCGATGGCGGACGCGCGCGGCGTGTCAGTAGCGCAGATCGCGCTCGCTTGGCTGCTCTACCAGCCGGTCGTCTCGACGGTCATTGTCGGGGCCAAGGAGGCCGATCAGCTGGCCGACAATATCGGTGCCTGCGAGATCGAGCTCGACGCGGCAGATCTGGACCAGTTGGATCAGCTCAGCGCCCTGCCGCGCGAATATCCGGGATGGATGTTCGCAATGCAGGGGGGCTACAGCGCGGGCAAGGTGTCGGAGCGCCGCGTACCTAAGTGAAGCTCACCGGCCTTCTTGGCGGCAGCTTCAACCCGGCGCACCAGGGGCATCGGCGGATCAGCCGGTTCGCTCTGGCCGCGCTTGGGCTCGACGAGGTCTGGTGGCTGGTCTCGCCGGGCAATCCACTCAAGCCCAGCGCTGGCATGGCTCCACTCACTGCGCGCGTGCGCTCGGCCAAAGCGCAGGCCAAAGGCGCGCCGATCCGGGTCACCGCGATCGAGCGCGAGCTGGGCACCCGCTACACGGTCGACACGCTGCGCGCGCTCAAGCGCCGCTTCCCGCGCCGCCGGTTCGTGTGGCTGATGGGCGCCGACAACCTCGCCCAGTTTCACCGGTGGAAGGACTGGCGCGGCATCGCCCGCGAGATGCCGATTGCGGTGATTGCCCGCCCCGGCTATCATGCAGCTGCCCTCGCGAGCCCCGCGATGGCCTGGCTGCGCCGCTACCGGTTGCCCGCCGCCCGCTTAAAAAACCGGAGTGAATGGAGCGCACCCGCGCTGATTGAGCTGCGTTTCGATCCCGATCCGCATTCGGCGACCGACATTCGCCGGTTGGATCCTGACTGGGCCCGCCGCTATTGCGGTCAGCCCCCGAGGGACGATGTGACGCATTCCCGGATCGATGAGGTTGCATGAGGCGTCGTTCGCCAACCATGCCGCCGCTCTCCATTCCCATACTCAGGAGCATGACCCGCAACGATGACCCAGGCGCACGCCGCGCCGGCCCGCGCCGGTGCCACCAAACCGATTTCCAGGGCTGATGCCGACCTCCACGCGTTGATCCTTGGCCAGCTCGACGACGATCAGGCGCAGGATGTCGTGTCGATCCCGCTGGAAGGCAAATCGAGCCTGGCCGATTACATGGTGATCGCCTCGGGCCGCTCGACGCGCCAGGTCGCCGCGATGGCGAACAAGCTCGCCGAGCGGCTCAAGCAGGCCGGCCACGGCAGCCCGCGAATCGAAGGATTGCCGGCTGCGGACTGGGTGCTGATCGACGCCGGCGATGTGGTCGTGCACTTGTTCCGGCCCGAAGTGCGCAGCTTCTACAATCTCGAGCGGATGTGGGGTTTCGGCGACGACGCGACTCCCGCTGCGGCCGGGCGCGCCTGAACGATTCCTTCGCGCCTCGCGCGGGGCTAGGGTCGGCGCGATGCTGCTGCATGTAATCGCCCGCGGAAAGATCGCCCGCTCGCCCGAAGCCGAGCTGGTCGCGCGCTATGCCAAGCGCATCGCCTGGCCGCTCAAGCTGACCGAGCTGCCCGAAGCCGGGGGCCGCATTCCCGATCCGCTAGCGCCCTTCCGCACGGTCCTGCTCGACGAGCGGGGCGAAGACGTTAGCTCGGACCAGCTCGCCGCGGCGCTCGAAGGCTGGCGCGACGGCGGCATCAGGGAAGTTCGCTTCGTGATCGGCGCGGCCGACGGACATCCGCCCTCCGAGCAAGCGTCCGCCGACCGCCTGCTATCGTTCGGCAAGGCGACTTGGCCGCACTTGCTGGTCCGGGCGATGCTGCTCGAGCAGCTGTTTCGCGCGACCAGCATTCTTGCCGGCCATCCCTACCACCGGGCCGGGTAGCGATGCGGACGGCTCTCATCCTCGCCCCGGTAATGCTGCTGGCTACCGGCGCGGCGGCTCCGCTCGTTTCGGCGGCTGACGATCCCGCCGTCACCCAGACCGAGCTGCGCGAGGCGCTGCTCGCTCGCCAGGCCGCCGAGGCGCGCAGCCGCGATCTCGAACGGCAGGCGGCCAGCGCGCGCGGCGCCGCCGACCGCACCGCGCGCCAGGCGGCCGCGCTGGCGGCGCAAATCCAGCAGGCCGAAGCCGGCATGGCAGCCGCCGCGGCGCAGACTAGGCTGGTCGAGCGCGAGCAAGCCCGCTTGCGCGAGGCGCTTGGGCGCCAGCAGCAACCGGTCATGCGCCTGACCGCGGCGCTCCAGCAGTTTGCCCGGCGCCCGGTCGCGCTCGCGGCTTTGCGGCCCGGCTCGGTCAAGGACGTGGTCTATTTGCGCGCCATGCTATCGTCGGCGCTGCCGCAAGTGCGCGCCCGGACCGAGGGCTTGCGCGGCCAGCTCGCGCGCATGCGCCTGTTGCGCACCGACGCGCAGCAGGCGGCCGGCGCGCTTCGCTCGGAGCAAGCGGCATTGAACGACCGGAGAATGCAGCTGGCGGCGCTCGAAACCCGCCAGCGGCTCGATTCGCGCCGCGCCAGCGGCTCGGCCGACCGCGAGGCGGAACGCGCGCTGGCGCTTGGCGAGCAGGCGCGCGATCTGGGCGCGCTGATGAGCGAGCTCGATCGGGCCGGCTCGCTCCGCGCCCGTCTGGCGGCGCTGCCAGGCCCGCTGATGCGTCCCGCCCGGCCCGACCACGCGGTCGCTGTGCCGGACAACCAGCCTTTTCTCGCTGACGCCGCCGGATCGGCGCCGCGGCCCTACCTGTTGCCGGTCACCGGACGGACCGTGGCCGGTTACGCCGCGCCGGGGGCGGCGGGAGCGAGCCACGGCCTGACGCTGTCGCCGCGGCCCGGCGCGCAAGTCGTGGCGCCGGGGGCAGGCCGGGTGGCGTTTGCCGGGCCATACCGGGGATACGCGCGCATCGTTATCATCGAGCATGCCGGAGGTTGGACCAGCCTGGTTACCGGGCTCGCCCGGGTCGATGTGGCGGTCGGCGACCAGCTGATTGCCGGAGCGCCGCTGGGCATCGCCGCGCAAGCCGGCCCGGCTATCACGCTCGAGCTGCGCCAGGGCACCCGAACGGTCAATCCGCTGCGCTTCGTCGGTTAGATTGGGCGTTTTGACGCGTAATCTGGCATTCACCCGCCGGGCACGATAGATTGCCGCCAGTTCGCGAGGAAATTCGACCCGATGAAGTTTGCCCCGCCGCTGCGCGCCGCCGCCCTGTTGACCGCCGTCGCCCTGCTTCCGGCGACGACCGCGGGCCTTGCCCAGGTCGACGGGCGCGCCTCGCCCGAATTCGCCAAGCTGTTCGCGGTCTATCAGCGGATCAAGAGCAGCTATGTCGAGCCGGTCGACGATGATGTGCTGGTCCGCGGCGCGATCGACGGAATGCTCGCCTCGCTCGATCCGCATTCCGAATATCTCGATGGGGCCGAGCTCGAACGGCTCGAAACGATGATCGACGGCAATTACCAGGGCCTCGGCATCTCGGTGCAGATGGACGATGGCGCGGTGAAAGTGGTCTCGCCGTTCAAGGGCAGCCCGGCCGACAAGGCAGGCCTCAAGTCGGGCGACTACATCACCCACATCGACGGACACTTGATCTACGGCCTCAAGCTCGACGATGCGGTCAAGCAGATGCGCGGCCCGGCGGGCAGCAGCGTCAAGCTGTCGGTATTCCGCCCGGGCCGCGACCAGCCGTTCGACGTGACGGTCAAGCGGGGCACGATCGAGCTCGAGCCGGTGACTTACGAGATGCACGACGGCGGCATCGGCGTGATCAGCGTCAATGAATTCAGCCGCGACGTCGGGGTCGACGTCAACAGGGCGGTGACCGCGCTGCGCGCCAAGTCCAATGGCCGATTGAGCGGCCTGGTGCTCGACTTGCGCAAGAACCCGGGCGGCTCGCTCGACGAGGCGGTGGCGCTGTCGGACTTGTTCCTGAGCAGCGGCGAGATCGTCTCGCAGCGCGGCCGCAGCCGCGGCGATTCGGTCTATTACCCGGCCGAAAAGTTCTATCGCGGCGACGTCGCCAAGGATGTCCCGATGATCGTGCTGATCGACGAGGGCACCGCGTCGGCGAGCGAGATAGTGGCCGGCGCGCTGCAGGACCAGCACCGGGCGCTAATCATGGGCGAGCGCAGCTTCGGCAAGGGCAGCGTGCAGACGCTGCTGCCGCTGACCCGCGATTCGGCGCTCAAGTTGACCACCGCGCGCTACTACACGCCCTCGGGCCGGTCGGTGCAGGAGGGAGGGATCGAGCCCGACATCCGCGTGCCGCAGCTGTCCGACGAGGACGCTTCCAAGCGGCGGCTCAACTACCGCGAGAGCGACTTGCGCGGGCACCTGGTCAACGAAGCCAAGCTCGACGACAAGGACCTCGAGGCGGACAAGCGCGACGACCCGCGCTTCATGCTGACCGCGGCCGAGCTCGAGAAGCAGGGAATCAAGGACTTCCAGCTCGACTACGCGATCAAGACCTTGCGCCGCACCGGTCGCGCGCTCGTCGCCGCGCGCTGACGTCCGGCCACCGATGACGCCCCGGCTCAAGCTTGCCCAGCGGCTGGCGGTCGGCGTGCCGGCGGTGCTCCTCGCCGGCGCCTACATCTCCGAATACGGGTTCGGGCTGTACCCGTGCGAGATGTGCTGGTGGCAGCGCTATGCGCATTTCGCGGCAGTGGCGCTGGCGTTCGTTTCCTACCTCGCTTCGCCGCGCAAGGCGTGGATCGCGCTGGCGGCGCTGGCGATCCTCGGCTCGGGCATGATCGGCGCGTTCCATGCCGGGGTTGAATATCACTGGTGGGAAGGGTTCACGACCTGCAGCGCCCCGCCGGGCGCGGGCGGGGGCGATCCGCTCGAGGCGATCCTTGCCGCCCCGCTGATCCGCTGCGATGTCGCGCAATGGACGCTCGGCGGGATATCGCTCGCCGGCTTCAACGCGGTCATCTCGATCGTTTCGGCGCTGGCGATCTTCGTCCTGATGGCTAAGGATCGCCGCGCATGACCAAGCGTTCGCGAATGATCCGGGTCGACCAGGCCGGCGAATACGGCGCCACGCGCATTTACGCGGGCCAGCTCGCGGTCATGGGCGACCGCGCCCCGCTATCGGCCGAGATCCGCGGCATGGCCGAACAGGAAAGCCGCCATCAAGGTGAATTCGATGCGCTGATGGCGCGCCGCGGGGTTCGCCCGACGGCGCTGCAGCCGATTTGGTCCGCTGCCGGCTACGCGCTCGGTGCCGCCACCGCGCTACTCGGGCCCGAAGCGGCGATGGCGTGCACGGCGGCTGTCGAGGAAGAAATCGACCGCCACTACACCCGCCAGCTCGACGAGCTGGAGCGAGACGGCGACGATCCCGAGCTGGCCGGTATGATCGACCGATGCCGGGCGGACGAGCGCGAGCACCGCGCCGCCGCGCTCGCCGCCGGGGCCGAGCGCGCGCCGGCCTATCCGCTGCTCAACGCCGCGATCCGCCTCGGCTGCCGCGCGGCGATCAAGCTGTCCGAACGGATCTGACGGGGAACAGGGGCGCACTCCGCGCGCTTCATAACCGGTTCACGGGCTCACGCGCCCTATTCAGTGGGCGGCACGCAGCGCCCCCAGTCGAGGAATGACCCATGCAACGCCTGCTCGCCGCCTCCGTCATCGCCGCCGCCCTTTCCTTCACCGGCGCCCCCGCGTCCGCACAGGACGCCGCGGGCGACAAGGTCAACACGGTGATCATCTACGGCAATGACGAGTGTCCCAAGTCCCTCGGTGACCAGATCACGGTCTGCGCGCGGCTTGACGAAGGCGAGCGCTACCGCATCCCAGAGACGCTGCGCGAGAGCTCGAGCCCGGCCAACGAATCGTGGAGCAATAAAGTCCAGGCATTCGAGACAGTGGGCAATTTCGGGCCGCTGTCGTGCACCCCGTTCGGCGCCGGGGGGGAGCTGGGCTGCACGGCGAAGAACATCGAGGCCGCCTATGCCGAGAAGCGCAAGGGGGCGGGCGTCAACTTCGGCCAGTTGATCGCGGCGGCGCGGGCCGAGCGGCTCTCGACGGTCGATGCCGAAGCCGCGGCGACGCAGGCGCGGGTCGAGCAGGCCGAGCAGGAATACGCCAAGCGGCTCGGCCGCGAGCAGGACCGCCCCGACACGGCCACCGGCACTCAGGCGCAAGCCACGCCGGCCAGGACCGTCGATCCCGCCAAGCTCGCCACCCCGCCCTCGCAGCGCTAGACCAGCGAGATATCCGGAGCGTCTTCCTGCTTCATGCCGACGACGTGGTAGCCGGCATCGACGTGGTGGACCTCGCCCGTCACTCCGGACGATAAGTCGCTGAGCAAATAGAGCCCCGCGCCGCCGACGTCCTCGATGGTGACATTGCGGCGCAGCGGTGCGTTGAGCTCGTTCCACTTGAGGATATAGCGGAAGTCGCCGATCCCGCTCGCCGCCAGGGTCTTGATCGGGCCGGCGCTGATCGCATTGACCCGGATCCCGCGCGGGCCGAGATCGTTGGCGAGGTACTTCACGCTGGTCTCCAGCGCGGCCTTGGCCACGCCCATCACGTTGTAGTGCGGGACGACTTTTTCGGCGCCATAGTAGGTCAGCGTGAGGATCGAACCGCCGCCGCTGCCGTCCTCGGCCTTGTCCGGCATCATCGCGGCCGCGCGCTGGGTTACCGCGACCAGCGAATAAGCCGATATGTTCATCGTCATCAGGAAGTTGTCGAGCGTGGTGTCGACGAATTGGCCGCGCAGCTCGTTCTTGTCCGAAAACCCGATCGCGTGGACCACGAAGTCGAGCGTCGACCAGCGCGCGCGCAAGGTCTCGAACGCGGCGTCGAGCGCATCCATTTGCGACACGTCGCAATCGAAGCAGAAGTCTGATCCCAACTGTCCAGCGAGCGGGCGCACCCGCTTGGCGAGCGCTTCGCCCTGATAGGAAAAGGCCAGCTCGGCGCCATGCTCGCGAAGTTTCTGGGCGATGCCCCAGGTCAGCGACTTGTCATTGGCCAGGCCCATGATCAGGCCTCGCTTGCCGTCCATCAACCCGCTCATCCGTTCCCTTCCTGCAACTCGCGAGCGCGCTTGGCCCGAGACCGGTTGTCGGTCTGGCCGATCCGGTCGGCTTCTTCCTCCGGGGTTTCGGCCAGCGCGGCATTGAGCTCGGCACCCATCACCACCCCTAGGCCCACCAGCCAGAAAAAGAAAAGTGCGATCATGATGCCGGCGAGCGAACCGTAAGTGAGATCGTATTGCCACACTGACCGCAGCAGCGGCGGAAGCGCCGCGGTCATCGACACCCACCACAGCGCGACCAGCATGACGCCGGGCCACTTGGGGTAGCGCCGCACGCGATAGGCGGCCGGGGTCAGCGAATAGAACAGCAGGTAGAGCGAGCCGTAAAGGCCCACCGCGGGAATGATCCGCGTCCACGCCAGCCGCCCGAGCAGGTCGCTGAGATGGGGGAGATAGGCGGTGATCACTTCTTCCGCCGTGCCGATCAGGACTTGCGCGATCAGGCATAGCAGCAAGACCACCACCGCGATGATCACGAAGCCGGTCGAGACCAGCCGGTAAAACCAGAACGCCCGCGTCGGCCGGGTGCCGTAGGCGCGGCGCAGAATATCGCGAATGGTTTCGATCAGGCTCGCGCACGACCACAGCCCGAACAGCCCGCCGACCCACAGCAGCCACCCGCTGCGTGCAGCGACCACGCTTTCGGCGACGGGGCGGATCGTGTCCGCCACGACCGGCGGCAGCGCCATCAGCACCGCGCCGATCGAGGCCGCGCGGTTGGTGCTGTCTCCAAATGCGGCAAAGATCGCCGCCCCGGTGATGAAGAACGGGAAGATCGTCAGCATCGCCATATAGGCAAGATTGCCGGCATGGATGAAACCGTCGGTGTAAGTGCCGATGACGACCCGCTTAAGGACCTCGCGAAAGCGGCTGCCCGGCCCGACATGGTAATCGACGTGCGCCTGCAGCCCGATGCGGTGCTTGAGCGCTTCCTTGCGACGCGCTTCGGGCGACAAGTCGATTACCGGCGGCCCGGGCTTGTCGTGTTCGGTCAGTACGGGCGCCATTCGGGCCTTTCGTGGTCTCCGGGCGGCATCGGCTTCACACGCCCAGCCGATTCCGCACGTTGCCGTTGTCGCGCCACCCGTCGAGCCGGCTGGCGAGGCCCGCCAGATCCTCGGGCAACTGGATCGCCAGCGTCACGATCTGGTCGCCGCGGCCTCCGCCCTTGCGCGAAAAGCCCTTGCCCTTGAGCCTGAGCGCCTTGCCCGAGCCGGAGCCGGGCGCGACGGTCAGCATGACCGGCCCATCGACCGTCGGCACTTTGACTTTGGCGCCGCTCACCGCTTCGTCGAGCGTGATCGGCAGCTCGAGCCGGACATCGTCGCCGTCGCGAGTGAAGTACGCATGCGGCTCGATCTCAATCGTGACCGTGGCATCGCCGTTGCCGCCGGGACCCGACCGGCCCTTGCCTTTGAGGCGCATCTGGGTCCCGTCCTCGACCCCTGGGGGCAGCTTGAGATCGATGGTCGAACCGTCCCCGAGCCCGATCCGCTGGGGCTTGAGCGCGGCGGCATCGGCAAACGGGACCTTGAGCCGGTAGTTGATATGGCCGCCGCGTGGCGGGGGGGCTTGCCGGCGTGAGAAGTTGCCGGGCTGCGGACGCGCGCCCGCGCGGTTGCCGAACAGCCCCTCGAACAAGTTGCCGAGGTCGACTTCCTCGCCCCCGCCGCCGCTGAAGCCTTCGAAATCGCGCGCCGAAAACCCGCCCTGGCCGCCCGCTCCGGGGCTATATCCGCCGTTGAACCCGCCGCCGAACCCGCCGCCGCCGAACGGCATCGCCGGATTGCCGTCGAGATCGATCTCGCCGCGGTCGAAACGCGCGCGCTTGTCCTTGTCGGACAGCAGGTCATAGGCGCGGGTAATCTCGGAAAACCGCTCCGCCGCCTTGGGATTGTCGGTGTTACGGTCCGGATGCAGCTGCTTGGCGAGCTTGCGATATGCGCTCTTGACCGCCTTGTCGTCGGCTGCGCGCTGAACGCCCAGGATCGCGTAGGGATCGGCCATGCTGTGGTAGCTAGGTAAACCAGTTGGCGGGCGCAAGCGCTCCCTTTCGCGGATGCGGCGGAGGGGGTAGGGCGCGGACATGGCAGGGCACCCCGACGCGGCGCGCGATACGATCCCCGACGGCGATCCGGTGGAGCTGTTCGGCGCGTGGTTCGCCGAGGCCCAGGGCGCCGAGCCGAACGATCCCAATGCCATGGCGCTGGCCACCGCGACGGCCGGCGGCGCGCCCAGCGTGCGGATGGTCCTGCTCAAGGAGCACGGGCCCGAAGGATTTGTGTTCTACACCAATGCCGATAGCCGCAAGGGGCTCGAAATCCGCGCCAATCCGCGCGCGGCGCTGCTGTTCCACTGGAAGTCGCTGGGGCGCCAGGTACGCCTCGAAGGACCGCTCGCCGAAGTCAGCGCCGCGCTGGCCGACGCCTATTTCGCCTCGCGCCACCCGGATTCGCGGCTCGGCTCGGCCGCCTCGGACCAGTCGCGCCCGCTCGCCAGCCGGGCCACCTATCTCGCCCGGGTTGCCGCGCTGCGCGATCAATATCGCGACGGCGCGGTCCCGCGCCCGCCGCACTGGACCGGCTTCCGCCTGACTCCTGAAACGATCGAATTCTGGATCAGCCGCCCTTACCGGCTGCACGAGCGGCGCGTGTTCGTGCGCGCGGCGGCAGGCTGGAGCAGCCGATTGCTGTACCCGTGAGCGCCGCCGATCTCGCCCGCGCGCGGCTGACCCGCAGCGCCGCCTTTGCCTCGAGCGCGATGGCGATCGTCCTGCTACTGCTCAAGCTGTGGGCGGTGCGGCACAGCCACTCGACCGCGATGCTCGGCAGCCTGGCCGACACGGCCCTCGATCTGGTTGCCAGCGTGGCTACCTTGATCGGGGTGTGGATCGCGGCGATGCCGGCCGATAACGAGCATCGCTTCGGCCACGGCAAGGCCGAGGCGCTGGCAGCGTTGTTCCAGGTGGTGCTGATCTCGCTGTCCGCGGTCGCGATTGCGGCGCAGGCGATTCGCGAGTTGCTCACCGGGGGCCGCGTCGCCTCGGCGGATGAGGGTGTGGGGGTGTCGGTGGCGGCGATTGCCGCGACGTTTGTGCTGCTTGCCTGGCAGCGGCACGTGATTGCGCGCACCGGGTCGGTCGCGATCAAGACCGACAATGTCCATTACCGGTCCGACCTACTGCTCAACCTGGCGGTGATCGCCGCGCTGGTGCTCGACCGGTACGCCGGGCTGGCCGGGGCCGACCCGCTGTTCGGCCTGGCGATTGCCTTGTGGCTCGCGTGGGGCGCCTATCGCGCGTCGTCCGAAGCGCTCGACCATCTGATGGACAAGGGATGGCCCGAGGAGAAGCGGCTGCGGTTCGTCGAAACCGCCGCCCGCCACCCGGAGCTGAGCAAGCTGCATGACTTGCGCACGCGCACCAGCGGCAATCGCGATTTCGCCCAGTTCCATGTCAACTTGCCGGCGTCGATGACCGTCTACGACGCGCACGAGGTTATCGAGCGGGTCGAAGAGGACTTGCGGCGGGCCTTCCCCGGCCTCGAGCTGTTGATCCATATCGATCCCGAGGGGCACGTCGACGATCCGGGCAACCGGCTGGTCGAGACCGACGAATTCGCCAAGCTCGAGGACAAGGCGTGAGCGGTGCGCTGCCTTATTGGCATGTCGACGCCTTTGCTGACCGGCCGTTCACGGGCAACCAGGCGGCGGTGATGCCGCTGGGCGAATGGCTGCCCGATGCCACGCTGCAGTCGATCGCCGCGGAAAACATGTTCGCCGAAACGGCCTTTGTCGTGCGTGATAAAAGCGGCGCGGCCGACTGGGAATTGCGCTGGTTCACGCCTGCGGTCGAAGTCCGCCTGTGCGGCCACGCCACGCTCGCCAGCGGGCATGTGCTGCTGACGCGGGACGGCGGCGAGCGGGTGACGTTCAGCACGCGCAAGGCCGGCCTGCTCGAAGTCCGCAAGCTGGCGGCGGGCGGCTACGAGCTTGCGCTGCCGGCCATCGCGGCCGAACCGGGCGAATGGCCCGAAGCCGCCGCGCTGCTCGGCGCCGGCCCGCGCGGGGTCTGGCGCAGCGCCGATCGCTACACGGTGTTCCTGTTCGACAGCGAGGCGCAAGTTCGCGCGCTGGCGCCGGACTTCAAGGGCCTCGGCGCACTGGGCGACGACCAGTTCATCTGCACCGCCCCGGGCGAGCGCAGCGACGTGGTCAGCCGGGTGTTCGTGCCCGGCGCGGGGGTCGACGAGGACAGCGTGACCGGCTCGGCGCATGCGGTGCTCACGCCGCTGTGGGCCGCCCGCCTGGGCCGCGACCCGTTTACCGCGCACCAGGCCTCGGCGCGGGGCGGCGATCTGGTGTGCCGGCTGGAGGGTGACCGCGCGTGGCTTGGCGGCGCCTGCGTGACGGTGGTCGAGGGGCGCTTCTACCTCGGATAAAGCGCGACGATCCGGGCGAGCGCGTCGACCAGCGCGGCGCGCTCGGCCTGATCGGTTTTGCCCAGGCGGACCACGGTCAGCCCCTGTTCGGGGGAAACCAGCACATATTGTCCCAGATGCCCGACCGCCGCGAATAGGGCCGGCGAACCACGGCCCGGGAACAGCACCCGGCGATCGTTCACGCCCGAAGCACGGTTGAGCCACAGCATCGCGCCATAGTCCGGCGCGCGCGGGCTCGGCTGGGCCATGAACTCGATCCACGCCCGGGGCACGACTTGCATGCCGCCGACCGCGCCCTTGTGGCGCAGGAACTCGCCGAAATGGGCCCAGTCGGGCGCGGTTGCCCACAGCATCGAGCCGCCGATCAGCGTCCCGGCGCGGTCGTACTCGGCGGTCAGCGATGGCATCTTCAGCGGGCCGGCCAGGCGGGTGTGAAGGAACTCGTCGACCGCCGCGCGGCGCTGATCGGGCGTGCCGTCGGGCGCCAGCACGCGCGCCGCGATGTCGGCCAGGATCACCGGAGTCGCGGTCGAATAATTGAACGCGCGCCCCGGCTCGGCATCGAGCGATTGCGCCTCGGCCCAGCCGGCCATGTCGTCGCGCCCGTCGAGCACCAGCATACGCACTTCGGACGAAGCATAGACCGGGTCGGCCTTCTCGTGGTGGCGCAGGCCGGAACGCATCTGGAGCAGCTCGCGCAGGGTGATCTCGCTGCGCGGATCGCCGGCGCGTTGCCAGCGCGGCACTGGAGCCGGGTCGTCGAGCCGCAGGCGCCCTTCGGACACCAGCATCCCGATCATCACTCCGGTCACGGTCTTGGCCATCGACCAGCCGAGGAACTTGCTGTCGCGCCCATACCCGGGGCCATAGCGCTCGGCCTCGGTCGACCCTTCGTGAAGCACGATCAGCGCGCGGGTTTCGCCCAGGTTGGTGCGCGTGAACAGCGCATCGACCGCGCGGGCCAGCTTGTCGCGGCTGACCCCCGGGTGCTTGGCGATTCCCACGAATGAGGCTGAGGGCAGCGGCGGCTGGGGCGAAGGATCTTTGCCGCAGGCGGCCAGCAGCAGGACTGGCACCAGCACGGCGGTGAAGCTAGGACGGAGGCGAAGCGGCATCGGCGCCGCACCTTTTCTCCAGGCTCGAACCGATGGCAACCGCAAACACCTGGCCGCGCACTCTCAGGGCCTGGCCGCGCACCGCGGTGGGCCTTGCGATGCTGCTGATTGCCGCCGGCGTGCTCTTGCGGGAGCCCATTCGCGGCTATGCGCGCACCGCCGCGGCGTTCGGTGCGCGCACCGCCTGCTCGTGCCGGTTCATCGCCGGGCGCAGCCTAGGGGACTGCGAAAAGGACTTCGAGCCAGGGATGGAAGCGGTGTTTGTGAGCGAGGATACCGACGACCGCAGCGTCACCGCCCGCGTCCCGCTGATCGCCAGCGACACCGCGCGGTTTCTGCCAGGCTACGGCTGTGTGCTCGACCGCTGGCCGGGCTAGGGCGCGGTCTCGGCGATCCACCCGCCGCCGATAACCCGCTCGCCGGCGTAGAGCACCGCGGCCTGGCCGGGGGCGACCCCCAGTTCGGGCGCGGCGAAGCGGATCGTGGCTGTCGCGCCGTCACCCAGAACGCCATCGAGCACGACCGGCACCGGCCTCGCCAGCGAGCGCACTTTGGCGGTGAGCGGCGCGTCGGGCAGCGGCCCGATGCGGTTGGTCTCGGTCAGGAGCGCGGCCGACACCGCGAGCAGCCGCCGCGGTCCGACCACCACGCGGGCGGTGGCAGCGTCGAGCGTGGTCACGTACAGCGGCTCGGCCTGGCCGCCGATCTCGAGCCCGCGGCGTTGGCCCACGGTGTAGTGGATCACCCCCGCGTGTTCGCCCAGGTCCGCTCCCGTTTCCGCGTGGACGATGCGGCCCCGGCGCGCGCCCTCGGGCCGCACCGTGCGCACGACTTTGGCGTAATCGCCGTCGGGCACGAAGCAGATGTCCTGGCTGTCGGGCTTGGCGGCGACCGCCAGGCCAAAATCGCCCGCGATCCGGCGCACCTCGGCCTTGGGCAAGCCGCCCAGCGGGAAGCGCAAGTATTCGAGCTGGTCCTGCGTCGTCGCGAACAGGAAATAGGACTGGTCGCGCGCCGGATCGAGCGCCCGGTAAAGCAGCGGACCGCCGGCCCCCGCAACCCGGCGCACGTAATGCCCGGTCGCCAGGCAGTCGGCCCCCAGCTCGCGCGCCATCGCCAGCAGATCGGTGAACTTGGGGCCCATGTTGCAGCGGACGCACGGAATGGGCGTGCGCCCGGCGAGGTATTCATCGGCGAAGCGCTCGACCACGTCGGCGCGAAACGCATCGGCATGATCGAACACGTAATGCGCGAATCCGAGCCGGTCGGCGACCGCGCGCGCGTCGCGAATGTCGTCGCCGGCGCAGCACGCCCCTTTGCGCCCGGTCGCGGCGCCGTGATCGTAGAGCTGCAGTGTGACGCCGATCACTTCGGCCCCGCTCGCCGCGGCCAGCGCGGCCACTACCGAACTGTCGACCCCGCCCGACATCGCCACCACGATCCGGCACTCGCGCGCCGGGCGCGGCAGGTCGAACAGGTTGGCGGCCTCGGTCAGCAGGGCGGAGTTGCGCATGACAGGGACCTTACACGTGCCGCGCCGATGCGCCAATCGCGGCTCCCGACGCGGGCCGCCCCCTAACGCAGAGTAAACCGCCGCTTTACCTGATCTTGACCCTTGGCCCGCTAAGACCCCGCCATGTTCGAGGGAAAAGCTCCAGTCTCCACGGCTCCGGCCTGTGAAACCCTGCGCCCGTTGGCGTGGGCCGAACTGGCAAGCCGGCTGGCCGTGGCGCGCGACTTGCGCGCGTCGCTGTCATTGGCCGAGGCCGACGGAGAAGCCAGCTTCGATGCCATGTCGGCGCGGTGGATTGCGGCGCACCAGGGCGGAGAACAGCCCGTTAACCTTGAAGATTCAGGCAATGGCAAAAGCGTCCGCTCAAATGGAGCCGGCGCGCCGCCGACGAGCCTGGGCGGCGCCGTGAGGGAAGCATGATCGAAAACCAGAAAATCCGCCCCGCGCAAGTGATCGGCCCCTTGGGGGAACCGCTGACGATTCGCGACCTGCCGGCGCCCGAAACCAAACGCTGGGTGGTCCGGCGCAAGGCGGAGGTCGTCGCGGCGGTCAATGGCGGGCTGCTGACCATCGACGACGTTCTCAAGCGTTACAACCTGACGCTCGAGGAATTCGCCGGATGGCAGCGCGCGGTCGACCGCTCGGGCATGCAGGGCCTGCGCGTGACGCGGATCCAGCACTACCGCGATCTTTACGAGCGCCAGCTGAAGTACTGATCGCGCGGGGATAAGCCGCCGCTGCGATTGCCCTTCCGCGATAATCCTCTAGGGTCCCGTGCGGGTCGCCGGGGAACGCATCGGCGCACGCTCCGTTAGGGCTGCGTGCGCACATCAGGTGCGGCCGAACAGGAGGACGTTGAAATGGGCTGGATTATCGCAATCATCGTGGGCGGCGTGGCC
>JBDSDC010000059.1:0-4554 GCA_039920725.1 Croceibacterium sp. | reverse complement strand
ACCATCGGCGCCGAGCCGGACGAGGAAAGCGCGGTGCGCAGCCGCTAGGGGGTGCTGTTCCAGGGCGGGGCGCTGTTCTCCACTCTGACCGTGGCCGAAAACGTCGAGGTCCCGCTCAAGCAGTTCTACCCCGAGCTCGACCACGAGCTGCTCCACGAGATCGCCCGCTACAAAGTGGGGATGAGCGGCCTGCCCGAAGACGCGGCCAGCAAGTATCCCTCGGAGCTGTCGGGCGGGATGCGCAAACGCGCCGGGCTGGCGCGGGCGCTCGCGCTCGACCCAGAATTGCTGTTCCTCGACGAACCGACCGCGGGCCTCGATCCGATCGCCGCCGCCGCGTTCGACGAACTGACGCGCTCGCTCCAGTCCTCGCTCGGCCTGACGGTGTTCCTGATCACCCATGATCTCGATACGCTGTATTCGATCTGCGACCGGGTCGCGGTGCTGGCTGACGGCAAGGTCATCGCGGTCGGCACGATCCCCGAACTGCTCAAGACCGATCACCCCTGGATCCAGGAATACTTCAACGGGCCGCGCGGGCGCGCGGCGCAGGGCGGGGCCAAGGGGAAAGCCGTGGACAAGCCCGCAGGGGCGAAGGGCGAAGCCACCGGGAAAGCCGTGGACAAGCCCGCAGGGGCGAAGGCATAGGGCAAAGAAGATGGAAACGCGGGCCAATTATGTCTGGGTGGGCGCGGTCAGCCTGGTGCTGCTGGCGCTCCTTGCGGCGTTCATCATCTGGCTTGCCCAGCTCGGCACGCAGAACCGCAAGGAATACGACATCTTCTTTGAACAGTCGGTGGGCGGCCTCGCGAAAGGGTCGCAAGTCGCCTACTCGGGCGTGCCCGTCGGCCAGGTCAAGGAGATCAAGCTGTGGGAGAAGGACCCCGAATTCGTCAAAGTGCGGATCGAGGTCGAGAAAGACACCCCGATCCTGCTCGGCACCTCGGCCTCTATCTCGGCCAGCTTCACCGGCGTGTCGACGATCAGCCTCAACGGCGGCAAACGCGGCGCAGCGCCGATTTCGTGCCGCACGACTTCGTGCCCCGAAGGCGTGCCGGTAATCCCCCCGCAGGCGGGCGGCCTGGGCCAGATTCTCGCCAGCGCGCCCTTGTTGCTCGAGCGGCTGGCGACGCTGACCGACCGCTTGACCCGAGTGCTGTCGGACGAGAACCAGAATTCGATCCAGGGCATCTTGCGCAATACCGACAAGATGAGCGGCGCACTGGCCGAATCCGCGCCCGAAGTGCGGGCCACCTTGCGCGAGCTGCAAAAGACCCTCGACCAGTCGACCAAGACGCTCGCCGCGTTCGAAGGCACGCTCAATTCCACCAACCACCTGCTCAACGATGAAGGGCAGAACCTGGCGGCGCAAATGCGGACCACGCTCAAGTCGGCACAAGCGGCGGCGGATTCGCTCCAGGGCACGCTCAGCGACGCACGGCCGGCCGCGCGGCAATTGTCGGAATCGACATTACCCACCGCCGAAGCGACGCTGCAGGATTTGCGCCGAACCAGCCAGGCGCTGCGCGAGGTGACCGAGCGGATCCAGAACGAAGGCGCCGGCTCGCTGATCGGCGGCGGCAAACTGCCGGATTACAAGCCATGAGCGACAGGGCCATAAACGACAGGAGAGCCACGATGGCGTTGAGAGCCTTGCGGGCGTGGGGCGTGGCGCTGGCGTTTTCGGCGGCGCTGACCGGCTGCCTCAGCCTGGGCGGCAAGAAGCCGGCGCAGTTGTTCACGCTGACCGCGGCGCGACCGGCGGCGGCGGGGACCGGCGCCGCGGGCACCGCCTCGACTGCGCTGGCCGTGCTCGAGCCCGGCGCCCCGTTGCGGCTCGGCGTCACCCGCATCCCGGTGCAGGTCACCCCCTCTGCGGTCGCTTACCTCAAGGACGCGATGTGGGTCGAAAAGCCCACCCGGCTGTTCCAGCGGCTGGTCAGCGAGACGATCCGCGCCAAGGGCACCCGGCTCGTGGTCGGCGAAAGCGATCTGCAATATGCGGCCGCGGTCAAGCTGACCGGGCAGCTGGTCGACATGGGCTATGACGCCGCCACCGGGAGCGTGGTCATACGCTACGATGCGGTTCTCCAGCAGCCTGGCGGGCAAGTGACCACCCGGCGGTTCGAAAGCACCGTGCCGGGTATCCCCGCCAGTGCGGCCGCCGTCGGCCCGGCGCTCAACCAGGCCGCCAACCAGGTCGCGGGCGAAGTCGCCGAGTGGGTCGGCTGAGCTAGCCGCGCGCCAGACGCGCGAACCGCGCGGCGATCTCGAATGCGGCCAGACGCGCGGCGCGGGCGGCCTCGGCTTCGCCGTCCCAGCCCCATTGCTCGGCCTGCCAGTCTTCCTCGCAATTGGCGGCGGCAAATAACGCGCGGAGGTCGGCCACCGGTTCCAGCGCGGACAGGCCGACCGTCAGCGACGCGGCGAGCGGAGCCAGCGCCATCAGCGCGGCGAGCGTGAAGTCGTCGTACCCGCCGAGCACTTCGCGCAGCCGCGACAAGGTTGCCCGCGGCTGCGGACGGTGGTTGATCCCGCTGGCGCGCTCCAGCCTGACGCCGTGGCGCGCCTCGGCGGCGGTTACCAGCGGCTCCCACAGCACGATCTGGCGGCGGTAGAGCGGCTCGTCGGGATCGGCGCGGTAACACAGCGTGTCGGTCTCGGCGTAAGCCATCAGCCGGGTGATCGCGGCTTCGCGGTCGGGCTGCACCTGGTCGAGCGCGAGGTCGGCAAGGTCGCGCAGCGGAAAGCCGCGCGGATCGACCTGTTCGCCCAGCGACCGCCATTCCTCCGCCAACGCGCCCGCCAAGGCCAGGCCCGGCACCACTTGCGGCCGGCCGCCCGGCGTGCGGAGCGGTCGCCCGTCGAGCTCGACCCGCCAGCCGCCGTCCGCCGGTACGGCGGCCACGTCGGTCCAGAACCGCTTCACGCGGGCGGGGTCCGCCACCGCCGGGCGAGCACGAACGGGACCAGGAACACGTCGACCAAACCGGCGGCGAGCAGGACGTAACCGGCGATGTGATCGGCGTGGATGCGGCCGCGCAGGATGAGCATGCCGACCAGCACCATCGCCACGCCGGTGATGCGGACCATCTGGATCATCATGAAGCGACCGCGCGCCTGGTCTTCGTCAGCCATCGAGCCATTCTCCCAGTTCGGCCGGTGTCCCCGCCACGGCATCCGCGCCGGCGGCGAGCAGTTCCTCCGGCTCGTGATAGCCCCAGGCCACCCCGAGCGCGCGGACTCCGGCGGCGCGGGCCATTTCGATGTCATAGACGGTATCGCCGATCATGACCGTGTCGGCGGGGCGGGCGGCCGTTTCCGCCATCGCCGCCTCCAGCATCGCCGGATGGGGCTTGGAGGGATGGCGGTCGGCGGTCTGCAGCGTGGCGAACAGATCGGCGATGCCGTGCATTTCAAGGCAGCCCGTGAGCCCGCGGTCGGACTTGCCGGTGGCGACGCCCAGCCTCCAGCCGGCGCCATGCAGCCGCGTCAACAGCGGGGCGATGCCGCCGTACAGCGGTTCGCGCAGCGAGCCGTCGCTGCGCGCCTGGAAAAAGGCGCTCTTGTACGCCTCGACAACGCGTTGGCGTGCCGCGGGCTCGGCGTGTGGCGCCAGCCGGGCGACCGCCTGCGGCAGGCTCAGCCCGACGATCCGGCGCACCTGGTGCGGGTCCGGCGCGGGCAGGCCGGCGCCGGCAAAGCCCGCCGCCATCGCCGCGCATACCGCCGCCTGGCCGTCGACCAGCGTCCCGTCGCAATCGAACACCGCCAGCCGGGTGGTCACGGGGCCAGCTGGCGCATCAGCGCGGCAATGGCTGGCGAGCCTTGCTCCTCGAGCGCGTCGGCGACGCGAAGCCGCTCGTCGGCTGGCTTGTTTTGCGACAGCTTGAAAGTCGGGCGCCACGCACGCACGGCCAGCTCGAATCCGACGATCCCGCGCAGCAGCCTGGCCCAAAGCTCAGCGGGCACCTCCTCCGGTCGCCACGGCTGGCCGACGGCAATTCGGCTTTCGTGCCGTTTGCCGATCGCTTCGAGCAGGTTGACCAGCTCTTCCTCGGTCATCTGCCGGACTGGCCCTTCAAGTTCTAGCGCGACATAGTTCCAGGTCGGCACTTGCCCGCGGTCGGCGTACCAGCGCGGGCTGACGTAAGCGTCGGGTCCGTTGATCACGGCCAAGGCCTCGCTCCCCGCGATATGGCGGGTCAAAGCATTGCCTCGGGCCAAGTGGAACCTCAGATTGCCCTTGCCGGAATAGACCAGCGGCACGTGCGCGACACGCGGGCCGTCGGGAGTCTGGACAAAGATCATCCCAAAGCCGATTTGCTCGATCAGCCCTT
Organism: Croceibacterium sp.; assembly: GCA_039920725.1. Taxonomy (GTDB): domain Bacteria; phylum Pseudomonadota; class Alphaproteobacteria; order Sphingomonadales; family Sphingomonadaceae; genus Croceibacterium_A. The sequence goes on along the minus strand of JBDSDC010000059.1, from coordinate 214 downwards.
CAAGCAGCGCCCGATCGTCGTGCCGAAATGCCGCGTTGGGATGCATCAGCGACCGCCCTTGTCGCGTGGCTCCGCCCCGCTGCGCGTGCGCCGCTCGCCGCGCCGCGCCTTGCGGTACTGCTTGGCGTGAGCCCTGGCGGCCAGCTTCTTGGTCTCGCGGGTCGGGGCGGGTGCCGGTGCGTCGGGTGCGGCGTCGCTGTCGCTTTGGTCGAAG
>JBDSDC010000058.1:0-6076 GCA_039920725.1 Croceibacterium sp. | reverse complement strand
TGCCAGTCGGTCACCGAGCGCGCGGTGCCGTAAAGCGCCAGGTCCGCCGCGCTCATCAGGGCGAGCATGTCCCACATCGGGCGCTGGGCGTAAGCCGGGGCCGAATTGCCTTCCGCCGGCACCGCGGCGAACAGCGCGCGCCCGGCGCGCAGGCCGAGGAACACCAGCTCGCCGGCGCGGTTTCCGAGCGGATCGGTCGCGAGTGCGTTACCCTCCAGTTCGGGCGCGAGGCCGTCGAGCCGCACCACCAGCGCATCGCCGCGCAAGGCCGCCAGCTTGTCCGGATCGCCGCGCAGCGCGTCGGCGCGGTCGATGTCGTCGCCGCAGAACGCGACTTTCACACGCGGGCCATCGCGCCGAGGTCGGCGCGGATCGCGGCGGGAAACTCTTCGATCAGCGCGGGAAGCCCTTCCTGCATGAACTGCGTGAACAGTCCCGCGCGCAGCCCGCTGGGGAAGTGGACGAAACCGAGCGTGCTGGCGGCGCCCGCCCAGCCATAGGCGCCCGCATTGGTCCCGCGCCCAACTCGCCCGCCGGCGCCGAAATCCCAGTCAGGGTTGTAGCCGCCGTCGGGGAGCAGGGTCGCGGGCAGCAAGTTGCCGGTGCCGAGGCGGATCGCCCGCTCGCTCATCACCCGCTTGCCGCCGACCACGCCGTAATTGACCAGCATCCTGAGGAACCGGTCGTAATCGCGCGCGGTGCTGACCAGGCCAGCGCCGCCGAACGGGAACGGGGGCTTGTCGGCGAACACCGAATCGCTGCCGAGATCGATCGGCAGCAGCGCGCCGGCGGTCACATAATAATTGGAGGTCATCCTCGCCGCATCCTTGCGCGGGAGCTGGAAATGCGTGTCGCTCATCACCAGCGGATCGAAGAAATGCTGCTGCAGGAACCGGTCGAACGGCTGGCCCGAGACGACCTCGATCACCCGGCCCATCACGTCGAGCCCCATCGAATAGCTCCACTTGGTGCCCGGCTGATAGACCAGCGGCAGTTCCGCCAAGCGATCGGCGAACAGCGCCAGGCTGGGCACGGCGGTGCCGCGAAACCCCGGCACGTTCTGGAGCCGGGAGACCCGCGCCGGCACGATGCCGCGGTCGCGGAACGCCTGCGCGATCGGGCCTTGCTGGACGATGCCGTAGCCGAGCCCCGAAGTATGCGTCAGCAACTGGCGGATGGTGATCGGCCGTATCGCCGGCTCGAGATTGTCGGGCGTGATCGGGCCGTCGTACTTCTTCTGCACTTTCATCGTGCGGAACCTGGGCAAGATCTCGTAAAGCGGCTGGTCGAGCCCGAGCTTGCCTTGGTCGATCAGCATCATCGCCGCCATCGCGGTGATCGGCTTGGTCATCGAATAGATGCGGTAGATGCTCGCCGCATCGGACTTGCGCGGCTGGCCGAAGGTATCGACGCCCGCGGCGATATAGGCCGGCTCGGCTTGCCCGAAGCCAAGCGCGACGACCATGTTGGCGACCTTGCGGCCATCGACATAGCGCCCGATCAACCGGGTCACGTTGGGCCACGCGGCCGGAGCTTGCGCGAAGCTGGGCAGCGCCGGAAGCAGCGCACTCGCCCCCGCCGCCGCCGCGCCGCCAAGCCAGGTGCGGCGCGTGATCGCTGCGTTGCCATCCAGTTGATTCATCGTATCCTCCGCTCGCGCCCGGATCGCATTTGAGCCTGTGCGCCCGGGCAAGACAAGCGCGCTCTTGCGCTGCGCCAGTGTCTTACCGATATAGCACACATGCTGAACCTGCTCTCGATTCTCGCCGGCATCGTCGCGCTCGTGCTGGCGATCCCCTCGGCCATACCCTTCCTCGGTTGGGGCAACTGGATCGTGCTGCCGATCGCGGTGGTCGGGATCGGCCTCGGCGCGCTCTCGCGCACCAATGGCGGGCGCAACTTCTGCCTGATCGTGTTCACGGTCGCGGTCGTGCGCCTGATGCTCGGCGGCGGTATTTTCTAGCCCTCCCGCGCGAGCCGGGCTGCCTTGGCGAACAGCGTCGGCAAGCCGGCGTTTTCGATCTCCGTGACCGGCCACCATTCGCCCTTCGGTAAGCCCTCGATCGACTCGCCCTGGTGGATCGCGACACTCAGTTCGAGTGCGAAATGCGTAAAGCCATGTCGCACCACGCCGCCGGGCCGCCACGGGCCCGCGAGCGGCGCTTCGTCTGACCCATTCGCTCGCGCATTCCAGCCATCGTCGGGCAACGCGCGCATGCCGCCAAGCATGCCCTTCGCCGGCCGTGTGACCAGCCGCACCTGGCCGTCGCGCTCGATCCAATATGCGGTGCCGGTGCGGAGCGGGAGCGGCCTTTTCGCGGCCCTCACCGGGAGCTCGTCCTGCCGACCCTGCCTGCAGGCTTCGCACAGCTCGGCCAGCGGGCATGACGGGCACTTTGGAGAACGCGGGGTGCAGACCGCCGCGCCCAAGTCCATCATCGCCTGGGCGAAGTCTCCCGCGCGGTCCTGCGGCGTGATGGGGTCGGCGGCGGCGCGGATCGCGGGGCGCGCGGCGGGGATCGGGGTGTCGATCGCGAACAGCCGCGCGATCACTCGTTCGACATTAGCGTCGACCACCACCGCGCGCCGACCGAACGCGATCGCCGCGACCGCGGCAGCGGTATACGCGCCCAGCCCCGGCAGCCGCCGCAGCTCCGCCTCGGTCCCGGGAAAGCCGCCCCGTGTGGCGATCTCACGCGCGCAAGCGATCAGGTTGCGGGCCCGCGAGTAATATCCCAGCCCGGCCCACTCGGCCATCACCTCAGCCTCGGGCGCCGCGGCGAGCGCATCGACCGTGGGCCAGCGAGCCAGGAACCGGGCGAAATAGGGCGCGGCGTGCGCGGTGGTGGTCTGCTGGAGCATGACCTCGGACAGCCACACGCGGTAGGGCCAGGTTTCGCCGGAAGGCAGCGGGTCGCCGGGCGGCGCGCGCCACGGCAGGCTCCGCGCGTGAGTTTCGTACCAGTGCAACAGCAGCGGGGCGACGCGGTCGAGTGCACTGGCCTCCATCCGCCGGCTATGGCATGGCCCGAGGGGTCATGGAACGCGAACGCCGTCCCAAATCGGGCAAACCTTACCAGCGGCCGCGCGGTGGACCGGCGCGCCAAGTCGCCGACCTGGTGCCGCAAATCGGCCGCGCCGCGTTCCGCCGCTTCGGATTCGTCCAGGCGAGCGTGGTCACCCGCTGGCCGGAGATTGTCGGGCCGCAACACGCCAAAGTGTGCAGCCCGGAATCGATCCGCTTTCCGTTCGGCGAGAAGAGCGGCGGCATTCTCCAGCTGGTGGTGGTGCCCGCGCACGCGCCGCTGATCCAGCACGTGATCCCCGAGATCATCGAGCGGGTGAACCGCTTCTTCGGCTATCAGGCGGTTGCCCGGGTCAAGCTGCGTCAGGGCGCGGTTAAGCCTCCAGCAAGCCGCTCCGGTGCTGACAACGCGGGCGGCTCGCCGCCCTCGCTCAAGCCGATCCCGCTCGAGCTGGGTGACAGCTTGCGCGACATCGGCGATCCGGAATTGCGGGCGGTGCTCGAATCGCTTGCCCGCAGCATGGGCCACAACGAGGGGCAGACATGATCGTGACCAAATGGCTCCGCGCTGGGCTGGCGGCGCTCGCCGTTGTGGCGGCGGCGGGGGCAAGCGCGCAAAGTTCCAACCGCAACTGGCTCGGCGTCGTCACTTTGACCGATGCCGGGCACCGGATCGGCAACCCGGCGGCCAAATTAAGGCTGACCGAATACATCAGCTATACCTGCCCGCATTGCGCCGCCTTTGCCCGCGAAGGCGAAGGCCCGCTCAATCTCGCTTATATCGGCAGCGGCAAGCTCAACCTCGAAATCCGCCACCTGATCCGCGATCCGGTCGACCTGACCGCCGCGGTGCTGGCCCATTGCGGCCCGCCGGCCAAGTTCGTTCAGAACCACCAGGCCTTCATGCTCGGGCAGGATCGCTGGATCGGGCCGCTGGCGAGCGCCAGCCAGTCGCAGCGCGCCCGCTGGCGTGTACCGGGCCTGGCGGGCCGGCGCGCGATCGCCAATGACTTCAAGTTCTACGATATCATGGACCGGCGCGGGTACAGCCGGGTGCAGACCGACAAGTGCCTGGCCGACGAGGCAATGGCGCGCAAGATCGCCACCGCAGCGGACAAGGACTGGAAGCTGCCCGGTGTCGCGGGAACGCCGACATTCGCCATCAACGGGCTGATCCTCGCCGGGACCGCCACCTGGACCGCATTGGCCCCGCAGCTCGACGCGCGCCTGTGAACCTGTGAACAAGCGCCTGCGTTAACTTTGTCCCCCTTCACCCCTCGGCTAGCCTCGCTCAATTGAAGGACTCGTCCATGACCGCCATTCGCCGCACGACGCTTGCCCTGCTCATCGCCGCGCCGCTCGCGCTCGGGCTTGCGGCCTGCAACAAGAGCGACGGGTCGACCGGCGCCGCATCAACCGCAGCCGCGATTGCCCCGGTCGCGGCGCCCGCCGGCAAGGCGTGGACCGATGTCGTCGCGCCGACCAAGGACGGCGGGATGCTGATGGGCAACCCCAACGCGCCGCTCAAGCTGGTCGAATACGGCTCGCTATCGTGCCCGCACTGCGCGAAGCTGGCGAACGAGGGCATGGAGCCGCTCAAGACCAAGTATGTCACCAGCGGCCGGGTCAGCTACGAATTCCGCAGCCTGATGATCCACGGCATAATCGACATGCCGCTGACGATGATGCTCCAGTGCGCCAGCCCCGATGCGTACTTCGGCCTCGTCGAGCAGCTCTACACCAACCAGGATGCGGTGCTGAACCGGGCGCAGCAAGCCAATGCCCAGGCCGAGGCGGCAACCAAGCTCCCCCCGGCACAGCGCTATGCGGGATTGGCCGATGCGTTCGGGCTGACCGACTGGTTCGCCGAACGCGGCGTGTCGGTCGATCAGTCACGCGCATGCCTGAGCAATACCCAGACCGCCGAACAGATCGCCAAAGTGACCGAAACCGCCAGTGCGGCCGGGGTCGATTCGACCCCCACGCTGTTTCTCAACGGCGCCAAGCTGACCGACGTCACGTCCTGGGCCCAGCTGGAGCCGGCGCTGCAGAACGCCGGCGCGCGCTAGCCGCGTGACCCGCCGGCCGCGATGCTGATCCGCAAGCTCAAGCTGAGCGGTTTCAAGAGCTTCGTCGAGCCCGCCGAACTGCGCATCGAGCCCGGCCTGACCGGGGTGGTCGGCCCCAACGGCTGCGGCAAGTCCAACCTGCTCGAGGCGATCCGCTGGGTGATGGGCGAAATCTCGCCCAAGTCGATGCGCTCGGGCGGGATGGACGACGTGATCTTCGCCGGCACCGAGCAGCGCCCGGCGCGCGACTTTGCCGAAGTCGTGCTTCACGCGGTCGATGATGCGGGCGAAGCGGTGGAAGTCACCCGCCGGATCGAGCGCGGCGCGGGCAGCGCTTACCGTGTCAACGGACGCGACGTGCGGGCGCGGGACGTCGCGCTGGTGTTCGCCGATGCCGCCACGGGCGCGCACAGTCCGGCGCTGGTCAGCCAGGGCAAGATCGCCCAGGTGATCGCCGCGCGCCCGGCCGAGCGGCGGATGATGCTCGAGGAGGCGGCCGGGATCGCGGGCTTGCATGTCCGCCGCCGCGATGCCGAGGGCAAGCTGCGGCTGACCGAGGCCAACCTGGCCCGGCTCGACGACCTGACCGCCGGCCTCGAAGGCCAGATTGCTTCGCTGCGCCGCCAGGCCCGCCAGGCCGAGCGCTACCGCGCGCTGAGCGACAAGATCCGCGTGGCCGAGGCGCGGCTGCTGTTTGCCCGCTGGCGCGATGCCGCCGCCGCCGCCGATGCCGCGCACCAGGAAGCGTCGGACGCTGAGGCACGGGTCATCGCGGCGCAGGCGGCCACGCAGGCGGCGCAAAGGGCGCAAGCGGCGCTCGCCGTGCGGCTCGCTGAGGCGCGCGAGGTCCTCGCCGACCGGCGCGACGATTCCAGCGCGCACGGCCACCGCATGGCGGCGCTGTCGAGCCAGCTCGAGGCCGCCGAGCAGCGCCTCGCCGATCTCGCCCGCCAGCAGGCCCGGCTCGAGGGCGACCGCGCCG